>DATJBC010000242.1:0-9355 GCA_035515515.1 Acidimicrobiales bacterium
GGGCCATGCCCAGGGGGGTGGCCTGCACCACCAGCTCGGCGCCCGGCACGTCGCCCTGGGCGCCCACCCGGCCGGCCCCGCCCGCCAGCTCGGCCGCCCGCCGGGCGCGTCCCGGGGTGCGGTTGAGCACCACGACCTCGCTCGCCCCGGCGTCGGCGAGGGCCAGCACCACGGCCCGGGCGGCGCCCCCCGCCCCCACCACCAGGCAGCGCCGGCCCCGGGGGTCGAAGCCGCACGCCCGGCGCAGGGACTCGAGCAACCCGGCGCCGTCGGTGGAGTCGCCCACGAGCACCTCGCCGCGTCGCGTGACGCAGTTCACGGCCCCCAGGCGACGGGCCACGTCGCTCGTCTCGTCCACCGCCGCGAAGGCGTCGTCTTTGTGGGGCATGGTCACCGACAGCCCGGCGATACCGAGCGCGCCCATGGCCGCCAGGGCGGCGGCCCCGCGCCCGGCGGGCACGGGGAAGGCCACCGACACCCAGTCGATGCCCATGGCGTCGAAGGCGGCGTTGTGCAGCTGGGGCGACAGCGAGTGCGCCACGGGGTCGCCGATCACCCCGACGACGCGCGACGCCCCCGTGGGCCAGCGTGCCCCCCGGCCGGTGCCCCCAGGCGACGCACGGCGTGCCACCGCTACCCCAGGCCCCGGCTCTGGGCCAGGCGCTCGTTGGCCAGCTGGCCCGCCAGGGTGTCGGAGAAGGCCTCGGTGCCGTCCTTGGACACCACCACGAAGTACAGCCAGTCGCCCGGCGTCGGGTGCAGGGCCGCCTGCAGCGCGCCCTGGGAGGGGAAGGCGATCGGCGTGGGCGTGAGTCCGGCGTGCAGGTAGGTGTTGTAGGGCGTGTTGAGCGCCAGGTCGGCCGGGGTCACGGGGCCGCCGTCGCGGTGCTCGGAGTAGAGCACGGTGGAGTCCATCTGCAGGGCCTTGCCCCGGGCCAGGCGGTTGTAGACGACGCGCGCCACCTTGCCCAGGTTCTTCGGGTAGACGCCCTCCTTCTGCACGATGGAGGCCACCGTGACCGCCTGGTAGGGGGTGACGCCCAGGGCGGCCGCCCCGCTCGTGAGCCCCACGCGCCGGGCCAGGGCGTCGAAGCGGTCGACCATGGCGCCGAGCAGCTGCGCGTCGGACTCCCCGGGCACCACGAGGTAGACGCCCGTGCCGAGCAGGCCGTCGACGTTGGTGGACCCCGCCGGCTCGTAGGGCGAGCGCACCGCGCCCGAGCTGAGCAGCGACAGGAAGTGGGCGCCGTCGTGCCCGGGCACCAGGCCCACGCGCTGGGCCACCTCGCTCACGGTGAAGCCGGGCAGGACGTCGACGGCGTACACGTCGGGGCCGCCGGCCAGCGCGCTGCGCAGCGCCCCGAAGGAGTCGTTCTTGCGCAACAGGTAACCCCCCGGCCGGACGACGGGGGTGCCGTGCAGGGCCAGGTACAGGCGGAAGGCCAGGCCGCTGTGGATCACGCCCTGGCGCACGAGATCGGCGGTGACGGCGCCCAGCGACGACCCGTCGTCCACCGTCACCACGGTGCGGGCGCCGGCCGGGCCGGGGTCGACCTGCCCCTCGTACCACACCACCCCCCCGGTGAGGACGCCCAGCACCACCACGACGAACAGCGCCACGGCGCTCCGCACCGGGTGGTTGCGGGCGGCGCCCATGGCCCGGCCGCCGCGTCCCGCCCCCCCGCCGCCACGGCCCCGCCCCCCGCGGCCCCGCCCCCCGTGGCGCGGCGCCCCGCCCGGCTCCGGGGCGCCCGCCCCGGTGGTGCCGGCGTCGGTGTCGGCGCGGGTGTCGAGGGCCGCGCCCGCGTCGAGGCCCGTGGCCGGCTCGGTCCGGGCGCCCGGCCGGGCCTCAGGCACCGCGGCCTCCCGCCCGCCGGTCGAGCCACGCCTGGAGCATCACCGCCGCGGCGGCCTGGTCGATGCGGCCCCGCTGGCGGCGCGCCGGGTGCCCGGCGTCGGCCAGGGACCGGGCCGCGCTCACGGTGGTGAGCCGCTCGTCGAAGGTCTCCACCGTCACCCGGCGCGACGCCAGGGCGTCGGCCAGGGCGTCGGCCTCCGCCTGGGCGGCGCGCGCCGCCGGCCCCGCCCGGGCGTCCATGCGCAGGGGCAGGCCCACCACGACGGTGGCGGCACCGGCCTCGTCCACCACCGCCACCACGGCGGCGCGATCGGCGTCGGGGTCGCCGCTGCGCTCGATGGTGGCGCGGGGCGACGCCAGGGTGCCGGCCGAGTCGGAGACCGCCACCCCGATGCGGCGCTCACCCAGGTCGATGCCGACCACGCGGCCGGGGCTCAGGACACCTCCAGGCGCCGGCGCGCCTCGGCCAGGAGGGCGTCGAGCCGGGCGACGTCGGAGCCCCCGGCCACGGCCACCTCGGCCGACCCGCCCCCGCCGCCCCCCACCAGCTGGGCCAGCTCCTTGACGAAGGCGGCGGCGTCCAGCCCGGGGTCGCCCGAGGCCACCGCCACCGACGCCTTGGCCCCGTCGGGGGACCCCGCCACCACCACGACCTTGGGGCCGCGCCGCTGCACCGCCTGGGCCAGGGCGCGCAACTGGTCGGGTGCCCGGCCGTCCTCACGGTGCACGACGGCGCCGTCCCCGGCGCCGTCGGCCAGGCGGGCGGCGTCTTCGTCGAGCCGCGCGCCGTGCAGGCGCTGCAGCTCCTTGTCGGCCTGGCGCTGGCGGTCGAGCAGCTTCTGCAGGGCGTCGACCACCCCGGACGGCTCCACCCGCAGCAGCCGGGCGGCCTCGTCGAGGGCGCGCCGGTTCTCGCCCGCCAGGGCGAGCGACGTCGCCCCCGTCACCGCCTCGATGCGGCGCGTGTTGGAGCCGATGGACCCCTCCGACACCACGGTGATGGGGCCGATCATGCCCAGGGTGCCGACGTGGGTCCCCCCGCACAGCTCGATGGAGTGCGTCCCGGCCCGCACCACGCGAACCCGGTCGCCGTACTTGTCTCCGAAGAACGCCAGCGCGCCCAGGGCGTCGGCCTCGGCCTTCGACGTCTCGATCACCTCGACGGCCGCGTCGGTGAGGACGTCGGCGTTGGCGGCGTCGGCCACCTCCTGGAGCTCCTCGGGCCGCACCCCCTTGGCGTGCGAGAAGTCGAAACGCAGCCGGTCGGGCGCCACCATCGACCCCTGCTGGCGCACGTGGTCACCGAGCACCTGGCGCAGCGCGCCGTGCAGGAGGTGGGTGCCGGTGTGGTTGCGGCGCGTCGCCTCGCGCCGCGGCGCGTCGATCACCGCCAGGGCGTCCTGCCCGGCGAGCACGTCACCCTCCACGGTGGCGCGGTGCACGATGAGGCCGGGGAGCACGGCCTGGGTGTCGTGCACCACGGCCCGGCCCGTGGGCGTGGTGATCACGCCCCGGTCCCCCACCTGCCCGCCCGCCTCGGCGTAGAAGGGGGTGCGGTCGAGGACGATCTCGGCCGTGTTGGGCTTCTCCCCCGCCAGCACGGCCACCACCGTGGCGGGCTCCTCGTAGTGCTCGTAGCCGGTGAAGCGGGTGGGGCCGCCCTCGTCGAGGAGCTGGCGGTAGGCGGCCTCCTCGCCCAGGGCCTGGCGGTGGCGGCGGGCGTCGGCCTTGGCCCGCTCGCGCTGGGCGGCCATCTCGCGCTCGAAGCCCTCGGTGTCGACGGCCACGCCCTCCTCGGCGGCCATCTCCATGGTGAGCTCGATGGGGAAGCCGTGGGTGTCGTGCAGCTTGAAGGCCACGTCGCCGGGCACGGGGTCGGTGCCCGCCTTCAGCACCTCCTCGAGCATGGCGGAGCCGGCGTCGAGGGTGCGCCGGAAGGCGCCCTCCTCGCGCTCGACCGTCTCCTGGATGCGGTCGAGCTCGTCGCCGAGCACCGGGTAGGCCGCGCCCAGCACGGCCGCCACCGCCGCCACCAGGCGGGGGGTCACCTCCTCGAGCGTGCCCAGCTGCAGGGCGCGCCGCACGGTGCGGCGGATGACGCGGCGCAGCACGTACCCCCGGCCGTCGTTGGAGGGCACCACGCCGTCGCCCACCAGCATGGCCATGGCCCGGCCGTGGTCGGCCAGGATGCGCAGCGACACGTCCGCGCGGTGCTCCTCGCCGTAGCGGGTCCCGGTGACCTCCTCGGCCACCGCCAGCACGGGCCGGAACACGTCGGTCTCGAAGATCGACCCCACGCCCTGGAGCACGGGGAGGTTGCGCTCCAGGCCCGCGCCCGTGTCGATGCCCTTGAAGGGCAGGTCCGCCAGCGTGCCGTCGGCCTGGCGGTCGTGCTGCATGAACACCAGCGTGTAGATCTCCACGAAGCGGTCGGCGCCCCCCAAGGCGGGGCCCCCGTCCTCGCCGTGCTCGGGGCCGCGGTCGAAGAACAGCTCCGAGCACGGCCCGCAGGGCCCGGTGTCGCCCATCTGCCAGAAGTTGTCGGCCGCCCCCAGGCGCTGCACCCGGGCCTCGGGCACGCCCACGCCGTCGAGCCACAGGGCGCGGGCCTCGTCGTCGGTCTCGAACACCGTGACCCACAGGCGCTCGGCGTCGACCCCGAGCGCCTCGGTCAACAGCTCCCAGGCCATGGGGATGGCCAGCTCCTTGAAGTAGTCCCCGAAGCTGAAGTTGCCCAGCATCTCGAAGAACGTGCAGTGGCGCTCGTCGGTGCCGATGTTGTCGATGTCGACGGTGCGGAAGCACTTCTGCACCGAGGTCGCCCGCCGGAAGGGGGGCACCTCCTCCCCGGTGAAGTAGGGCTTGAAGGGCACCATGCCGGCGATGGTGAACAGCACGGTGGGGTCGTGCGGGATGAGGCTCGCCGAGGGGACGACGCTGTGGCCGCGCGACGCGAAGAAACCGGTGAACGTCGAGCGCAGTCCGTTGGCGTCCATCATCGTGCGATCCTACCGGCCGCCTGCCCGCCGGCCGTGCGAGGGGCGCCGGGGATTAGGGCGCTGACCAGCGCATTCACGCCGGGGGCGGCGCGGCCCCCCGGTGCGCGGCGTTCAGCGCGGCGCCTCGTGGCGCGCCGAGAGCTGGTGCCACAGCTCGTCCTGGCGGCGCTGCGCGTCGGCGCGACCCGCCGACAGCGCGTCGCGCACCCGGTGGGAGGCCCCCCGGCGGGTGCGGTCCACCATGGACGCGATCTCGGTGCCCACCGACCCGGGCCGCATGCGGCGCGACAGCCGGTCGAGGCGGCGCCGCGCCCACACCGTGCCGCCCGCGCCCAGCGCGGCCCCGGCCGCCAACCACACGGGGCGGCGCATCACGGCGTCGTCACCGCGCCGCCCGGGCGTGGCGCCGGTCGCGGCGGCGGGGGCGCTCGCCGGCCCGCGCCGGGCCCCGCCCCCCGGGCCCCGGCGCGGGGCGCCGCGGCGCAAGGGTGGCGGCGGGGCGCGCCGTGGCGGGCGACGCCCCGCCCCTCGCCGGGGACGCGGGGCGGCGGCCCACCAGGCGGCGCAGGGCGCTGCCCAGGCCGGTGCTGTAGGCGAGCACCTTGACCACGGGGTTGGCCAGGGCCCGGTAGGCGAGGCGCGAGGCCGAGTCGACGGTGGCCGACACGGCCTCGGTCGACTCCAGCACGTCGCCCACGCGCACCATCTCGGTGGCCGCCTGGTCCACCACCACGCGGGCGTCGCGCACGAGGGGGACGGTCTCCTGGCGCAGGTCCTCGAGCGCCTCCCCCAGCTGGCGCACCCGCCTGCTCAGCACCACCACCACGCCCACGAGCACCAGGGCGGCGACCGCGGCGGCGCCCGCGGCCACCAGCACGGCGACGTGGTCGGCGGTCATGGCCGGACCATCCTACGGGTTGGGCCCGCGCGGCGCCCCCCGGGGAGCCCGCGCCGTGGGGCCCCGGGGAGGGGCGTGCCTCAGGGCGCTCCCATGCCCACCACGGGCTTCACCAGGCGGATGCCACCGGTGGATCCGAAGAAGCCGCCGTAGCGGCCCCCGTAGGCGAAGACCCCCCCGTCGGAGGCCACCAGCCAGTACCCGTGGCCGTCGGGGGTGGGCGCCATGCCCACGATGGCCCGGGCCAGGCGGATGCCGCCGGTGGAGCCGTCGAAGGGGGCGTCGCCGTAGGCGAAGATGCCGCCGTCGGAGGCCACCAGCCAGTAGCCGGCCCCGTCGGGGGTGGCAGCCATGCCCACCACGGGCTTGTTCAGGCGGATGCCGCCCGTCGATCCCAGGAAGCGGGCGTCGCCGAAGGAGAAGATGCCGCCGTCGGAGGCCACCTCCCAGTAGCCGCGCCCGTCGGGGGTGGGCGTCATGCCCACGATGGGCTGGTTGAGGCGCTGGCCGCCCATGGAGCCGAAGAACCCGGCGTCGCCGTAGGCGAAGATGCCGCCGTCGGAGGCCACCAGCCAGTAGCCGCGCCCGTCGGGGGTGGGCGCCATGGCCACCACGGGCTTGACGAGGCGGATGCCCCCCGTCGATCCCAGGAAGCGGGCGTCGCCGAAGGAGAAGATCCCGCCGTCGGAGGCCACCTCCCAGTAGCCCTGGCCCGAGGCCGTGGGCGCCATCCCCACGATGGGCTGGTTGAGGCGGTGGCCCCCCATCGACCCGTGGAAGCCCACCTGCCCGAAGGAGAAGATGCCGCCGTCGGAGGCCACCAGCCAGTAGCCGCGCGCCCCCACGTACTGGAAGGGCAGGCTGCCGTCGTAGCCGAGGACGTCGGCCCCCGACGCCACGAACACGTCGGCGTCGTCCCAGCCGCCCGTGGGCGAGGGCGGGGCCACCACCGTCACCGACGACGACGAGCGCGCCAGGACCGTCGCCGCGTTCCCGGGGCCGAAGGACACCCCCGTGACCCCGGCCAGGTTCGAGCCCGACACCGTGACCACCGTGCCCCCGCCGGCGGGCCCCGACCCCGCCGACAGCGCCGTGGCCGTGGGGCACACCGGCCCGGGCGGGGCGCGCAGGGCGCCCACCAGCGTGCCGGCGTCGGGGGTGCCCAGCCCGCTGGCCATGTCGTAGCCCCCCGTGGCCGGGTAGTACGGGCCCGACGGGGTGGCCGGCGGGTCGCTCGGGGCCGAGCCGGCGGGCTCGTTGTCGCCCACGGTGACGTCGTTGAAGGAGCCGCCGCCCTGGCACCCCGCCTCGTAGAGGGCGGGGTCCATGAAGCCCACCGTCGAGGGCTGGCCCTGGTCGGCGAGGGCGGCCAACGCCCCCCACAGCGGGGCCGCCATGGAGGTCCCGCCGATCTTCACCCACTGGCCGTCGAAGGCCACCGCGAACCCGGTGGCCGGGTCGGCGTCGGCGGCCACGTCGGGGACCTCGCGGCACGACCCGGCGCCGCCGGCGGCGATGGGACAGGGGTTGGCCCCGGTGAAGGCGTCACGGGCCTTGGTGTAGGGGCTCTGCACCCCGGGGCCGAGCTGCCAGGACGGCATGACCCACGACGTGGAGACGCCGCCGCCGCCCGTGCCGGCGAAGACGCCGTGGTTCCACGGCGTCTCGCTGGGCGCGGGGCCCAGGGCCTCGAGGGTGGTACCGCCCACGCCGGTCACCCAGGGCTCGCTGGCGGGGTCGTCCACCTGCAGGCTGGTGTCGCGCGAGCTGGGGAAGACGAAGCAGTCCTCGGACCCGGCGTCGCCCGCCGCCGCCGTGACGGTCTTGCCGCCCGCCACCGCCTCCTGGAAGATGGCCGACTCGGCGTCGAGCACCGCCGGCGGCGTCTGGGGCTCGCACTGGCCCCAGCTCGTGGTGATGACGTCGAGCGAGCCGTCCTGCGCCATGGCGTCGTAGGTGTCCACCGGGCCCGCCCCGCCGTTGGGCCCCACGTAGACCTTCACGCTCGCCTGCGGGGCCATCCCGATGACCATCTCCGTGTCGAGGGCCGCCTCGCCCTGTTGCGGGCCGCTGTGCACCGAGGCGAAGTCGACGCTCACCCCCGTGGGCACCGTGGTGATGGCCGGCGAGTAGCAGTCCTCGAACATGGTGATGTCGGCGCTCGAGTAGGGCTCGAGCTCGTAGACGCCCACCGTGGTGCCGGCACCCTCCTCGTCGGCGTAGACGTCCGAGAACGAGTACGCCTGGGCCAGCTGGTCGGCGGTGAGGGCGCCGTTGCTGCGGGAGCTGCCGTCGATGGAGGCGTCGCAGCCCGCGCTGGCCACCGGCCCGGCGACGTGCGCCGGCACGGCGTGGGGCGCGGCGGCCGTCCGGGGCGCGGCGGCGGGGCCGGCGGGCGCGGCGTCCCGCGCGCCGGGCCCGCCCGTGGGCCAGGCCAGCTCCGGCACCGGCAGGGTCACGTCGTCCAGCCCCACCACGCCGTAGAGGTCGTCGGCCAGCGCCCCCGGGACGAGGGGGGCCTCGGTGGGGGCCCGGGCCACGCGCCCGGTGGGCAGCCGGTACTGCTCCAGGCCCACGTCGAAGGCCCGGCTCATCTGGTCGGCCGTCCCCGTGACCGGCACGAGCAGCCCGTCGGGGGAGGTGGCCCCCACCGCCAGCCCCCGCCCGGCCAGCCAGCTGCGCACCGACGCCGTCACCGAGGGGGCCGGCCCGAAGGCGGCGGCGAAGTCCCCGGGGGCGAGGTAGTGGCGAAAGCGCGCGCTCCCCGGGGTCGACACGGCGGCGTCGAAGGCCTCCAGGGCGGCCGGATCGCGCGGCTTGAGGACGACGTCCACCCGCATGCCGGTGCCGCCCGGCACCGACCGCAGCGCCGTGCTGTGGCGCGGCAGGCGGGGCGCGCTCGGGGCGTCGCGCACCCAGGCGCGCGTCCCCCGGGCGCCGGCGGCGGGCGTCGAGGCGCTCGCCATGCCCACGGCCGCGCCGGCCGCCCCCAGGCCCGCCAGCGCGGCCAGGACGGCCCGCAGCCGTCGGGCGCGGCGTCTGCGGGTCCCCGCCGGCCGCGCCCGGCGCGGGCGGCGGTGGCGGGGCGGGCCGTGGCGCATCACCCGGGCGCCCCGGCGAGGCACGCGGACGTCGTGGTGCTCACGAGTGTCGGTCTTCTCCGTGTCCTTGGTGGGCGGGGCCGTCGCCGGGGGAGGTGCCGTCGCGGGGGTGGCGCCGGCGACGGAGGCCCTCCGCCAGGGCGGGCTCGGCCCCGTGGTCGCTGGGCTCGTAGTAGACGTGGTCGGCGATCTGCGCAGGACGGTACTCCTGTTCCACCCACCCGCGGGGGTCGTCGTGGGGGTACACGTAGCCCTCGCCGTGGCCGATGCCCTTGGCCCCCCAGTAGCTGGCGTCGCGCAGGTGGGTGGGGACGTCGGCCCGGGGCCCCTCCCGGGCGTCGGCCCGGGCCCGCCCCAGCGCGGCGGTGACGGCGTTGGACTTGGGGGCGCAGGCCAGGTAGACGACCGCCTCGGCCAGGTTGAGCTGGGCCTCGGGCAACCCCACGAACTCCACCGCCCGGGCCGCCGCGTCCGCCACCACGAGAGCCAACGGGTCGGC
>DATJBC010000243.1:0-3214 GCA_035515515.1 Acidimicrobiales bacterium
CGAGGCCTCCATCCGGGCCCGGAGCTTCCTGTGGCCGGTCATCGGGGTGGCCGTGGGCCTCGGGGTGTGCGCCTTCCTGGCGCTGTCCGCCCGCCGCCGCGGCCGGCACCTGGCGCCGTCGAACGGCGCGGGCGGGGGGGAGGGCCGGCGGGCCCGGTGGTGGGCGGGCGCGGTGCTGCTCGGGGCCGAGACCGCCTTCCTGGTGAGCGCGGGTGCGCCCCTCGCCTCGTCGAGCCCCAGCTTCGCCACCCCCACGGCACGCGAGGTGGCCCTGCAGCGCGCCGTGGGCACGTCGTTGGTGGCCTTCGGGTCCCGGGACTGCCACCTGCCCCCCACGCTCGGGATGCACCAGGACATCAACGACGTCTACGGCGTGCGCGAGCTGGCCGACTACGACCCCATGCTGCCCGCCGACACGTTCCGCTCCCTGGCGGCGGCCACGGGCGCACGCGCCAGCGCCCGGGGGGCGCCGCTCATCCTGTGCCCCGCCGTGGACTCCGCCGACGTGGCCCGCCGCTACGGCGTGGGCTACATCCTCGAGCAGCCGGGCGCGCCCGCCCCCACGGGCACCCAACGCGTGGCGACCATCGGCGGCGAAGGGCTGTACCGCGTGCCGGGAGCGGGGCTCGTCACGCTCGCCTCCGCGGCGTCCCACGACGCCGTGCAGACGCCGGACGACACGGGCACGCCCGTCACGACCACGTCAGCGCAACCGAACACGCTCGAGGCACGCGTGCAGGCGAGCGCGTCGTCGGTGCTGCAGTTCCACGTCACCGCCGTGCCCGGCTGGCACGCCACCATGGACGGCCGGCCCCTGCGCCTCGTGCCGCTGGCGGGCACCATGCTCCAGGCGCGCGTCCCCGCCGGCCACCACACCGTCGAGCTGCGCTACTGGCCCTCCGCCTTCACCGCCGGCCTGGTGCTGGGACTGCTGGCGGTGCTGGGACTGGCGGTGGGCGTGGCCGTCGAGGCGCTGCACCGGCGCCGCTGACGGGCGCTCAGCGACCGAGGAGCCAGGCGATCCCCCGCAGCGCCCGGTGCCGCCAGTCGGTGGGGAGCTCGACGGCCGGCGCCACCGGGAGCGTCATCCCCACCCGCGTGTGCGCCGTGGGCCGCCTCTCGTCGAGGGTGGCGAACACCACCATCCCCGTCGGCCGCAGGCGCGCCCCGGACCAGGGGCTGCGTCCGTGTGCCAGTCGTCCGCGGCCGTACATGTCGATGCGCTCCATCCGAATCCCTGCCTCGCCCCGTCGCGCGGGTCCCATCTGAGGGGTACCCGATGGCTGGGTATCGGAACCGGACGCGCCGCGGGCACAACAACGGGCGGACAACCCAAAGGGGCGACGAACGAACGGCCCCACCCCGAAGGCCGGACGCGAGTGACGGCCTGACCGCGCCCTCGGGGGGCGACGGCCAGGCCGTCAGCTCGTCACAGATGGCGGGCTAGCGCCCGAGCAGCCAGTGGGCGGCTCGCATGGCGGCCTTGCTGGTGGTGATGGCCAGCTCGCGACCGGCCTCAGCCGTCCGGACCAGCCGGTCGCCGGCTCCCACACGGGTGGCCGTGGCCGTGGTCGGCGCCGCCGGTGGAGCAGTCGGGGCCTCGGGCGCGGTCACCGTCGTGGCGGCGGCCGCGTCGGGAACGCCCTCGTTGTGCCCACGGCGCCAGCGCATCGGGTTGAGATTAGCGAAACGGTCGGCGACGTCCATGCCGCGCATCCGCTGCCACTGGGCCGGGGCCACGACGGCCAGGCGCATCAGCATGCGCCGGGGCATGTCCACCAGCACCAACAGTGCGATGCCGATGAGGACGAGCACGGCACCGAGGATGCCGATCACGCCCACGCCCGGGCCGGGGCCCGTGAAGGCCAGGGCCCCCGAGGGTGCGGTCACCGGCTTGGTGGTACCCGTCGAGCCCGGCTTGGTGGTGGGTGTGGGAGCCGCCGTGGTGGCGGTCGACCCGCCCCCGGCGATGGCGATGATGGGGGCGATCGCCTTGCCCGTGGGCGCGGCCGTGACGATCCCCGACGCCACCGAGTTGTTGGCGTAGGCCGTGCACGTCAACGTGAGTGGGGCGTTGGCCACCATCAGCGTGAGGCTGGTGGCCTCATCGTTTTGCACCGTGATGGCGGAGCCCTGTGCCGTGAAGGGCCCGATCGACAGGGGCGACGACGGCACCGTGAGCGTGAGACCCGCGGATGGCACGGGGCTCGGGATGGGCAGGCTAAAGCTCTCCGTGCCCGTCGTCTTTGAACCCGGGGTACCGCCGGTCACGTCGATCTGTCCGACGGCCGTTCCCGCCAGTGTGGGGGTTGCGGGAGGAGTGGTCAGGGCCGCAGCAGCCTGCGCGAGGCTCTGGGGGAGGTTCACGCTCGTCTGGTACCCCGTTACGTTGAAGGTCGCGCCGTTGGTCAGCGTCGCCGGTGTGACGGTAGCGCTGGTCGTCACGTCGTTCAGGGCGATATCGCCCACCGGCGTGCCCGGGCAGTAGAGCTCATAGGCGCCGGTCAAGGCCACCGTGGTGGCCGCGGTGACCGTGACGTTCGCCGTGTCGACGACGCCGCTCGTCTCGCCTGTGGCAGTGATCGCGTAGGTACCGGGGTTAGTGCCCGAGGGGATGGTGACGGCGACGCTGATTTTCCCGTTGTCGTCGGAAGTCGTCTGGCCGATGGCGGTAGGACCGCCGAGCGCCAGGTCGACCGTCTCGTCAGGGGCGAACCCAGTGCCCGTGACCGTGACCGGGCTCCCGGCCTGGACCGAAGACGAACTCAGGGTCAACGGCGGGCCCGGCGGGACGCTCGTGGTCGTCGTCGCCCCGCCGGTCGTCGTGGTGGCGCCCTCGGTCGTGGTCGTCGCCCCGCCGGTCGTCGTGGTGGCGCCCTCGGTGGTGGTCGTCGCCCCGCCGGTGGTCGTGGTGGCGCCCCCAGTGGTGGTGGGGCCGCCGGTGGTCGTGCTGCCGGGAGGAGGGGGCTCGCCGGTGAAGAGGAGCGTGCCGATGGCGCGGTCACCGTTGGCGTCGCCGATGGCCAGCACACAGGTGTCGCCGGCCGCCTGCTGCGCCGCTGTGGGCGGGCACGGGTAGGCGGCGGCGTCGGCCGCGGGGGACGCCCCCAGGGTGCAGCCGGTGATGGCCGAGGTCGAGGGGACGTCCTGGGTGCAGCTGTCGGGGGTGGCCGCCACCGGCGGGCCGACGGTGCCCTGGATGATCTTCTGGGAG
>DATJBC010000244.1:0-3826 GCA_035515515.1 Acidimicrobiales bacterium
CGCGTGTGGGCCCCCGTGACGGTGATCGTGACCGACGAGGGCCTCAACGGCCTCCACTGTCACGTGATCAACGACACCGCCGAGTCGTTCCGGGGATCGCTGCGCGTCTCGCTCTTCACCCGCGGGGAGCTCCGCACCGAGGAGGCCGAGCGTGCCGTGGACGTGGCGGCCCGGGGATCGTGCACGGTCCGGGCCGAGACGATGCTGGACGGGTTCCGGGACGTGAGCTACGCCTACCGCTTCGCGCCACCCGCCCAGGACGTCGTGGCCGTGACCCTCCTCGACCCCGAGGGCGCCGTCGTCGCCGAGGCCGTGTACCTGCCGCTCGGCCAGGCGCGGCCGGTCGAGGCGGACCTCGGGCTGCGCGCCGAGGCCGTGGGCGGGCCCGAGGACGGATGGTCGCTGCGCATCAGCACCCGGCGCTTCGCCCAGTGGGTCGTGGTGGAGGTCCCCGGCTACCGGGCCGAGGACTCCTGGTTCCACCTGCCCCCCCAGGCGTCGCGCCTGGTGGCGCTGGAGCCCCTCGACCCCGCCGCCCCCCCCGACCGCCCCGCCGGACGGGTGCGGGCCCTCAACGCGCAGCCCGCCGCCCGGGTCGCCGTGGCCCCGTGACGGGGTCGCCACCCGGCGCCCCGGACACAGCGCACCGCCGCCGGGGGCACCGGAGGGCCCGTCGTTCAGGGGCCGGCGCGCTCGGCCTGCTCGTGGCGGTCGGCCGCCGCGGCCAGGGCGGCGGCTTGGGCCTCGGACTCGACCGCGGCCCGCTCGCCGTCCACGGCGGCTGACTCCTCGGCGACGCGCGTGCGGCGGGCGGCCCGCTCGGCCTGGCGCTCGACGGCGTGGCGCTGCGCGTCGCGGCGGTCGACCGCCGCCTCGTCCCGGCGCGCGGCGATGCCGGCGGCGGCCCGGCTCACGGCCTGCTGGGCCACGAGCTCGCGCTCCAGGGCGCGCCCCGCGGCGTCGATCGCCCGGTGCTGGCGGTCGGCGCCGCGCACATGGGCGCGGAGGTGCTCGCTGGCCGCGGCGTCCTCCTCCGCGGCCTGACGCGACAGCATGGCCGCCCGACGCAACGACTCCACCCGGGCACGCTGACGCCGCCCCCGCTCAGTCAGGTCGGCGTCCCCGGTGATCTGGCCGGCGACCCGGGCGACGTCGGCGTGCCATCCCTCGAGGAACCGCGCCGGGTACGAGGTGCGCACGTCGATCCCCACCCGCCGCGTCGTTCTCTCCACCATGGCCAGGGGCAACCCCAGGGCGCCCACACCGGCCCGGACGACACGTCGTGCTGTTTGCTGTGTAGCGGCCTTCACGCCCACGTCTCCTCCTTCGCTCGTCGGTCCTGGTCTCGCTCGGGTGCTCGGGTTGTGGCCGGCCGCACAGCGCCCGCCGTGACCCGACCGATCCTGCGGTCGGGTCACCGCCCGGGACGTGCGCCGGCGGCCCTGTGCGGCGGGGCGCGCCACGCCGATCGGCGAGCGGCTCAGCCGGCTCGGGGGAAGAGGCCGGCCGGCCGCTCACCGGCTCACTCAGTCGTGTCCGCCCGCCAGTCGATCTGCTTGGCGGCGGGCCCGATCGGCGGCGTCCGCGCTGTCGACGGCACGGGCGCGTTCGTGTCGCCACTCCTCCACCGCCCGCGCCTCGGACTCCTCGACGGCCTCGTGCAAGGCCCGCCGGCGCTCCTCCACCCGCGCGGCCTGCAGGTTCAAGGCCCGGTTCATGACCTCCCGGCGCCGCTGCCGGCGCCGCTCGGCCCGGACCCGGTCCTCGTCGGAGCGCCGCTCCATCTCCAGATGCGTCCGCTCCGCCGCCAATTCGGCGCCCTTGATGCGCACGCGGGCCAGCCGCTCTCGCCGTGCTGCCCGCAGCTCGTCGGCCTGCGCCCGGAGTTCCGCCGCCATGGCCTGCTGCTCGCGGGCACCCGCCTCCTCCAGCGACGGGCGATCGAGCACCCTCCCCATGGCTTGCTTCGCCCGGCTCCACATGGTTCGCATGCGCAGCCCGGCCGCGGACGCCCCCGCGTAGGCAGAATGCTCCGTCATCGGCTGACCTCCGGCTCGCCACGCCACCGCGCGGTGACGATGGGAATATCGGTCGCGATACCCGGGGGCGAGGGGCCATACACCCCTCGCCAATGTCGCGGGAGTATCACTAGTGCCCCAGTCGCTCGTGGGTGATCTCGCGACCTGGATCGCAGTTGGCGGTGCTGTTAGAGGAAGCGCACCCGCCCTACTCCGAATCAGGCACATATCGTGCGGTCGCTACCCCGCTACAGCGAAGAGCCGCCACGAACCCGGCACACCCTTCAGGTCGTGCTCCCCTCGATCCTCGAAGTCCAGGCCAGAGCCTGCGACGAGATCGACCACTGTCCGAGACACAAGCACCTCGCCGGGCCGAGCGACGGTTTCGACCCTTGCTGCGATATGCACGGCAATGCCCCCGATATCGTCGCCGTTCATCTCGATCTCTCCCGTATGCAATCCGGCGCGGACCTGGAGTCCGAGGCCGACGAGTGCGTCGCGAATCGCCGAGGCGCAGCGGACAGCTCGGGCCGGACCATCGAACGTGGCAAGGATGCCGTCACCAGTATTCTTGACCAGTCGTCCGTGGAAACGATCGATCTGTCGCAGTGATCGCTCGTGGTGCGCAAGAAGAAGGTCAGTCCATCGGCGATCACCCAACTCTGACGCCTGGCGAGTGGAGTCGACGATGTCCGTGAAGAGCACGGTCGCCAAGGACCGGTCGCCGATGATGGTGGGGCGCTCGCCGGTGACGAACTCCTCGATTTCATCCAGGATGCGGTCGGCGTCGCTCCCCCAATACAAAAGGTCCCCTTGGCCCAGGTCGAAGTACCGAGCCCCGACGATGTGGTTCGCAAGGTAAAGACCGAGGCGGCCTGTACGCTGCGAGCCACCATTCGGGATCTCATCAAGTTCGGCAAGTGGTTCAAGCCACGGCGACTCGTGTTCTAGCACGAGCGTGGGAGCCTGGATCGTTTCCAAGATGGCCCGTGTGTCCAGATCGGCATTGATCATCTGCATTACCGACCGAACAGCTCCCGGACTCATCGACATGCGCTCGATGCGTCCCAGGCGTTCTTTGAATGACATGTCGTCGAGTCGACTGGGTGCCCAGACTGTGACGGCCTCACCTGTACCCCAGACAGCCGTGAGAGCCTCAGTTCCCTCAACCATTGTGACTCGATCAGCGAGACCCAAATACCCGTCCTCGGCATGCGTGATGCGGGCGAACGCGTCGATCAGCACTAGCCCGACTACACGCTCTGGGTAGATGGCCGCTAGAAGCAGCGCGATGAGGCCGCCATCGTTCCACCCGACAATTACCGCCCGTTCGGATTCGACCGCCTCTAGCACGGCTCGAACGTCCTCGACGAACATCTCCAACGCAGGTAGATCGTTTAGCGGAACGGGATCGGACAAGCCACTGCCACGTTGGTCGAGGACAATTAGACGGGAGAACGACGCGAGCCGGTGACGAAAGCTCGCCACCTCGTAGTCGTCCCATAAAGCCTCGACGTGATTGAAGATCCAAGGAATGAACACAACGTCCGGACCGTCGCCGAGCGTTTGGAACGCGATGTTGACTCCATCCGCGGTCTGGGTGTACTGCGTTGCGGGGCTATCCAACACAGCCCGATTCTGTCACTCGACCCATCCAATCTCCCGCCCATCCGGAAATGCCTGTGGCGCTACTTCGGCCCCGCTTGAGGCCCGGCGACCGACGGCCTTCCCGACCACGCCTCCGGCGTGGCCGGGTCCTCGGGCGGGTCGACCGCCGCCCACGTGTGCCCTCCAGGCGGGGCCTGGTG
>DATJBC010000245.1:0-2270 GCA_035515515.1 Acidimicrobiales bacterium
ATGGTGGCTGCGTCTGGCCGATCGGTGTGAGCGTGGAAGGCCTGGCAAGGGGCGAAAGGTATGTGGAGGGCTATCACGACGGCGTTGGCTGCGACGGCTCTGCCTTCGTGGGATCGTGGGTCGCGGTCAGGTCCCGCCGCATCCTCATATGGCGCGGCCTTAGCCGCTTATCCCGGGGCCGAGGTCATAGCCGCCCAGGCGGCCCTACGACGACCACCCCAGGAAGAGTATTCCCAGCCACTTTCCGCTCGAGTATCGGGTCGGGGTGTGGTCTTCGTCCTGACGCCGACGAATGGATCGAGAACCTAACAGAGACCGATTCCGGCCCGAACGACGCCCGAGGTCGCCCCGGGCATGTCCCGATTGAGATCGTTCGCTGTCGGCGTGCTCGACGAGACATTGCACAGCGGTTGCGATGGTGCTCATGCTCCTATGGGTATCATCCGGCTCGACTCCCCGGATCGGGTCGTCGGCGTCGACGACCTTGCGCTGAAACAGGCAGCAGGACATTCAAGGCGGTCCCCGAACGAAACTCGTGGAGTCGGGCTCAGGGTGCGTTGATGGCCGCTCCACAGTATTCGCCGAGAGCCGACCCCTCCCGCTCGAGAGACACGGGTCACGCCCCAACCAGTGGTGTACGAGGTCGTGATGCGCGGCCGTCCTCGTCAACCTCGTGGCCCTGAAGCTACTCGACGGCATCGTCGCCGTCGACGGCGTCGTCATGCACCGCTTCGATCGCTGGTCGGGGGTCGAACTCGCTCTGGCCTTCGATGCGTGGCGCCTTGAGCGACTCGGGCCGATGGAGCGATGCCCGAGGGCCCACTCGTCGGACTGCTCGGCCAGGATGGCGCCCACCAGTCGGACGACGGCCGGGCGGTTGGGGAAGATGCCCACCACGTCGGTGCGCCGGCGGATCTCCTTGTTGAGCCGCTCCTGGGGGTCGTCGGACCTGATCTTGGGCCAGTGCTCGGTGGGGAAGGCGCTGAAGGCCAAGATGTCGTCGGCCGCGTCGAGGAGGAACTCCGCCGCATCGACGAAGCCGGTCTCGGTGAGCTTGGAGACCACGTCACCGAGGCGGCCCCACACGGCGTCGCGGTCGGGCTGCTCGAACACCGAGCGGACCAAGGTGGCCACCATGGGCCACGAGGCCTTCGGCACCCGGCTGGCGAAGTTGGCCATGAAGTGGGTGCGACACCGCTGCCAGGTCGAGCCCGAGAGGACCGTCTCGATGGCCGCCTTGATCCCGCCGTGGGCGTCGGAGACCACGAGCTGGACACCCGAGAGCCCCCGGGCGACCAGCGAGCGCAGGAAGGCCGTCCAGCCGGCGGTG
The DNA here is from genome assembly GCA_035515515.1 of Acidimicrobiales bacterium. Lineage (GTDB taxonomy): Bacteria > Actinomycetota > Acidimicrobiia > Acidimicrobiales > UBA8190 > DATJBC01. The sequence continues at coordinate 1,331 of DATJBC010000245.1, forward strand.
TCCTCGGTGGTGACGATGTCGAAGCCGACCACCTCGCGCCGTCCCTCGCCGTTCACGGCCGTGGCGATCACCGCCGAGACGTTCAGCACCCGCCCCCCTTCGCGGACCTTCTGGGTGAGGGCATCGATCCATAAGTACCGGTAGGGGCCGTTGTCCCAGGGCGCTCCCGGAACTGGGCCACCGCCTCGTCGAGCTCGGCGGCCAGACGGGAGACCTCGGATTTGGATATCCCCTCGATCCCGAGGGCCTTCACCAGGTCGTCCACCCGGCGGGTGGAGACACCGGCCACGTAGGCCTGGCAGACCACGGCCACGAGTGCCTGCTCGGCCCGCCGGAGCGGGGTGAGGAGGAACTCGGGGCTGTAGACGCCCCGACGTAGCTTGGGCACGGCCAGGTCCTCGATGGTCCCCGCCCGGGTGTCCCAGGGCCGCAGTCGATAGCCGTTTCGCGAATTCCTTCGCTCGTCGGTGCGCTCGCCGTAGGCGGCGCCACACTGCATCGACGCCTGGGCGCTCATGAGCGCCTCGGCGAAGCTCTTCACCATGGCCCGCAGCAGGTCGGGGTCGTTCTCCCCGAGATACTTGCTCAGCCAGGTCGATGCGTCGATAGTGGTAGGGACTGTCACCGTGATCCTCCTCAAGTCGTTGCCTAGGAACTTCTTCTTGAGGTTGACGCGGTGACCGTCGCGTCTGGGGGATCCTCCCTCAGCTCACCTGCTCGTACACCACTGGCCGGAACTCAACTCGGGCGCCGACAGGGCGGACGGTGGCACCCCCAAAATGCGGACATCGGGGAGCCCGTGCGGCAGGTGTGGATGGCCACGTCCAAGCTGAATGCTCCAAGCTAGAGGCCCCCGGCGGCCCGGCATCCATGTAGCTCGACAACCGCGTACGCGGGCAACGACACAGCCGACCAGCGCAGCAACGACACCATCAGATAC
>DATJBC010000246.1:0-6971 GCA_035515515.1 Acidimicrobiales bacterium
CTGGAGGTGCTTCTCGATCTCGAGTGACTCGTGCAGCACGGCGTCGGCGTCGTTGAAGGTGTCCTCGGCGCGCTTGTCGGACGTGGCGGCCTGGATGTTCTGCCCCACGATGATGACGGGCAGCAGCACCAGTTGCAGGAACGTCTGGGCGATCCACGCCACGATGATCAGCTTGTCGCCCGACCGGAAGGCGGTGGGCGCCGAGACCAGGGCCAGGACCGTGAACAGGTACGCGCACCACATGGTGCCGACGATCACCGTGATGCGCAGGCCGACCCGGGCGTTGAAGCGGACCATCGGGTTGGGATGGTGCAGGCGGACCTGGTCGATGGTCTTGACCGGCCCCGTCAACCGCCGTTGCGCGACGTGGGGATGGGGCGTGTGCGTGTAGATGTCGGCCATGGGGCAATTCTCGCGTGGAGGTGCTCCACGCGTGGCGATGGCCGTCAGTCGGCGACGCCGGTCACGGGTTGGTGATGCCGTAGAAGGCGCGCTCCACCACGCGCCGGGCCCGCCGTGTCACCCGCCGGTAGTCGTCGCGCAGCGCCGAGGGCGTCGTCTCGAGGCTGCGGGCCAGACGGGAGAGCTGGTCGGCCTGGGCCGGGAGCGCGTCCCCGGGGGGCGTGCCGCCCGGGAGCGCCCCCACCAGGTGCCAGCGGTTGCGCGTGTGCTCGCAGAACCGGTAGGCCTCGCCCAGGGCGGCGACGTCGTCGGCCCCGAGCGCCCCGGCGCGGCCGATGGCGTCCAGGGCGCCGAGGGTGCTCGGATCGTCGATGCCGTGTTGGAGCTGCAGCAGCTGCACCGTCCACTCGACGTCCGACAGCGACCCCCGGCCCAGCTTGAGGTGGAACTGCGGGTCCTCGCGCGCCGAGATGCGCTCGCGCTCGATGCGGGCCTTCATGCGCCTGATGGCGGCCGCGTCGTCGGGCGTGAAGGGCCGGTCCCACACGAAGGAGCGCACCAGCGCCATGAACCGCTCGCCCAGGGCGGCGTCACCGGCTACGGGCCGCGCCCGCACCAGGGCCTGGCGCTCCCACGTCTCGGCCCACCGCTCGAAGTAGCCGCCGTAGCCGGCCAGGTCGCGTGCGAGGCGGCCCTGGCCCCCCTCGGGGCGCAGCCCCAGGTCGAGGGTGCACACCCGGTGGGCGGGGCTCGGGCCGTGCACGGCGTGCAGGAGCGCCTCGGCCACGGCCTCGCCGTCGCGCCCCGCACCGGCGTCGCCGTCGAAGACGAGCAGCACGTCGAGGTCGCTGGCGTAGGACATCTCGGCACCGCCGAGGCGCCCCATCCCGATCACGGCGAAGGGCATCGGTGGCCCCACCCAGTCCAGGGCGGCCTGCAGGAGCGCCTCGGCCAGCTGCGTGAGCCACCGCCCGGTGGCCGCCACGTCGTCGAGGCCGAAGATGTCGCGCGCCGCGATGCGCACCACCTGGTCCTGGCGCACCCGCACGAGCTGGGCCCGGCGCCATGCCTCGTCGGGGTTCCGCCGCAGCCGGTCGTCGGCTTCGGCCACCAGGGTGGCCCGGGGCGTGGGCGCCAGGGCGGCGTCGTCGCCGACGGTGGCGATGAGCTCGGGATTGCGCTCGATGGCCTCCGACAGGGTCCGGCTCGACCCCAGCAGGAGGCAGACCCGGCGGGCGGCCTCGGGGGAGTCGCGGAACGTGGCCACCGCCAGGGTGCGCTGGTGGGGGTGGAGGACCAGGTTGCGCAGGCCGAGCAGCCCGAGGTCGGGGTCGGGCGCCCGTGACAGCCAGTCGAGCAACAGCGGCAGCATCCGGTCCATGAGCCGGGAGCTGCGGGTGAGCCCGCCCGCCAGCTCCGTCACGGCGGCGCGCGTCCGGGCCGGGTCGGAGAAGCCGAAGGCCGCCAGACGCTCCTGCACCGCCGCGCCCGACATCACCGTGGCCCCGGCGCCGGTGGCGGCGGGGACCGCCGCGAAGGCCTCCAGCAGCGGGCGGAAGAAGAGGCGCTCGTGGATGGCGCGCACCTGGTGCTGGCAGCGGCGCAGCACCTCGTCGAAGCGCTGGGTGGCGGAGGCCGTGGCGTCGTCGACGAAGCCCATCACCAACGCGATGCGGCGGCGGGCGGCGGCGTCCACCGGCACGGCGTGGGTCTGCTCCTCCTCGACCAGCTGCAGCCTGTGCTCGAGCGTGCGCAGGAAGCGGTAGGCGTCGTGGAGGGCGGCGGCGTCTTCGGCGGCGACGTACCCCGCCGCGCCCAGCTCCCCCAGGGCGCCCAGCGTGGAGCGGTCGCGGATGCCGGGGTCGGAGCGGCCGTGCACGAGCTGCAGGAGCTGCACGGCGAACTCGACGTCGCGGATCCCGCCCGGGCCGCGCTTGATCTCCCGCCCCGCCAGGCCCTTGCCCGTGACGATGTCCTCGGTGCGCGCCTTCATGGCGCGTACCGTGCCGAGCTCGTCCGCGCTGAAGGTGCGGTCCCACACCTGGCGGGCGGCGGCCTCCTCGAAGGCCCGGCCCACGGCGGGGTCGCCGGCCACGGCGCGGGCCTTGAGGAGCGCCTGGAATTCCCAGGTCGTGGCCCATCGCTCCCAATAGGCGCGGTAGCCGGCGAGCGACCGCGTCAGCGCCCCGGCGCGGCCCTCGGGACGCAGGTCCGTGTCGACGCGGAAGGCGGCACGCGCCACCTCCAGGACGCGGCGCGCCGCGGCGTCGGCGGGCTCGGCGTCGGTGACGAAGACGACGTCGACGTCGCTGGCGTAGTTGAGCTCGCTGCCCCCGAGCTTCCCCATGCCGATGACGCTGAGGCCGCCGGGGTCCCCGGCGATCGTCAGGGCGCCGGACAGGACGCCCTCGGCCAGCTCCGCCAGGGCGCGGCCCACGTCCTCCAGGGGGTCCAGGCCGAGCAGGTCCCGTGCCGCGATGCGCAGGAGCTCCAGGCGCTTGGCGCGTGCCAACGCGCCGGGGTCGGCGGCCTCGAGGGGAACGGGGTGCTCCAGGGCGCCGAGCACGCCGAGGGCGGCGGTGTCGCTGACGCACAGCCGGCCCAGCGCGTTGCTGGCCGCCATGACCGCCACCACCGTGGCGCCCAGGCTGCGCCCGTCGCCCGTGCCGAGCCGTTCCACGACCTCGGGGCGCGCGTCGAGGAGGCGCTGCAGGGAGGCCTGCACGATGTCGGGCGCGGCCGACCGCGCGGCCGCCTCGGCCAGGCCCGCGGGGACGCTCACGAGCCCCCCCGACGCGGCCGCGCCCGGTGTCCCGCCCACGACGCCATGCACATGACCGCAGCATGCCAGGCGGCGCACACGAGGGGTGCCGGTAGGATTCGGCCGTGTCCCACCTGCGTCTGGTGCTGTGCCAGCTCGACACCGTGGTGGGTGACGTCACCGGCAACGCGGCGCGCATCGTCGACGCCCTGCGGCGCGCCGAGGACGACGGGGCGGACGTCGTGGCCTTCCCCGAGCTGGCCATCACCGGCTACCCGCCCGAGGACCTGCTGCTCAAGCCTTCCTTCGTGGCCGAGAACCTCGCCGCGCTCGAGCGCGTGGCCGGCGCGTCGCGCCAGTGCCTGGCCGTGGTGGGATTCGTCGACGTGACGGGAGGCGAGGACATCGGCGACGCCGTGGCGCACGCCGCCGGCGCGGGGGTCGTGGCCCGCGAGGCGGCGGTGCGCGGCGCGCCGCGCCGCCTGCGCAACGCCGTGGCGCTGTGCGTGGGGGGCGACGTCCTCGGCGTCTACCACAAGCGCCGGCTCCCCAACTACGGGGTCTTCGACGAGGAGCGCTGGTTCGCACCGGGCTCGGCCGACTTCGAGCTCTACCGGGTGGCGGGCGCGCTGGTGGGGGTGTCGATCTGCGAGGACGCCTGGTTCCCCGGGGGCCCCGTGTGCCAGCAGGGGCGGGGCGGGGCCGCCTTGGTGGTGAACGTCAACGCCTCGCCGTACTCGATGGGCCGCAGCGCCGACCGCCTGGCGGTGGTGCGCGCGCGCGTGAAGGAGTCGGGATGCGCCGTCGCCTACGTGAACCAGGTGGGCGGCCAGGACGAGCTGGTCTTCGACGGCGGCTCCTTCGTCGTGGACGCCGCCGGCGACGTGGTGGCGGCCGCCCCGGCTTTCGCCGAGGACACGCTGGTGGTCGACCTGCCCCTGCCCCCGCCCCCCGGCGCGCCCCGGCTGGCGGTGGTGCCGGTGAGCACCGGGCCCCGCGCCCAGGAGGCCCGGCCCGGGCCGCCGCGGCCACCGGGCCTCGACGAGGACAGCGAGGTCTACGAGGCCCTCGTGCTCGGCACCCGCGACTACCTCCACAAGAACGGCTTCACCGACGCCGTCATCGGCCTGTCGGGGGGCATCGACTCCTCGCTGGTGGCCACCGTGGCGGTGGACGCCCTCGGCGCCGAGCACGTGCACGGGCTGGCCATGCCGTCGCGCTACTCGAGCGCGGGGTCGGTGACCGACGCCACCGCGCTGGCGCAGCACCTGGGCATCGAGCTGTCGACCGTCCCCATCGAGGCCGCCCACCGGACGCTGGGCGAGCTCCTCACCCCGGTGGTGGGGGCGCCTCCGTCGGGGCTCACCGACGAGAACCTGCAGTCGCGCATCCGGGGGGTGCTCCTCATGGCGGTGTCCAACGCGCGGGGCTGGATGGTGCTCACCACCGGCAACAAGAGCGAGCTGGCCACGGGGTACTCGACCCTCTACGGCGACTCGGCGGGGGGCTTCGCCGTCATCAAGGACGTGCCCAAGACGCTCGTCTACCGCCTGTGCCGGCTGCGCAACCAGCGCGCCGGGTACGCCGTGATCCCCGAGTCGGTGCTCACCAAGGCGCCCTCGGCCGAGTTGCGCCCCGACCAGCGCGACGACGAGAGCCTGCCGCCCTACGACGTGCTCGATCCCCTCCTCGAGGCCCTCGTGGTCAACGACCGCTCCATCGCCGACGTCGTGCGCGGGGGGCGCGACCCGCAGGTGGTGGCCAGGGTGGCGGCGCTCGTGGACCAGGCGGAGTACAAGCGCCGCCAGTCCCCGCCCGGCGTGCGCATCACCGCCAAGGCCTTCGGCAAGGACCGGCGCATGCCCATCACCAACCGCTACCGGGACCCCGCGCCCGACCCGGCGTCCTCCTCCGGCGCGCACCGTGCCTGACCGCTTCGACGTCCTGGCCATGGCCATGGGGGCCGCCGGTCCGGGACCCGCCCCGGGCGAGGGCGCGCCGGCGGTGAGCCTCCACACCCACGCCCGGCTGGTGGGCGCCTACCAGTGGATGGAGCGCCGCCTCTTCGAGGTGCTGGGCTCGTGGGTGTCCTCCGAGCCCGTGGCCGAGGCGCGCATCATGTTCGACCTCTACAGCCAGCAGCACGCCTGGCACGCCGAGCTGTTCGCCGAGCGCCTGCCCGCCCTGGACCAGGTCGACCCCGACACCCTCACCGTGCCCCCGAGCGTCGAGGTCGACCGCGTGCTGTCGGCCCTGGCGGGCGAGCTGCCGGCCGGTGACGCCGCCGCCCCGCCCGACCCCGACGGCGCGGTCTTCGTGGCGCCCCGGCCCGGCGCGGGGATCCCGGCCGGGGGCACGCTCCTGCGCCTGGTGGGCCTGGGCCGGGTGGTGCTCCCCCGCCTGGCGGCCGGCTACGGCCTGCACCTGCGGCGGGCCTCGACGCTGTCCGACGCCCCCGTGCGGCGGAGCCTGCGCATGGTGCTCCACGACGAGATAGAGCAGTGGCGGGCGCTGGAGGCCCTCACCCAGGCGCTCGTGCGCCGGCCCCACGACGTGGCCGTGGTGAGCGCCCACCAGCAGCGCCTCGAGGAGCTCGTGGCGGCCACGGGCGTCGGCCTGGTGCCCTGGCCCGACAGGCCGTGACGGTGCGGGGACGTGCAGTGGCGATGGGGCGCGAGGAAGGGCCGGCGGCGCCGTTACCCAAGCGGCCGGCGCGCCGATCGGCACCGAACGGGAGGGTTCGGCCCTTGACGACGCCGGTAGACTGATATCCACAGGCGTGCCGTAGGCGTGCACCCGACCCGGCACCGCCGGCTCCGGTCCCATGCACGGCCACCAGGGCATTCACCACCGGCACCGAGGGCCGGAGGCTTTCCGACGAAGGGTTGAGACGTTGGCGAAGGAGCGCGTCGAGCGCGACGAAGAGGATCTGGTCCGGCTCTATCTGACCGACATCGGCCAGTACCCGTTGCTCACCAAGGACGACGAGGTGCGCCTGGCCCAGACCATCGAGGGCGGCCGTGAGGCGGAGCTCGACCTGGCCGCCAAGGTCAAGGACCTCACGCCGGCCAAGCGCCGAGAGCTCAAGCGCAAGATCCAGACCGGCGAGCAGGCCCAGCAGACCTTCGTGCAGTCGAACCTCCGGCTGGTGGTGTCGATCGCCAAGAAGTACCAGGCGTCGGGCCTGCCCCTCCTCGACCTCATCCAGGAGGGCAACCTGGGCCTCATGCACGCCGTCGAGAAGTTCGACTGGCGCAAGGGGTTCAAGTTCTCGACCTACGCCACCTGGTGGATCCGCCAGGCCATCACGCGGGGCATCGCCAACACGGGCCGGACCATCCGCCTGCCCGTGCACGCCGGCGACACCCTGGCGCGCGTCCAGAAGGCCCAGGCCCGCCTGGAGCTCAAGTTCGGCCGGCCCGCCACCCTGGCCGAGCTGGGGGCCGAGGTGGAGATGCCCGAGGACAAGCTCATCGAGGCGCTGCGCTTCCGGGCCGAGCCCCTGTCGCTGTCGGAGCCGCTGCGCGAGGACGGCGACGCCGAGCTCGGGGACGTCGTCGAGGACCGGTCGGCGGAGTCCCCCTTCGAGGTGGCGGCCACCTCGCTCCTGCCCGACGAGATCAACCGCCTGCTGTCGCCCCTCGACGAGCGCGAGCGCGAGATCCTGCGCCTGCGCTTCGGGCTGGACCGGGGCGAGCCCCGCACCCTGGAGGAGGTGGGGGAGCACTTCAACCTCACCCGGGAGCGGATCCGCCAGATCGAGGCGCGGGCCATGTCGAAGCTGCGCCACCCCTCGTCGGACACCGGC
>DATJBC010000247.1:0-8358 GCA_035515515.1 Acidimicrobiales bacterium
GCCCGAGCCGATGGACCAGACGCCCGCCTACGACGACGGCGCCGTCATCGCCTACAACACGAGCCCGGTCGTCCCCGGTGCGGGAAGCGCCATCTTCCTCCACGTCTCCACGGGCGGTCCGACGGCCGGGTGCGTGTCGCTTCCCAACGGTGAGCTCCTGTCGGTCCTGCGGTGGCTGAACCCCGCTGCCCAGCCACGGATCGTCATGGGCACCACGGCCACCATCGCGCCGTAGCCCCGCCCGCCGGCGGTGGTCCCGTGCACCGTCGTCCTGCTGGACTGGCGGTGATGTCCGGCCCCGGAGTCACTCTCTATGGCGTCTGCGCCCTCAGCTTCATGATGGGCATGTACGCCTTGGAGGCACGGGGGCGCCCCTTCGTCCTGGCCTTCGCCGCCGGTTGTCTGTTGTCGAGCGCCTACGGGTTCCTCGCCGGAGCGTGGCCGTTCGGCGTCGTGGAGATCATCTGGTCCGGAGTCGCCCTGCGGCGCTACCTGGCCGCCGGTCCGAGCTGACGCGTTCCTCGCTCGCCGGCGTCCGCCGGCGCGCCGTAGCGTCTGGGTGGTGGAGGGCTTCTTCGACGTCGTGCGGCGCCAGCGTGCCTGCCGCGCCTTTGGCGACGAGCCCGTCGACGACGCCACGCTGGGCCGGTTGCTCGAAGCGGCCACCTTCGCCCCCAGCGCCGAGAACCGCCAGCCGTGGGTGTTCGTGGTGGTCCGCGACGCCGGGCAGCGGGAGGCCATCGGTGCGATGACCCGCCAGGCGTGGGAGGGAGGAGGGCGGGCCCACTCCGAGCACCGGCTGCCCCCCGGGCTCCTCGCCGACGTCGACGCCGGGGCGCGCGGGGGGGTGGCCGGCGCGCCGGTGCTCGTGGTGGTGGGCGGCGACACCCGCCTCGGCGACCGGCGCGTCCTCGCCGCGTCGGTGTTCCCCGCCGTCCAGAACCTGCTGCTGGCGGCGACCGCGGCCGGGTTGGGCTCCTCGCTCACCACCTTGCCCCTCACCTTCGGCGCCGGGCTGGCGCACATCCTCGAGCTGCCCGACGAGGTGGTGCCCATGGCGGTGGTGCCCATCGGGTGGCCGGCGCGCCCGCTGTCCCCGCCGCGGCGCGTGCCGTTCACCGAGAAGGCCTACCGCGACCGCTACGGCGCGCCGTGGTGATCCCCGCGGCCCGACCGGTGGCGGCGTCGCCCGGGCGCGGCGCGCCGTCGCGCCCTGCCGAGGTAGCGTCGGCCCGGCGCGATCGGTGCCCCGGGGGGTGCGCGAGCTGATGCAGAAGCACGACTACTCCGTCGTCGTAGAGGGCACGCCCGAGGAGGTGTGGTCGCTCTTCTGGTACCGAGGCCCGCGCCGCCCGACGTCCTCGGGCGTGTCGATCGAGATCCTCCATCCCGGTGACGAGATCGGCGAGGGGCTCATCCGGCACTGCTCGTTCCGCGTCCCCCGCTACCTGTTGTCGGGCGGGGTGGGCTACTCGTGGGAGTGGCTCACCGAGGTCGAGCCCCCGGTCTCGTGGAAGTACGACGCCATCGGCAAGCCGCTGTGGTCGAAGGCGGAGGGGCGCACGCGCCTCGAGGACCTCGGCGACGGCCGGACCAGGATCCACTTCAGCGAGACCTACCAGGCGTTCAACCCCGTGCTGCGGGCGCTGCTCGAGCGCCGCGTGCACCGCTTCATCTCGAAGGACAACGACCGCCTCATCACCACCGCCATCAACGACGGCATCCGGCGGCTGCGGGCGGCGAGGGGGGCCACGCCGGCGGACGCCGCCGGCTCGTGATGCCACCGCGGCGGCCCCCGCCGGAGCCGACCCCGCCCCTGCGGGAGCCGGACGTCGCCTGATGCCGCCCCCGCCGGGCCGGAGCGCCGGGGGCCCCCGGGCAGGTCCCGAATCGGGGGAACCTCTAGCGGGCCCGGCGCCTCTGGTGGGCGTGGAGCTCGTCCGAGCCGCCCGGCGTGGCGACGCCGCGGCCATGGACGCGCTCGTGCGCGAGCTCATGCCCTACGTGGGCCGGGTGTGCGGCGCCATCGCCCTCGACCGCGGTGACGACGCCATGCAGGAGACCTTCGTGGCCGTGCTGCGCAACCTGCACGGGCTGCGCGAGCCCGCCGCGGTGCACGGCTGGGTGCGGCGGATCGCCGTCCGGGAGGCGATCCGGGTGGCCCGCGCGGCCCGGACCGAGGTCCTCGACCCCGGCGCCCTCGACAGGGGGGCGGCGCCGGCCGTCGACCTCGATGCGGTGGTCGACGTGCGCTCGGCCCTCGCCGGCCTGTCACCCGAGCACCGGGCCGTCCTCGTCCTGCGCGAGGTGGACGGGCTGAGCGAGGCGGAGGTGGCCGGGCTCCTCGGTGTGGCCGAGGGCACCGTGAAGTCGCGGCTGCACCGGGCCCGGGCCGCCTTCGCACGGCGGTGGGCCCGATGAACGCGCCCGGCGCCCGCTGGCCGGTCGCCGCGCTGGGGCCGATCGCCCGGGCGCGGGCCCTGGCCGCCGCCGTGCCCGGCGCGGCCTCGGCCGAGGGCGTCCTCGACGCGCCCTACGACGTGGCGTGGCCCTGGGTGGCCGACCTCGAGCACTCCGTGCCCCGCTTCGACGCGCAGGTGCGGGCCCTCCGGGTGCTCGAGCGCCGCCCGCACGGGGACGCCGAGGAGCTGCGCATCAGGGCCACCAGCTTCGGCGTGTCGCTGCCGTTCACCGTGCGCCTCGAGAACGGCTTCTGCCTCATGCAGGCGCGCCGTCGCCTGTACCTGGTGGTGATGGCGGCCGAGCCGGTGGAGGAAGGCGCGCGCACGCGCTTCTTCCACATGGAGGCGGTCCCCCTGCCCGGCACCCGCCCTCTGCGCCGCCATCTGCGGCGCGCCGTCGCCGCCGACCTGCGCAACCTCACCCGCCTGGCATCGAGCGGCTTCTGAGGGATTGCCGAGCAGGTCACGGGGGTATGGCATGCCCGCCCCGCCCGACGTGTCGGATCGTCGCCGGGCCGGGCGGCCCCGACGGCCCCCGGGGTTATGCTCGTCGCCGTTCGATGTCGCGTCGCTCTGCAGGGCGCGGCGCGCGGGTGGGGGGTCGGCTCCCGGTTCCACCGGGACGAAGGGGATCTTCACATGAGGCGATCACACCCGCACCGACCTCCGCACCGCGCGCCGGGTGGGGCGGCATCGAGGCCGGCGTCGAGCGCCGTGCGCGCCCTCGGGGGCGTGGCGGTCGTCGCCTCGCTCGCCGTCGCCGTCGGCATCGGCGCGTGCCGTGCCGCCGCGGCCCCCGGCGCCACCACGTCCGCGCCCCAGGTGGCCGCGTCGGCCGGCTACTGGGAGGTCGGCTCCGACGGCGGCGTCTTCGCCTTCGGCGGCGTGGGGTTCTTCGGGTCGATGGGCGGCACCCGGCTGGCCGAGCCCGTCGTGGGCGTGGCGCCCACGACCACCGGCGACGGTTACTGGGAGGTGGCCTCCGACGGGGGCGTGTTCTCCTTCGGCGGGGCCCGGTTCCTCGGCTCGCTGGGCGGCGTCCGGCTGGCCAGGCCCATCGTCGCCATGGCCGCCGACCCCGCCGGCACCGGCTACTGGCTCGTGGGCGCCGACGGCGGCGTGTTCGCCTACGGCGGCGCGGGGTTCTACGGCTCGACGGGGGGGCTCCACCTCGTGTCCCCGGTGGTGGCCATGGCCGCCACGCCCGACGGCAGGGGCTACTGGCTCGTGGCCGCCGACGGCGGGGTGTTCGCCTTCGGCGACGCGCCGTACCTGGGGTCGGTGCCCGGCACGGGGGCGCACCGCCGCGACGTCGTGAGCGTCCTGGCGCCCGACGGGGCCGGGTACAGCGAGACGAGCGCCGACGGGACGAGCTGGTCGTTCGGGGACGCCGCCACCGAGCCGTCGCTGTCGTCGCTCGGGGCACGCGTGGGCGACATCGTGGGCAGCGCCTCGGCGGGGCGCGGCCTGTGGGAGGTGGGCGCCGACGGCGGGGTGTTCGCCCTGGGCGGCGCCCCCTACGCCGGCTCGTTGCCCGCGCTGGGCGTCCACCACGTCCACGTGGTGGGGATCGCCGCCCCGGGGGCCCCGGCCCCCCCCATCGCGGCGGCGGGCGGCACGGCGCCCCCGGGCGGGGCGCCGGGGAGCTCGGGCTGGTCGGCGCCGCAGCCCTTCGACCCCGCCGCGGTGGGGGCGAGCCAGGTGTCGTGTGCCAGCGCGGGGTTCTGTGCGGCCGTCGACGGTACCGACGCCCTCTTCACCTGGGACGGCGCGTGGTCGAGCCCCACCACGCTGACCGGCCACGTCTTCCAGGCGGTGTCGTGCCCGTCCGCCACGTTCTGCGTGGCCACCGGGTCCACGGGCTCGGGCGCCTCGGCCCAGACCGACGCCGTCACCTACGACGGGACCTCGTGGGTGCCGGCGCCGTCGTTCGCCCCGGTGAGCACGGTGGGCGGCCTGGTGGGCGTGTCCTGTCCCAGCGCGGCGTTCTGCGCCGCCGTGGGCGACCAGGCCACGTCGTCGTCCACCTTCGGGACGCTGGTCGAGGCCTACGACGGCCGCGCCTGGTCGGTGGTGCCGACCGAGGACCCCGACGCCGACGCCACCGGCGGGTACTCGCTGCGGGCCGTGTCGTGCGCGTCCGCCAGCTCGTGCCAGGCGGTGGGCGCCTACACCAGCCGGCAGTCGGGCGACACGGCGTCGTTCGTCGAGTCCTGGAACGGGTCGGCCTGGTCGGTCTCGGTCCCCCCCGGGCTGCAGGACGGCTTCAGGCTGGCGTCGCTGTCGTGCCCCACGGCGACGTGGTGCACGGCGGTGGGGTCGGCGTCGTATCCCCACTCGCCCCAGCCGTCCACGGCGCTGGTCGAGACCTACGACGGCGGCGCCTGGACCCTGGACCCGACGCCCCCCGCGGCGCCGTTGTGGCCGGTCGCCTGCACGGGCCCGTCGTCGTGCGTGGCGGGCGGCCCCGGCGGGATCGTGGTGGTGGACGCCGGGGGGACGTGGAAGAGCCCCGCCGTCGTCGACGGCGCCAACATCGTGACGTCCCTGTCGTGCAGCGCGGACGGGTTCTGCATGGCCACCGACAACGCGGGGAACGCGCTCACCTCGAGGCCGTGACCGGCCGGGCGCCGGCCGACCGAGTCCGACGGGCGCCGGCCGATCAGGCCTCGGGCCGCAGGTGCAGGGCGCGCCGCGGGCACGCCCGGGCGGCCTGGCGGGCCTGCTCGACGAGCTGCGGGGGCACCGTGGGGTCGGCCACCACGGGATAGCCCCATTCGTCGGTGCCGAGGACCTCGGGCAGGAGCTCGGCGCAGTAGCCGTAGGCCTCGCACGCCACGGGGTCGACGGCGATCCGGACCGTCGCCTTCCTCCTCATGGCGCACCCAGGCCCGGGAGCACCGACGGCGCGCCGCGCTGCGGGCACGGCCGGCCGCGCCGGTGGGCCTCGGCGTCGGCGGCGAACACCCCCAGCGCGCTGCGCACCAGGCGCGTCACCCCGTCGGGGTGCCGGCAGGCCCCGCGGCCGTCCACGCTGCGCAGCCGGGACGCCAGCCGGGCGGCGGCGGCGGGCGAGGTGCCCGCCACGAGCTCGTCGAGGTCGTCGGCCACGGCGGGCAGGCCGAACACGCAGGGGCCGCACTGCCCGGCGCTCTCGCCCGCCATGTAGCGGGCGATGCGCGCCGTCTCGGCGAGCCCACAGGCGCGCGCCGGGAGGACCACGAGGACCCCGGCGCCCGCCACGCCTCCCACGCCGGCCAGCGCCTGCGGCGTGTACGGGGTGCCCATGGCGGTGGCGGGGACCCAGGCCCCCCCGAACCCGCCCGTGAGCACGGCCCCGACGGCGTCGACGGGGCGGGCGCACGCCACGATGTCGCCGAGGGGCGTCCCCGAGGCGACCTCGAGGACGCCGGGATGCGCCACCGCCCCGCTCACGGTGACCAACGTCGTCCCCGGGGCGTCGGGGTGCCCGGCGGCCCGGAACGCCTCGGGGCCGTAGCGGGCGATGAGTGCCAGCTGGGCCAGCGTCTCGGCGTTGTGCACCAATGCCGGTGACCGGCCGATGCGCAGCGGGGCCCCCTTGTCGGGCCGCCACGCCGGTGCGCTGGGCCCGCCGCTCAAGTGGGAGACCAGTGCGGACTCCTCGCCGGCCACGTAGCGGCCCGGGAGGGTCGCCACCTCGAGCGCGAACGGCGCCCGCCACGCCCCCGCCCGCTCGGCGGCGGCGGCGGCCACGGCCCGGTCCACGTCGGAGTCGTCGGGGACGCACACCACGACGCGCCCGGCGCCGAGCGCGCGCGCCACGAGCTCGGCGCCGTCGAGCACGAGGTGCGGCGCGCACCACAGGAGCGTGCGGTCCTTGTCGCTGGCGGGCTCGCCCTCCATGGCGTTGACCACCACCGAGGGCCGGCCGCCCGCCGACCGCAGCGCGGCCAGCTTGCGGGCGGACGGGAACGACGCCCCGCCCCGCCCCGCCAGACCGGCCGCCTCCATCAGCGTCCCGAGTCGGGCCGCGCCCCCCTGGGCGGGGGGCAGGGGCAGGGGTCCGTGATGGTCGAGGTGGGCCGCCAGGGCGCCGCTGCGCTGCGCGTGCCAGCACGACAGCAGGCGCGCCCGGCCGGCGCCGTGGCGTGGGGGGGCGCCCCGGCCGCCGTCCGGCGCGGCGCGGGCGCCGGTCCCTCCCCGCGCCCCGCCCCCGTCGCTCGGCGGCTCGGGGCGTGTGGGGTCGAGGGTGGCGCTGGGCATGGGGATCCTTCTCGGTCGACGGGTTCCTAGGGGCTGGTGGGTCTGCCGGACGGGGCGCTCATGCGGGGAGGTGCTTGACGGGGACGCCCTCGGGGCGACGGCGCACGCCGTGGACGACGAGGGCGCGCCGTTGGCGCCATGCGGCCGCGGCCAGCCGCCAGAGCGCCGCCGCCCCCACCGACCCCGCACAGGCGATCGCCAGCGTGATCACCCAGCGGGAGTGCATGTCGGTGCCCATCCCGAAGGCGTGGGCGAGTCCGACCGGCCAGCTGAGGTAGGCGAGCCAGTGCACGGCGCGCCACGTCCGGGCGCGCATGCGCTGGCGCAGGACGCTCGTGACGGCCACGGCCAGGAGCAGGTCGAGCCCGACGGTCCCGAGCGCCACCCAGGCGCGCCGATAGCCCGAGGCGAAGGGGACCACCACCGCCGCCCACCCGATGTGGACGTAGCTGTCGGTGACGCTGGTCGCCACGTGGGCGCCCAGGAAGGCCATGGCGACGAGCGACACCTGGCGGTGCAGGTCCTGCCAGGCGAAGCCCGGCCACCGCGGCGTGCTCGTGCGATTGGCCACGAGGATGCCGAGCACGGTGGTGGCGCTGAGGAGCACGACCGACACGAGCCCGGTGGCCCGCGTGGCGTACCACAGGACGGGAGAGCTCATGGCCGGGCCCCGGCGGGCTGGGCGCACGCGCGGGCGTCGGCGGGCCAGCCGTTCACGGTCAGCACCACGCCGTCGTGGCGGACGAGCCGGGCGGGGTTGCCGGCCGCGGCGAGCTTCGGCCCGGCGCGGCGCCCCCACACGACGGCCGCCGTGGTGAGGGCGTTGGCGTGCACGCAGCTGTCGGCGCAGGCCGTGACGAGCGCCCAGTAGGGCTCGGCGCTCTCCCCGGTGGCGGGGTCGACGATGTGGTGCCGGCGCCGGCCGTCGTGCCACCAGGTGCGCACGGCGGTGCTGGAGCTGGCCAGCCCCCCGTGGCGGACCGCCACGACCTGGTCGACGTCGTCGGGGGCCCGTGCGGAGTCGAGGGCGATGCCCACCGCCCACCCTCCGGGGGGTGGCGCCCCCGCCACGGCGACGTCGCCGCCGATGCTCACGAGCACGCCCGACGAGGTCGCCCGGGCGATGCGGGCGGCCGCCCGGTCGGCGCTGAGCGCCTTGGCCGAGGAGCCGAGGTCGAGGCGCACCCCGGCGGGGACCTGCACGGTGCGCGTGGAGCGGTGGCGGCGGGTCCGCCGCCGGTATGGCGGTCGCCCCGACGGCGCACCCGGCCGTGACCCCGCCGGCGAGCAGCGCGGCCGACGCGGCGACGGCGCGCAGGGCGCGCGAAAGCGATGAGATCATGACGGCCCGCTTCCCCCGATAGCTGGCCACGCGGCGGGCAGCTTGCCGCCGCGTCCGACCAGGGAATTATCGGCATGCGGGGAGCCCTCGTCCCGGCGGCGCGCCGGCGGCCGAGAGAAGGTGTTCTTCCTGCAGTGGCGCGTGATCGGGCCGCTCAAGCCTGCGTAAACACGCCAAGGTGGCGGCCGTGACGTCCGTGATCCGGAGCGCTATTGCAAGTCCGGATGCGTAAGAGGGGTTCGATCACGAGAATCTGGAGTGAACACTGGAAGTTGCAGGAACATCGCGGAGACGGTATGGTCGTCCCGT
>DATJBC010000248.1:0-11584 GCA_035515515.1 Acidimicrobiales bacterium
GGCGACACGAGCTGGGTGCTCGATAGGATCCCCGAGAACCTCCAAGCCCTTCACCGGGACGATGCGCTCCTCGGGATCGACCCTCCCCACCCGTCCCTCGTGACCCTCGGCCGCGATGACACGGGCATCGTGCTGATCGACGTGGAGCGAGCGGGCTCGATCGCCGTCTCCGGTGACGACGCCGGCCTCGTCCTCGAGGCGGTGGCGGTCGAGCTCGCCACCGCCCGCTGGGCCGACCAGGTGGACGTGCTCCTCATCGGCTTCACCGAGTTCGCCCATGGCTTCGAGCGGGTCACTCTGGCACGGTCGATCGAAGCCGTCGTGGCCAGGATGGAGCGGCGGACCCGGGAGCGCCAGGTCCTTCTCGCCCTGTCGGGCCGGACCTCGAACGTCGACACCCGGTCGATCGAAGGTGGCGACGCGTGGGACCTGACCGTCGTGGTCTGCTCGGGGCAGGCCTCCGCGAAGGAGCCCGCCGGGCTGCGCAGGCTGGTGGAGGTCGCCGGCGACGGGCGTCTCGGTCTGGCGGTGGTGGCGGCCAGTGACGTGCTCTCGGCGCGTTGGCACGTCGTCGCCGAGGATGGCCGGATACGCCTGGTCGGCGTACCGTCGGGCGTCCCGTCCGTCTCCCGTCAGCCCACGCCGGTGGACTTGGTGGCGGGCGTGGGCGAGCTCGCCTCGATTGCTGCGCAGAGCGCCGCCGTGGTGCCCGACGAGTCCCCATATGACCAGGTTTCCATGCACGCCAAGAGCGCCAGCACCCAAAGGGTGGGTGAGGCGCCCCCTCCCTCCGGTGATCCGGGCCGAGAGGTCCAGGTGCGGGTGCTCGGTCCGGTTGAGATCCACGGCGCCGAGCGGCCCTTCACCCGGGCGTGGGCCGTGGAGCTCGTCGTCTATCTCGCCATGCACCGAGCCGGCGTCAGCAACGAGCAGTGGGCCGCAGCACTATGGCCCGACCGGATCATGGCGCCAGCGAGCCTGCACTCCACCGCGTCGGCGGCCCGTCGTGCTCTCGGCGTGTCGTCGAGCGGCGACGATCACCTGCCGCGGGCTCGCGGCCGGCTGGCACTGGGGCCCGACGTCGACACCGACTGGGAGCAGCTGTCTCGTCTGGCCGCATCGGACCATCCCGACGACTGGCGTCAGGCGTTGCAGTTCGTGCGCGGGCGGCCGTTCGAGGGCCTGCGCGCGGCCGACTGGGTGGTGCTCGAAGGGATCGAGGCAACGATCGAGGCTGTGGTCGTTGATCTGGGGTGTCGCCTCGCCCGACACTGCCTCGATGCGCTCGATCCCGCGGGAGCGCAGTGGGCTGCCCGTCAGGCGCTGCGGGTAAGCCCGTACGACGAGCGGCTCTATCGCGAGCTCCTCAGGGCGGCCGACGCTTCAGGGAACCCGGCCGGAGTCGAAAGCATCATGGCCGAGCTCGTGCATTTGATCGCCGAGGACGTGGAGCCGTTCGACGCGGTCCACCCCGAGACCTGGACGCTGTACCGGAACCTGTCGAGGCGGTCGTTGGCCAGCCATCCCCGTTGATCGTGCAGAACGGCGGGAAGGGGGCGGTGTTGGAGCCAGTGCAGCCGCGCCGGCAAGGTCTGCGGCCAAGTCCCGTGCAAGGTAGCCCCGGCAATGTGACGATCGCCGCCGAGAGGTGAGCGACAGACGAGGAGACCGTCGATGAGCAACACGACCACCCTGTCAGGGAACCTGACTCGGGACCCGGAGATTCGCTACACGCGCGACGGCCAGGCCAACGCGACCTTCGGATTAGCGGTCAACCGCCGCTGGCAGCCGCGGGGCAGCGACGAATGGGAGGAATCCACGTCATTCTTCGAGATCGTGTGCTGGCGGGACCTCGCCGAGAACGTTGCCCTCAGTCTCGTGAAAGGGACGCGTGTCGTTGTGACGGGACGCTTGGAGCAACGCACGTGGGAGGGGGAGAACGGGGAGCGCCGTAGCCGGGTCGAGGTCACTGCCGACGACGTCGGGGCGTCTCTGCGTTTTGCCACCGCCGACGTCTCCCGGGCCGAGCGTCGCCTCCCCGATCGGGACGACCCTGCCGTCGGCTCCAGCCAGACCGGTGAGTCGGAAGCCGTGGGCATCGACGCGTGATCGTACCGACGCGGGTTTTCGCAGTGGCTCAGGCGCCGATGCCACTGTGAGCCCGCCGGAGCGGCACCCGCAGGTGTCGTCTGTACTCGATGGGCGCGCCCCTGGACCCTCAGTGGGGCCTCGGAGGGAGCCGGAGATGCTTCTTGTCGCTGTTCCGCCATGGTCGGTCGTGCCGGTCTTTCCGCTGGCCGTCAGGCTCAGCGCCTGGGTGCTGGCCTCGGGCGGACGCGCCGTGAGGCTGATCCTCAGTGGATCGGCCACGTGGGCTGGCTCGGAGATGGCGATGGCTCGATGGATCCTGGTCTTCGCCGCCGTCGTTCTCGGCCTCAGCCTTGCGGGTGCCTCGCTCTTCCTGGTGCGTTGGCTTGCCGCACGCCGCAGTCGAGGAAACCCGGCCGGTTCGGGCGGGTGAGGGACGTGCCGAACACAGAGATAGCGGATGTGCCCCACCAGGTCGAGTTCTCGCTGACCGTGGTGCTCACCAAGGCCGAGGCATTCGACGCCTGTGACGCGTGCGCCGAGGCCGAGCGGGCGCTGATCCGATCGGGGTGGCTCGCCGAGGCGGACCGCCTAGCCGAGCTGTTCGCCTTGATCGAAGGACGGCTCACCCAGGTCGGGCCCGGAAGGCACCCTCGTCAATGCGACTCGGTGTCCTCCGCTTCGAAGTCGAGCGACAGCGAGTTCACGCAGTAGCGGAGCCCCGTGGGGGCGGGACCGTCGGGGAAGACATGCCCCAGGTGGCCGCCGCAGCGGGCGCAGGTGATCTCGGTGCGCCGCATGCCGAAGCTCCGGTCCTCGTGCTCGTTGATCACGCCGTCCTTCACCGCCCGGGTGAAGCTCGGCCATCCTGAGCCTGAGTCGAACTTGTCATCGGACCGGAACAGCTCCGCCCCGCATGCCGCGCACCGGAACAGGCCGGGGTCGTGCACGTCGAGGAGCGCGCCGGTCCACGCCGGCTCGGTTCCCTTCTCCCGCAGCACGTGGTAGCGGTCGGGGGAGAGCTGGGCCTTCCACTCGTCTTCGGTCTTCACGATCTCGGGGGTCACCGCGTCCTCCTGGGGTCGTCGGGGGGTTGGCCTCCGGAAGAGTGTCTGGAGAAATCCCATGCCGAGTTAACACCCGTCGTGCCCGCTCTGTTCCGGCTTGCCGACGGGACTCCTCCGCGGGGTCGCTCGTCGGCAGCACCACGCCTCGGGGCAGGTCGGGACAACGGCTAACGTTGCGTCAGATAATGCTCCTGCCAGGGAGCTTCTCCCGCCCCTGCCTGATGGACCTCCACGACAGCCCCGAGGACAGCGCCTTCCGGGCAGAGGCGCGGGCCTGGTTGGAGGCCAACCTCTCCTCCGGCGAGTTCGCCGGCGCCCGCGGCCTAGGGCGCATGGGGCTCCAGCACGAGGGCCGCGAGACGCGCGCCGCCTGGGAGCGCAGGCTCGGCGCCCAGGGCTGGACGTGCGTCGGCTGGCCGGCCGAGTACGGCGGACGGGGGCTCTCGGTCTCCCAGCAGGTCATCTGGAGCGAGGAGTACGTCCGAGCCGACGCCCCAGCCCGCATCAACGTCATGGGGGAGGGGCTGCTCGGCCCCACCCTCATCGCCTACGGCACCGAGGAGCAGAAGCGCCGCTTCCTCCCCAGGATCTGCGACGGAACCGACCTGTGGTGCCAGGGCTACTCCGAGCCCGACGCCGGCTCCGACCTCGCCAACGTACAGACCCGGGCCGTGCGTGACGGCGACGAGTGGGTGATCACCGGGCAGAAGGTGTGGACCTCCTATGCCCAGTGGGCCGACTGGTGCTTCGTGGTGTGCCGCACCGACCCGGACGCCGAGCGCCACAAGGGCCTGTCGTACCTGCTCGTGGCTATGCGCCAGCCCGGCATCGAGGTCCGTCCCATCCGCCAGGTCACGGGGACCTCTGAGTTCAACGAAGTCTTCTTCGACGGGGCCCGCACCGCGGCGGACCTGGTGGTGGGGGAGGTCGACGACGGCTGGAGGGTGGCGCTCGCCACCCTCGCCTTCGAGCGCGGCGTGGGGCTCCTGGGCGACGTGGTCGGGTTCCGCCGAGAGCTCGACCAGCTGGTGGAGCTGGCCCGAAAGAGCGGGAAGGCGGCCGACCCCGTGCTGCGCCAGCGTCTGGCCGACGCCTGGGCGCGCCTGTACATCCTCCGCCTCAACACGCTTCGGTCGCTGACCGGCGTGGACGGGCCGGTGGCACCGCCCGAGGCCTCGATCGCCAAGCTGTACTGGGCCCAGTGGCACCGCGACCTCGGTGAGCTCGCCATGGACCTGCTGGGCACCGAGGCGACGTTGGCAGACGGCCTGTCGGCGCCACGAACGCCCGAGGACGACGCCACGCCGGCCGGCTACGAGCTCGGCGACCTCCAGCGCAGCTTCCTCTTCAGCCGGGCCGACACCATCTACGGCGGGTCCAACGAAATCCAGCGCAACATCATCGGCGAGCGCGTCCTGGGACTGCCGCCCGAGCCCAGGGCTACCGCCGCGAAGGGAGACCGGTCGTCGTGACCGCGCCGAGCACCGACGGAGCCGGGCCCACGCCCCCCGGGAGCCACGAGCTGCTGGCGGGAAAGGTCGTGGTTGTCACCGCCGCGGCCGGCACGGGCATCGGGTTCGCGGCGGCCAGGCGCTGCGTGGAGGAGGGGGCCACCGTCGTCGTCTCCGACGCCCACGAGCGCCGGCTCGGGGAGGCGGCCGACGCCCTGGGCGAGGTGTCGGGGACCACACCGCTGGCGGTACCGTGCAACGTCACCGTGGAGGAGCAGGTCCGGCACCTCTACGACACCGTGCGGGCCGAGCACGGCCGCATCGACGTGGCCATCAACAACGCCGGCCTGGGGGGCAACGCCCCCATCGTGGACATGACCGACGAGCAGTGGTCGGTCGTGCTCGACGTCACGCTCACCGGGACCTTCCGCTGCATGCGTGCGGCGCTCCGCCACATGTACGGGCAGGGGAGCGGGGTCATCGTCAACAACGCCTCGGTGCTCGGCTGGCGGGCGCAGGCCGATCAGGCCCACTACGCGGCAGCCAAAGCGGGGGTCATGGCGCTCACCCGGTGTGCAGCCGTGGAGGCCGCCCCCCACAACGTGCGGGTCAACGCCGTGGCGCCCAGCCTGGCGCTGCACCCGTTCCTCAACCGGGTCTTCCCCGACGAGGAGCTCGAGCGTCTGCGCAACGCCGAGCTCTTCGGGCGCTCGGCTGAGACGTGGGAAGTGGCCAACGTCATGGTGTTCCTGGCGAGCGACTACTCCTCCTACCTGAGCGGCGAGGTGGTGTCGGTCTCGAGCCAGCACCCCTGACCCCCAACAGGGTCGAGGGCGCCCGTGCTGTGACGGCCACGGCCGTGCGCTTCGAAGGTGATGTATTGCAGGCTGCAACCTTTCGGCACCCCAAGCGTGCGCGATCCCGGTCTGTCCTCAATTTTTACGATTCGCGCCGCTGCCGTGGGGTGCGATCATGCTCGTCGACAAGACGGGGTGACGGGGGAGGGCCGGGTGCGGATCTTCATCAAAGCGGCCGTGGCGGCGGCGGTCACGGCGGCGGTCACGGCGGCGGTCTCGTCGACTGGGGCGTCGGCGAGATCGACGACGCCGGTGAACGCCACGAGCTACACGGTGGCGTGCGCGTCCGTCACCGGGAAGGTGACCTTCAGCCCGCCACTGAAGTTCACGGGCGGGTCGGGCACCGAGACCTTCAGGATCAAGGCCAAGATCCGCCGCTGCACCGCACATCCCAGCGCAGGCGGATCACCGGTCACGGTGAAGAGCGCGTCGGTGTCGGCGTCGATCCACACCAACACCACGGCCTGTAGCGGCCTGGTCGGGTTCAGCTCGCGCAGCCTCACGGGGTCGTTCGCCATCAAGTGGAAGACCACGCCCAAGCTCACGTCGGGGAACACGACGATGAGCGTGCCCAGCGCCGTCTTCAGCATCCCCACCTCGCAGTCCCCGCTCACCTTCCAGGTGCCTGGGGGCACGCCCGCCACCGTGTCGGGGTCGTTCTCGGGCGGTGGCAGCGGGACGTCGCTGGCGTCGATCGGCACCTCCGCCACGCTCGGCAGCACCTTCAACGCCTGCGGGAGCAAGGCCGGCTTGAAGAAGATGCCCCTCACCCACGGCGTGTTCGAGCTGGGCGCGCCGCCCACGTCGATCTCGCTCACGCCGGCCAACGAGTCGACGAGCAACACGAACCCGATCGAGTACCACGCCCTGGCCAACTTCGGCCTGGGACAGGTGGACGTGTCCTCCCTGGCCTCGTGGTCGAGCACCGACACCTCGGTGGCCGGCATCGCCGACTGCGAGTCGGCGTCCCCCCTCGAGTTCCCGCCGGTGTGCGTCCAGCCGACCGGTACCACCGGCCCCACCACCATCAGGGCCACCTGGCAGGGGGTCACGGGCTCGACGGGCCTCACCATCGCCGATCCGCTCGGGATCACCACCAGCGATCCGCTCCCTGACGCCACCCTGGGATCGCCCTACGGGCCGGTGACGATCTCGGCCTCGGGCGGCGTGGGGTCCTACACCTGGTCGGCGCCCGCCATCGTGCCGGGGCTCTCGATCAACCCGTCCACCGGTGCGATCTCGGGGACGCCGACGGTGGCGGGGCAGCTCGGCGCCGAGGTGCGGGTGACCGACTCCGCCAACCCGCACCAGACGGCCACCTACACCTTCGGGCTGGCAGTCGACTGCACGGGCTTCTGCATCTCACCGTCGTCGCTCCCCGAGGCCAACGAGGGCGACCCCTACAGCACGACGCTGTCGAGCTCCGGGGGGACCGGCGCCGTGACCTACGCCGTCACCTTCGGGACGCTTCCCAGCGGGCTCAGCCTCAACGCGGCCACGGGGGAGATCTCGGGCACGCCCGACGAGCACACCATCGCCCAGTTCATCGTCACCGCCACCGACTCCTCCAGCCCCACCCCCCAGACGACGTCGGAGTTCTACGAGCTCAACATCTGACCCGCCCCACCGGGCGTGAGGGCGGAGGCCGGCGGTCCCGACCCGGCACCCGCGTGCCCGGGGCCGCCCGGCCGCGGGCTGTCGGGCCCTGGGCGCAGTCGGTAGGTTGACGGCGTGTCAGATGCCGAGGACCCCCGGGGCGACCGGCGCTGGGGGTCGATCCCCGGCCTGGTGAGCGACGCCGCGGCGCGCTTCGCCGACGCCGACGCGGTGGTCGACGGGGGCCGGCGCCTGTCCTTCGCGGAGCTCGACTGCCAGGCCAAGCGGGTGTGCGCGGCGGCCATGGCGGCGGGCATCCACCCCGGCGACCGGGTGGCCATCTGGGCCCCCAACATGGCCGAGTGGGTGGTGGCCGCCCTGGGGCTGGTGGGGGCGGGGGCGGCGCTGGTCCCCCTCAACACCCGCTTCAAGGGCCCCGAGGCCGCCTACGCGATCGGCAAGGCCCGGGCCCGGGCGCTGTTCACGGTGCGCGGCTTCCTGGGCATCGACTACCCGGCCATGCTCGACGACGAGGACGTGCACGACCTCGAGCGCATCGTCTTGCTGCGCGACGACGGGGGGGCCTCCAGCGAGGTCACCCAGACCGACGAGGTCCCCATCTTCAGCTGGGAGGAGTTCCTGTCCGGCGCCGACGGGGTCGTCGAGTGCCCCGAGACGCTGGTGGGCTCGCCCATCACCGACCACGCCGTGGCCGAGCGCTGGGGCGGGGTGTCGGGGGAGGACGTCTCTGACGTCATCTTCACCTCGGGCACCACGGGACGGCCCAAGGGGGCCATGACCACCCACGCCCAGTCGTTGCGCACCTTCGCCACCTGGGCGCAGGTGGTGGGGCTGGCCGAGGGCGACCGCTACCTCGTGGTCAACCCGTTCTTCCACACCTTCGGGTACAAGGCGGGCATCCTGGCGTGCCTCATGCAGGGGGCGGCCATCGTGCCCGAGCCCGTCTTCGACGTCGACGCCGTGCTGGCCACCGTGGCCCGTGAGCACATCACCGTGCTGCCGGGCCCGCCCACCCTGTACCAGTCGATCCTCGACCACCCCCGACGGGGCGACTACGACCTCTCCAGCCTGCGCCTGGCCGTGACGGGCGCGGCGGTCGTCCCCGTCGAGCTCATCCTGCGGATGCGCGACGAGCTCACCTTCTCGACCGTCCTCACCGCCTACGGCCTCACCGAGTCGACCGGCACCGTCACCATGTGCCGGCGCGGGGACGCCCCCGAGATCATCGCCAACACCTCGGGCCGGGCCATCCCGGGGCTGGAGGTGCGGGTGGTGGACGACGCCGGGGCCGAGCGCCCCCGGGGCGAGCCGGGGGAGATCGTGGTGCGGGGCTACACCGTGATGTCGGGCTACTTCGAGGACCCCTCCGCCACCGCCGAGGCCATCGACGCCGAGGGCTGGCTGCACACCGGCGACGTGGGCGTGATGGACGACGCCGGCAACGTCCGCATCACCGACCGCAAGAAGGACATGTTCATCGTGGGGGGCTTCAACGCCTATCCGGCCGAGATCGAGGGGGCGCTGTTGCGCCATCGCGCCGTGTCGCAGGCGGCGGTGGTGGGCGTGCCCGACGAGCGCCTGGGCGAGGTGGGATGTGCCTTCGTGGTGCCCCGCCCGGGGGCCGACCCGGCCGGCCTGGCCGAGGAGCTCATCGCCTGGTCCCGGGACCAGATGGCCAACTACAAGGTGCCCCGCCGGGTGGAGGTGGTCGACGCCCTGCCCACCAACGCCAGCGGCAAGGTGCTCAAGACCGAATTGCGCGCCCGGGTGGCGCCGACGAAGGGAGCCTGATGCGAGGGATCGTCTACACCGGGGACGACGCCGTCGTCACCGACAAGCTGGGCGTCGCCGAGCCCGGTCCCACCGAGGTCAAGGTGAAGATCGCCGCCGCGGGGGTGTGCCACTCGGACCTGTCGGTGCTCGACGGCACGATCCCCTGGAAGGCGCCGTCGGTGCTCGGGCACGAGGGTGCGGGCGTGGTCGAGAGCGTGGGCAGCTCGGTGCGCTCGGTCAAGCCGGGTGACCACGTGGTGATCGCCACCCTGGCCAGTTGCGGCACATGCCGGGCCTGCAACACCGGGCACCCCACCATGTGCATCCGCAGCCTGGGCAACGTCTCGACGCCGTTCACCTACGAGGGCCAGCCGGCGTCGAACTTCGCGGCCGCCTCGGTGTTCGCCGAGTACACCGTCGTCCAGGAGGTCCAGGCCGTCCCCATCTCCAAGGACGTGCCGCTCACCTCGGCGTGCCTCATCGCCTGCGGCGTGCTCACCGGCGTGGGGTCGGTGCTCAACCGGGCCCGGGTGGCCCCCGGCGAGACCGCCGCGGTGTTCGGCGTGGGGGGCGTGGGCCTGAACGTCATCCAGGCGCTGCGCCTGTCGGCCGCCAGCCGCATCGTGGCCGTGGACACGGTGGCCTCCAAGGAGCCCCTGGCTCGGCAGTTCGGCGCCACCCACTTCGTGGACGCCACCCAGGCCGACGCCGTGGAGGAGATCAAGAAGATCGTCCCCCACGGCCCGCAGTCAACGGCCCGGGCGCTGGGGCCGGGCGGGGTCACGTGGGCCTTCGACTGCGTGGGGCACCCGGCCGTGCTGCGCAACGCCGTCGACGCCCTCGACTGGGGGGGCACGGCCGTGGCCATCGGCGTGCCGCCCCGGGGCAGCGAGGTCAGCGTGGACATCAACAACCTGGCCTACGTCGACCGGGGGCTCATCGGCTGCCGCTACGGGTCGTCGCGTCCCCACCACGACATCCCCCTCATGGTCGAGCTCTACCTGAGCGGCCAGCTCATGCTGGACGAGCTCGTCACCGAGACCCGACCCCTGGAGGGCTTCCGGGAGATCGTGGACGACATGCACGCCGGCAAGCTGGCGCGCGGCGTCCTCACCCTCTAGCCGCTCGTCCGGGCCCTCGCGTCCGGCTTGTCAGGGAGCTCCTGACGACGTAAGGTGTGTCCTGACACGCGTACGGGGGAGGACGGTGTGGGCCCGAGGAACGGTGTGGCACCGAAGAAGAGCGCTCGTGTGGTGGCGTCCTGCTCGTTCTGCCTGCGGCCCAACACCGAGGTGGGCACCCTCGTGGCCGGCCACGGCGTCTACATCTGCGACGGGTGCGTGGCCCTCTGCGCGCAGATCGTCGAGGAGAAGCCCCCGGGTGTGCCCCTCGTCGCGCCGTGGGAGCACGACGTCCCGGTCGACCACATCCTGTGGAGCCTGCCCCGGGTGGCGGCCGCCGGGGCCCAGGTCGAGGACAACCTGGTCCACTGGGTGCACAAGGCCCGGTCGCAGGGCGCCACGTGGGCCTCGATCGGCGAGGCCCTCGGGATGACGCGCCAGTCGGCCTGGGAGCGGTTCTCCGGCGACGACTAGGGCGACGGCGCGGGCGGGCCGAGAGCCCCGGGCTACGAGCCTGTGTTGTCCACGACCTGGGCGATCTCGACGAAGTCGATCTCGGGCGCCACCCCGTACAGGCCCGTCACCCGCTCTTTGAGCTCGTCTGTGAAGAAGCGCTCGGCGGCGTCGCGCGAGTCCCAGACGTAGAAGTTCCTCGCCTGCTGCCGCTTCTCGTCGAAGGTGAAGAACTTGAAGCGCAGGCCCGGCATCCCCTCGAACATGGCCCGGGCGTGGTCCGCCACGCCGGTGACCCGGTTCCGGTCGAAGTCGCCGTCGTATGCGAAGGTCACGTTCACGCCGATCACGTGCTGCCCCCTTCCGCGGCCCCAGAGGTGGGATCCGCCGGTCGGGATCGTAGGCGGCGTCAGTGCCCGGCGCGCCGGGCCCTGATGGCGGGGACGGCCGTGGGTGCGGCGGCCACGATGGCGGCGATGAGCCCGAGGAAGGCGCCGAAGCCCCAGCCGATGCCGGTGAACCCGATCCCCCCTGGCTTGAACAGGAAGGCGAGGATGCTGAGCACGGCGTTGGCCCCGGTGGCCATGAGCAGGAGCCGCTCCTCGGCCATGGGCAGCGCGAAGGGCAACGGGCTGAACCCCGCCTTGGCCACGAGGAAGCCGATGGTTCCCAGGCACAGGAGCAGGGTCAGGTACATCCACCCGTGCCACAGGCCGTCGACCGACACGGTGCCCAGCCCGTAGTTGTAGGTGAACCAGGGCAGGAACAACGAGACGAAGAGGACCACCGACGCCACCAGCGTGATGCGCTCGGTCTGTGACCAGCGGGCCGCGTCGAAGGAGAACGACGAGGCACGGGCGGCGCGGGTGCCGGGCGTCGCACCGGTGGCCACGCCGGGGCCACCGGCCGGGGGCGGCGCCACCGCCAGGATCGCCCCGCAGTGGGAGCAGGTGCTCGAGCCGTCCGCGACGCTCTGGC
The DNA here is from genome assembly GCA_035515515.1 of Acidimicrobiales bacterium. Lineage (GTDB taxonomy): Bacteria > Actinomycetota > Acidimicrobiia > Acidimicrobiales > UBA8190 > DATJBC01. Next base: position 11,406 of record DATJBC010000248.1, read on the forward strand.
CGCACTGCGTGCAGAACATGGTCTCCCCCTTCGATCAGCGGCTCCGCCGCGCCAACCGTCGGAGCCCGACACGACAACCGTACCGCTGCGGGGGCGCGTTCTCCGGGGACGCCCTCGGGGCGTCGGTCGTTGGCGCAGGCAACCATCGGCCGGCCGGCCGGCCGGGGCGGGGTGGGGTG
>DATJBC010000249.1:0-10148 GCA_035515515.1 Acidimicrobiales bacterium
ACGGACCGGTGGCGCCCTGGGCGTGCCAGTTCGGGAAGTACGAGGTCTTGACCAGCACGGGCACCCCGGTGCGGTCCACGTGGAAGCGGATCTGGTCCGTCGTCGCCTTGATGCCGGTGACCTTGACCGGCGGCAGCGCCACCTGCGTCTTGGGGGCCACGCCTCCCGGGGCGGTGGCCCACGCCGCGGGCCCGCCCGCCACCAGCTCCTGGCCGAAGCCGGCGGGATCGGCGTACCAGCGCTGGGCCTGGGGCAACCAGGCGGCCTGGCCCTGGCCCACCCCCGTGAGCACGTCGGGTTGCACGGGCAGCGGGCTCACCAGCGCGCTGTTGTGGACCAGGTACACCTTCCACGTGGTGGTGACGGCGGCTCCGCTGTAGAGCGTCTGGTACGGCTTGGTGGTGGCCACCAGCGTCAGCGCGGGGTCGGCGTCGGCCTGGTCCTGCACCACGGGGGACGAGGCCATGAAGTAGCGCACGCCGAGCAGCTGGAGGTGCTGGATGCCGAGGGGCACGTTCACGGTCCCGTACTGGATGCCCGTGGTGGCCGACACCATGGCCTCGGAGGGGCCCACCGACAGCTCCGCCTGGTTGACGAAGTGCCACGGGGTGGTCGCCGACGACTCGAACAGCAGCCCCTCCAGGGAGTCGATGCACCCGTCGGTGTAGTTGGGCAGGAGCATGAGCGCCATGGGCGTCCCGAAGCGGTTCAGGTTCGAGTTGTACTCCCACATGGCGCGCCCGCACCCGTAGCGCGCCGACACCGTGTCCATGGTGCGCACGATGCCCTGCATCTCGGGCCACCCGCCCTTGCGCTCGACGCCCGCGTAGTTCCACGCCGCCCACGACGGGACGTTGCTGGTCTTCACGTCGACGGGCCCGATCTTGAACGGGGACCCCGGCGCCACCAGCAACGGCGGCAGCACGACCAGCGCCACGAAGGCGAGGGCCACCAGGGGCACGGCCACGGCCCCCGGGGCCCACGTCGACCGGGGGCGGCCCGGGGGCGCCCCCCCGTACGGCCACGGCACCCCGCCCGGCGGGGCCTCCCCCGGGAAGGCCCCTCCCGGGCGCACGCCCCCGGGGGCCGGAGGCGACAGCACCCCCGACATCCCGGACACCGAGGAGGCCTCGAGGCGGGTGACGGCGATGGGAGGGCCCCCGGTGGCGAAGGCCGGCGTCGCCCCCCCCGGGCCGGCCGGGGCGGGCATGGGCATCTGCACCCAGCGGAAGGCCTCGCGCAGGCGCCGCCACAGCCGGGCGCCGAGCACCCCCAGCTCGCCCAGCGCGTAGCCGGCGATCAGGTACACGCACAGCCACCACAGCGGGAGGACCCGGGTGTTGTAGAGCGAGCTCTGGGGCGCCTTCCACACGAACAGGGCGGAGAGGATGCCCGGCACCGCCAGGGCGAGGACGGCGCGGTTGAAGCGCACGATGGCGAAGACGATGCCCACGAAGCCGAGGACCAGCGCCCAGATGTCGGCCGAGGGGGCCAGCAGCACCCGGTACGTCGTGACGTTCTGCCATCCCATGGTGGTGCTGAAGGACTGCTCGAGGACGAAGGGCACCGCCCACCACGCCACGAGGAGGAACGTGGTCCCCAGCACCATCCCCATCCACTTGAGCCGCTGGCGCGTCGGCCCCAGGATCACGAGGGCGGCGATGGCTCCGGAGACCGCGAACATCGTGGGGACGATGTGGCACAGCACCGTCGCCGACAGGAGCAGGATGGCGGGCACCTTGCTGCGGCCCGTGCGCAGGCCGCGCACCACCGTCCCCAGGAAGACGAGCGCGACCGACAGCCCCAGCGAGAAGGCGTACTCCCCCGCCATGGTCGAGTAGAGGTTGCCGCCGTAGATCGTGAAGGTGAGGTCGAAGAGGAACGGCAGGGTGAAGGCGGCCAGCACCGCCGGCCGGGGCCGCTCCATCCCCGACAGCCGCCCGAACGCCCACGCCGCCACGGGGAGCGTGAGGGAGCCGAGGATGGTGACGAGCTTGAAGGCGATGTTGAAGGGGATGACATAGCCCAGGACGGCCGCCAGCGTGTCGGGGAGCGGGAAGTAGAAGGTGTTGAGCGGCAGGCCGTCGTAGGCACCGGGGAACCATCCCGTCAGGTGCCCGTGGGGAAGCAGGTTCGTCTTGAGGAACTGGGCCAGGCCGTAGTGGGCCCCGGTGTCCCCGCCCGTGGTCATGGTGTTGGCCAGGAGCAGGGTCGGGTTGACCTGCCAGATCACGATGCCGATGACCGCGACGATGACGGCCAGGGTCGCGAGGCTCGGAGCCGAGGGCCGGCGCACGAGTCCATGGTGCCCGAAACGCGCTCCCAAGCGGCAGCACGAGGCCCCGGCGCCGGCGTCGCAGGCCCCGGCGGGGCCTCGCCGGCACCCGGGACGGGGGCCCCGTCATCCCCCGCGGTGGGCGGCGCCGGGCCTCAGGGTGCGGTCAGTGCAGGACGCCGGCCACCGACAGGATGGCGAGGAAGTTGAAGGTGGCGTGGGCGAAGATCGACGGTCCCAGCCGACGGAAGCGCACGGCCATGGCCGACAGGACGACCCCGAAGGCGACCAGGCCGAGCAGCTCGAGCGCCTCGAAGTGGGCCAGGCCGAAGATCAAGCCGGTGACGAGCACCGCCGCCACGGGCCCGGCGCGGGGGCCGGCGCCCCGCAGCAGGCGCAGCAGGCTGCGCAGCACCAGCCCCCGGAAGAAGAGCTCCTCCACGACGGGCACCACCAGGACCGTCAGCGCCCCGATGACGGCCAGCGAGCCCCCGCCGGTGAACCCGCCCGTGAGGTGTTGGGCCGGCTCCTTGAGGCGCTGGTCGAGGTGGGGGATGACGTGCTCGAGGGGGAGATACAGAAGCGGCAGGAGAAGGATCTGACCGGCCAGGCCCGCCGCCACGCCGATCACGGGGTCCCAGGGCCGGACCCACAGCCCCATGTCGCGCCGGACGTGGCGCGTCCCGCGCCAGGTGCTGGCCACCACGACGCCGGCGACGAAGCCCGTCCACAGGCCGACGAGCTCGGACACCACCACCCAGGCCGGCGGCACGACCCGGGCCGCCAGCTTCCACACGTCCGAGCCGTGACCGGAGACGACCGCCACGACCTCGAGCAGCACGACGCTGGCCAGCTGGCCGGCGACGAACCCCGCGCCGGCGCAGATGATCCAGGCGCCGGCGTCGCGGCTGGTGACGGGCGCCGTCTCGGCGCCCTCTCCGGGATCGGTGACCGGCCGGGACGGACCGGAGGAGCCCGGCGACGCCGCCGGGCCGGGCGGACGGGGTGGCTCGGACACGCCGGGCGCTCGGGGGGGCTCAGCGGACGGCGAACGCGTCGGTGGCCAGGACGCGGGCCAGGGCGGCGGGGCGGCGGGGCCCTCGCTGTCCGAGGAAGGCGGCCTGCTCGCCATCACACGAGGTTAGCGACCACGCCGCGGAGCGCGGCCCCCGCCACCGGCGCGCATGTCCCCCCGCTTGCGTGCATCCGGGCGGGCCGGGGCACGTACCATGGAGAAATGAGTCCCCCTTCTCTCCCCGAGCGCCGTTCGGGACGCCCCACGCCTGGTGGGGCCGGGGGTCCCGTGCCCGGCGGGACGGGGTCGTCGTCGTCGGGGGGCGACCAGAGCTGGCGCTGGGTGTTCGCCCTGCTCATCCTGGCCGTGATCGCCATGCTCATCATCCCGCCGCTGCTGTCGAAGTCGTCGGTCAAGCAGATCCAGTACAAGCCCTTCCTCCAGCAGTACGTCGAGCAGCACAAGGTCCAGTCGGCGTCGGTGGACAACAACACCGGGATCATCACCGGGAGCCTGAAGAACGGCCAGAAGTACTCGGTCAACGGGCCCGACCCCTCCCTGGAGGCCGACGTCCAGGTGATGAAGAGGGACATCTCGTCGGTGAAGTTCGAGACGCCCCAGCAGAGCGCCCTGAGCCAGTGGCTCCCCACCATCCTCATCCTGGTCCTGTTCGTGGCCATCTTCTTCTGGATCAGCCGCCGGGCCCAGGGGCAGATGACCGGGATCATGTCCATCGGGCGGTCCCGGGCCCGGCTCTACACGACCGAGCGGCCCCGCACGACGTTCGCCGACGTCGCCGGCTACCAGGGCGTGAAGATCGAGATCAGCGAGGTCGTGGACTTCTTGAAGTCGCCGCACCGCTTCCGCGACATCGGCGCCAAGATCCCCAAGGGCATCCTGCTCGTGGGGCCGCCGGGCACGGGAAAGACCCTCCTGGCGCGCGCCGTGGCCGGTGAGGCCGGCGTGCCGTTCCTGTCGGTGAGCGGGTCCGACTTCATGGAGATGTTCGTGGGGGTCGGGGCCAGCCGCGTGCGGGACCTCTTCCAGACGGCCCGCAAGCAGGCTCCCGCCATCATCTTCGTGGACGAGATCGACTCCATCGGCCGCAAGCGTGGTGCGGGGCTCGGGGGTGGGCACGACGAGCGCGAGCAGACGCTCAACCAGATGCTGTCGGAGATGGACGGCTTCGACCCCGCCGAAGGGGTCGTCATCATGGCGGCCACCAACCGCCCCGACATCCTCGACCCCGCCCTGCTGCGTCCCGGCCGGTTCGACCGCCAGATCGTGGTGCCGCTGCCCGACCTCGAGGAGCGCCTGCCCATCCTGAAGGTGCACTGCAAGGACAAGCGGATCGGCGCCAACGTGGACCTCGAGCTCGTGGCCCGGGGCACACCGGGGATGAGCGGCGCGGACCTCGCCAACCTCGTCAACGAGGCGGCCCTGCACGCCGTGCGCCGTGGCTCGCACCAGGTCGACATGGTCGACTTCGAGGCGGCCCGCGACCGCGTCCTCATGGGGCAGCGACGCGAGAGCCTGGTGCTGTCGGAGCCCGAGAAGGAGCGCGTGGCGTTCCACGAGGGCGGCCACGCCGTGCTCGCCTACGTGCTCGAGCACGCCGACCCGGTGCACAAGGTGACCATCCTCCCGACGGGGCTGGCCCTGGGCGTCACGCAGCAGCTGCCCATCGAGGAGCGCCACATCTACCCCCGCGAGGTCATCGAGGACTCGCTGGCCGTGCGCATGGGCGGGCGCGCCGCCGAGCTCCTCGTGTACGGCGATCTGTCCACGGGGGCGAGCAACGACCTCGTGGGCAACACCGAGCTGGCCCGCAAGATGGTCCGGGAGTGGGGCATGAGCGAGGAGCTCGGGCCCATGGCGTGGGGGTCGCAGGGCATGGTGTTCCTGGGCGAGGACCTCCTGCACTCGCGCGATTACTCCGAGGACACCGCCCGCGTCGTCGACGCCGAGATCGCCCGCATCCTGCGGCACCAAGAAGAGCGCGCCATCGAGCTCCTGAGCCGCCACCGCGCCGGCCTCGACGCCGTGGCGCGCTCGCTTCTCGAGCGCGAGACGCTCGACGGGAGCGAGGTGAGCACGCTCGTCGACTCCGCCTACGGCCGCCCGGTCCACCCCTCGGGCAAGCTCACCTCGCAGTTCAGCGCCACCACCGGTGCCGGCAACGGGTCGAGCGAGGACAGCGCCACCGGCAACGGCGCCGAGTCGGCGAGCGCGGCAGGCAACGGGGCCGACGCGGGGGCCACCGACAACGGGGCGGAGTCGGGCAAAGAGGCGGCGTCCAAGCCCACCGGCTCGCCCTCCTCGGGCTCCTCCGGCGACTGACGCCCGGCCCCTGGCGCCCGCCGCTCGCGGCGGCCACTGACGCGCCCGCTCCGGCGGGTGGGACCGCCTCGGTCTCCGACCGGCGTCCGTCCCTGATCGCACGGGGGCGCCGGGAAGGCGCCCCGGCCGTCAGCGCACGGGGAAGGCCGGGGACACCACCACGCCCGAGCCCGCCGCGGGCTCTCCGTCGAGCTCGACGGCCACGGGCTCGTCGGCCTGCACGCCCAAGGGCTTCACACCGAAGGGATCGCCGGGCACGGGGGTGATGACGAGGGGCGCGTGCGGGCCCACCTTCTGGGGCTTGAGCCCGGCGACGGCCCGCCCGCTCGGCGTGGTGAAGCGCACGGTGGCCGGCCGCGGGCCGAGGTCCGCGACCGTCACGCTGGAGGCCCCCGTGCCGGGCGTCACCACCGCGGGGACGACCCAGCGCGTGCTCGCCCCGATGACGCCCACCACGTCGCCGCCCTCGGGCACCGGAGCGGGTTGGCCCGGTGGCGCCGTGACCTGACGGACCACGACGATCCCGGCTCCCCGGCTGGTGAAGGTGAGCGCGTACGACACGCCGCTCGGGATGCGCGTCTGGTCCTCGGCGACCAACGTCGACAGCGCCTGCGGGGGGACGTGCATGGTGAGCGGCTCGGCCACCTCCCCACCCGACAGCCCGATCGACACCGACACCACCGCCGGGCGCGTGGAAGGGTTGAGCACCCGGAAGGCGACGGTGGTCCCCGGCGCGTCGACGTTCTCGGGGAAGACCCACTGCGTGGCGGGCGCCGGCGTGCCGAGGGTGATCGAGATCCCCCCGTTGCCGCTGGCGCCCACCGACTCGAGCTCGCTCGCCACCACGGCCCCCGTCAGGGTGGACACCTCGGTGGCGATGGCGGCGTCGTCGGGGGCGTGGTCGCCGATGTTCTCGGTCACGAGCGCCCCGGGAGGCACGTCGATGCCCTGGTAGGCGGCGGGCGACAGCGTCCCGGCGGTGGCCGAGACCAGCGACACGTCGACGGCGGCGTCGGTGGCTCCCGGGTTGAACAGGTTGAGCAGCAGCCCGCCGGCCTGGGCGGTGGCGCCGTGGGCGAAGGACCAGCCGGGCGCGGCCGCCGTGGCGCACGGCGCCATGCTCCACCCCAGCGGGCTCGACACCGCCTGCGCCACGGCCACCCCGCCCCCGTCCAGGACCACCGCCGCCGCCTGCAGGGACGACGCGGCCGGCCCGAGCTGGTCCTCGGGCACGTTCAGCTGCGCGTCGGCGGGCACCGTCACCCTCGCCGAGACGCCGCCGGCCCACGGAGCGGGCGATGCCGCCCCGGCCCCCAGCGCGGGGATCACCGTGATGGTGCCGGTGACGGGCTTGGCGCGCGCGTTGGTGAGCACCAGCGTCCCCGGTGCGCCGCCCTGGGGCCCGGTGCCCCCCGCGCAGTACCACGCGCTCGACTCGGTCCCGCCCGCCCTGACCGCCGTCACCGCCTGGGCGGCGCTGACGGCGCCGGCCGACGGCGCCGGCGCGCCGCGCGCCACCATCCGGTCGGCGACGCCCATGCCCACGAGGACGCCCACGAGCACGACGACGGCCAGCGCGCGCCGCAGCGGGGCGCGCGGCACCCGGGGGCGGGCGTGCCGGCCGCGTTGGGGGCCCTGGCGCTCGCCGGGGGTCACGGGCTCGAGCCGTCGCCGTCCACCGGCACCGCCAGCGCGGGGTCGCCCGACGGCGGCGGCGCGGGGTCGCCCGACAGCGGCGCCATGGCCCGCCCGTCCCCGACGCGCCCGTCGTGCCCCGCGGTCGTCGTCGCCCTGGCCGGGTCGCCGTCCTGCGCGTCACCGGCGCCGGGCGACGGCGGGCGCGTCGGGGGGCCGTCGGCCCGGGCGCGGCGGCGGCCCGAGACGGGGCCCCACCACCAGTCGAGCCACCGGCGCCGCCCGAGCAGCGCGGCCGTCACCACCACCCAGGCGGCGATCTGCCCGGTGAGCTCCCAGGTGCGCCACGCGGTCCCGGCGAAGCGGAGGGTGACGACCTGGCCGCGCGCCAGCGCGAAGGCGGGCGCGTACCCGAAGGCGGTGGTGGCGCGGGCCACGGCGCCGTCGGCGGTGCGCAGTTGCCATCGACCGGCGGGGGCCGTCGCCGCCAGCACCGTCCCCCCGGGCACCCGGCCGGTCACGCTGGTCGCCGCCGGGCCCGCCGCGGTGAGCGCCGGCCTCCAGCCCGACAGGCGGGGTGCGGCCCCGGCGACGGCCGCCGCCACCCCCGGGGCGGGGACGGCGCCGGACCGGACGGCCCGCAGGGGCAGGGCGGCCGGGTCCTCGAAGACCTCGAACCCCTGTTCCGAGATGATCTGGCGGAGGTCGACCTGGGTGCGCAGCGCCGGGACGAGATCCGACGGCGGGTGGTAGGCGACGGGCGTCTGCAGCCCGGGCACCGACGGCGCCAGCGTGTCCACGACGACGACGTACCGGACGGCGTAGGGGGCGAGGAGCCGGCCCAGCCGCACCGTGGCGCCCCGCCGGGCGAGCTCCACGCCGGCGCCCACGCCCGAGGCCGCCCCCGGCGAGGCGCCGCTCCACACGTCGGTGACGTCGGGCAGCCCGTCGGTGCTCAGCGTGTAGGCGAGCCCCGGCGACAGCGCCCATCCCGTGCCCGGCAGGACGCGGGGGTCGCCGAGCCACAGCACGCGGAATCCCCCCTGCGCGGGCCGCGTCGCCATCCACGACGTGGCCTCGCCGTAGCCGGTGGGGACGAGGTCCCAGCGGCCCCCCAGGCTGCCGGCCAGCACGGGCAGCATCCCCACCGCCGCCGCCGCGGCGGCGGCCACGGCGGCCGCCTGCCGCCAGCCGAAGCGGTAGCCGGGCAGGTCGAGCTGGAAGGCGGACACGCCCAGGCCGACGGACAGGGCGATCGCCATGGCCGCCGGGGCCACGAGCACCTGGGGCGCCAGCCCCACCGAGCCGAGCCACCCCCGTCCCGCCACCCAGGCCACCACCCAGGCCACGACGGCGATCGTCCACGCCCTCCCCGCCCACGCCAGACGCCAGCGTGTCCCGATGACCAGGGGCAGGGCGGCGGCGGCCAGGAACATCCACGCCAGGGCGGCGTCCCCGATGGGGCCCGCCGCCAGGCGCAGGAGCTCGCCCCACCCCGCCCCGCTGGCGGCGGGCACGGGCAGGCCGGCCAGCACCTGCCAGCGCCCCCCCGCCGCCAGGACCGACAGCGACCACGGCGCCAGCAGCACCACGGCCACGGCCGTGGCCCCCAGCGCCGTCACCACCACCCGGCCCGCCGCCCGCACGCCGCCGCGCCCGCCCACCACCACGCTGCCCAGCGCCAGCCCCGCCGCCACGACCAGGGTGACGAGCGCCCCCGAGGGCGCCACCGAGGTCACCACGGCGTCGAGGAGGCCGAGCGCCACGCTCCATCCGGCGAGCGTCGTGCGCCACCGACGGGGCGGACGACCGGCCACGCCCCGCCCGGCCACGGCCAGCCCGGCGGGCGACCCGTAGGGGTCGACGCGCGACGCCTGGCCGAGCAGGTGGAGGATCCAGGGACACGCGGCGTACACCACCAGGGCGTCCCAACGGCCCGAGGCCAGCGCGTCGTAGGGCACGGGCACGGCCAGGTAGATCACCGTCGACACCACGCGGGCCCACGCCGTGCCGAGCGGCCGGCTGAGACGCGCCATTCCCAGCGCCCCCACCGGGATGCACCCCAGCACCACGATCTTCTGGAGCAGGCCCATCGCGCCGAACAGCACCATCCCGGCCACGCCGAGCAGCCCAGTGGCGGGCGTGGCCGGGTCGGTGCTGCCCACGCCGGTCGGCTGCCACCCCGAGGCGAAGCGGTGGACGAGCGTGGCCCACGAGGGGAAGGGCAGGAGCTGCCCGACGACGGGGAACCCGGACCCCAGGAGCTGGCGGGTGCCCACGACGACCACCAAGGCGGCCGCCAGCCACACCGCCCACTTCGTCGAGGTGGCGGGGCCCTCGTCGCCCGCCGGGCGCGGCGCGGGGGCGCCCGGCACGGCCTCGGCGGGCGCGGCGCCGACGCCCTCGTCTCCCTCGGCGCCGCCCACGTTGGCGGCCTGGATCCCGTGGGTGAAGGCGCGCCGCACGTAGGCGTTGACACGGGCGCTGCCGTGCAGCTGGAGGCGCCGCACCTCGGCGTCGGACAGGCGCCGGTGGGCGCGCACCTCGGCCCGGGCCCTGCGGATGGTGCGCCGCCGGGACAGGTTCCAGCGCCAGGCGTGGGCCACCGCCGCGGCCCGCGCACGATGCCCCGCCAGGGTCGCCACCACCATCTCGGCCAGGGCCAGCAGCGCCACCTGGGGGATCACCCGCGCCAGGTGGAAGGGCCCGTAGGCCTTGAGCGCGGCGTACAGCTCGTGGCGCCGCTGCATCGACTGCAGGGTCACCTGGGCCTCCCGACGGTGGGCCGCCCGGCCTGCGCCCCGTGGTCGGCGAGCGTCCTCAACCGCTACCCCGCCCCCGACCACGACTGCCGTCCCTGCCGCTTCGCCTCCAGCGGCGGCC
>DATJBC010000250.1:0-16008 GCA_035515515.1 Acidimicrobiales bacterium
CCAAGGGTGAGGGCCGGTGTCAGCCGGTGGGGGTGGCACCCCCGACGGCTCAGGCGGCGCCGAAGCGCAGCGGGGCCCGGCGCAGGCCGCTCACCACCGAGGACGGCGTGCGCTCGAGCTCGCCGGCGGGCTCGACGGTGGCGAAGCGCTCCAGCAGCTCCTCCAGCACCACCCGGCCCTCGAGGCGGGCGAGGGGCGCCCCCAGGCAGAAGTGGTTGCCCTGCCCGAAGGCCACGTGGGGGTTGGGGTGGCGCCCGGCGTCGAAACGCGCCGCGGAGGGCCCGAAGGCGTCCTCGTCACGGTTGGCCGACGCGAACAGCATGAGGACGGGCTCGCCCGCCGCCACCGTTACCCCGCCCACCTCGGCGGGGCGCGTGGCGGTGCGCATGAACGACACCACCGGCGAGGACCACCGCAGCATCTCCTCGACGGCGCCGGGCACGAGCGTGCGGTCGGCGCGCACGCGCTCCCACTGGCCGGGATGCTGGGCGAAGGCCACCAGCCCCGAGCTGAGCATGTCGCGGGTGGTCTCGTTGCCGGCCACGAGCAGCTGCACGAGGAACATGGCGAGCTCGTCGTCGCTCAGGCGCTCGCCGTCGATGTCGGCCTCGGCGATGCGGGTGAGCATGTCGTCACGGGGGCGCGCCCGGCGGTCCTTGGCCGCGCCCACCAGGTAGCCGATCATGTCGGCCTGGAGCTGGTTGCGACGCTCCTCGGGCCAGTCGGTGGCGCCGGGGATGACCGCTTCGGACCACTCGTAGCACCGCTCCCACTCGTCGTCGGGGACGCCCAGGATCTCGCTGATCACCTGGAGGGGGAGGGGCACGCTCAACAGGGGCACGATGTCGAGCGCCGACCCCGGCGCGAAGTGCTCGAGCAGCGCCACGGTGCGGGTCCGGACGACCGGTTCGAGTGCCCGCACCACCGACGGCTTGAACCCCGGCTGCACGAGGCGCCGGTAACGGGTGTGCACGGGTGGGTCCGAGTGCATCATGGTGGGCGGCGCGGCGTAGGTCGTGCCGATCTCCTCCACGAGGATGCCCCGGCCCGCGCAGAACGTGGCAGGGTCGTTCTCCACCGCCAGGACGTGCGCGTGCTTGGCCAACGCCCAGAAGCCGCGCTCCTCGTTCCACGCCACCGGCGCCTCGGCCCGCAGGCGGGCGTAGAGCGGATGCGGATCGCCGGTGTAGAGCACCGGGTCGAGCAGCCCCGCCGCCAGCGCCGTGCCCGGGCGCCCCTCCGTCGGCGTGGCGCGCCCGCCGTCCCCCATCGCGCTCACACTACCCAGCGCCCCCCGGGGGGTCGGCGAAGCGCGGCGGGCGGTGCTCGCGGAGCGCCGCCACCCCCTCGGCGAAGTCCGCCCCGGCCATCATGGCGCGCAGGCGCTGCTCGGCGTGGCGCGCCGCGCCGGCGGCGTCGCGGTGGAGATCGGCGTAGAGCTGGTCCTTGGTGGCCGCCAGCGAGGCGGGCGACACCTCCGTGGCGAGCCGGCGCGCGTAGGCGAGCACCGTGCCCATGAGCTCCTCGGGGGCGGCCACGGCGTTGACGAGGCCGATCTGGGCGGCCTCCTCCGCCAGGAGCACCCGGCTCGACAACAAGATGTCCGCGGCGCGGGTCAGCCCCACCAGTCGGGGGAGCAACCACGACAGCCCGAACTCGGCGGGGAGGCCGAGGCGCCCGTGGGCCGCCGTGAGTTTGGCCCCCGCCGCCGCGAAGCGCAGGTCGCAGTAGCAGGCCAGCGCGAAGCCCACGCCCGCGGCGGGCCCGTTCACCGCGGCGAGGATGGGCTTGGGGATGCCGAATTGATAGGCGAACTCGGCGTCGAACTCGGGGCGCACGCCGTAGCCGGGCGTGGCCAGCCCGGGGCCGGTCCCGGGGTCGTAGGCGCCCCGCTCGACGTGCCCCTCCAGCGCCCGGGTGTCGGCCCCGGCGCAGAAGCCCCGGCCCGCGCCGGTCACGACGATGACCCGCACGCCCCCGTCGGCGGCGGCCCGGGCCAACAGGGCCCGGTACTCGGTGTTCATACGCCCCGTCCAGGCGTTGAGGCGCTCGGGGCGCTGCAGCGTGATGGTGGCCACGGCGTCGGCCACCCCGTAGGCGGTCACCTTCAGCTCGTCGAGCTCCACGCCCCCTTCCTACTCGCCGGGCGGGCCCTCCACTGTTGTGCAGCTGTTGGCCTCCTAGGGCTCAAGTCCCATGGCCCGGGGCCGATCACTTTCTCGGACACCTTCAGTTCCAACCCCACACTCCAGCATCCCCAGTCGAGGACCCCCACTTCGGTGGGGGTCCTCGCTTTTCCCGGACGCCTACCATCGGCCGGTGGCCGAGTCGCCCGTGGTCCTCGGGGCCCTCGACCCCGACGTGCCGGTGCCCTTCGGCCGGGACAGCGTGGTGCGGGCGGTGGTGGCCGAGCCCGTCACGGCGCTCCTCGTGCAGCGGGCGCTCGTCCTCGAGGTGGCGCATCCCAAGGTGGCGGCCGGGGTGAGCCAGCACAGCACCTTCCAGAGGCGCCCGTGGAGCCGCGCGGCGGTGACGGCCGACGCCGCGCTGCGCCTGGTGTTCGGGGACGACGCCACCGCCCGCGCCGCGGTGGCGCAGATCTACCGCGTCCACGACGGCATCAACGGGCCGATGGACGCGTCGGGGCGGGACGCCGACGACGGCGCGCGCGGCACCTACAGCGCGCACGACGCCGCGCTGCTGGCGTGGGTGTGGGCCACCCTCGTCGACACGGCCGAGACCGCCTACACGCGCTGGGTGCGGCCGCTGTCGCCCGCCGAGGCCGACGCCTTCTACGGCGAGATGCGGGCCTTCGGACGGTTCTTCGGCATCGCCGGGCACCTCCTGCCCGAGGACCGCGCCGCCTTCGCCGCCTACATGGAGGACACCCTCGCCGAGGAGTCCTTCGCCTCGGGCGCCCTCAGCCGGTCCCTCGCCCACGACGTCCTGTGGTTCTCGCACTGGAGCGTCCCCGCCCCCCTGGTGCGCGTCGAGCGGGCCCTCGCCCTGGCGACACTCGACCGCCGGGTGCTCGAGCGCCTCGGCATCAGGCCGTCGCCCGCCGAGCTGGAGGACGCCCGCCGCCTCGAGCGGGTGCTGGCGCACTACCGGCGCCTTCCCCGGGCGCCGCGCGTCATGCCCTCGCTCTACGTGCGCCTGCGCGCCCTCACCGCCGGGCTGGTGGACAGCGCGCAGGCGTGGCGGGCGCCGAGGTGAGCGCGGCAGCCGACCGGCCCGTCACAGGCTCGCCAGCAGCCGCTCCACCTCCTCCCCGACCTCGCCGCGCGCCCCTTCGGGGTCCTCGGCATTGGCCACGAGCATGGCGGCCTCGTTCAGGGCCGCCAGGAGCAGATGGGCCAGGGGCGCGACGGGGCGGCGGGGGAGGAGCCCCGCCTCCATGCAGTGCTCGAGCGCCTCGGACACGAGCCCCAGGCCGTAGACGGTTTCCATCTCGCGCCACGCCTGCCAACCCAGCACCGCCGGCGCGTCGAGGAGCACGATGCGGCGCACGGCGGGGTCGAGGGCGGCGTCGAGGAAGGCCAGGCATCCGAAGCGCAGGTGCTCCACGGGGTTGTCACCCTGCATGGCCGCCACGGCGATGCGCGCCGTGAGGTCCTGCTCGACGGACTCGACGACGGCGCGGAACAGGCCGTGCTTGGTGCCGAAGTGATGCGACAGCGCGCCGCGCGTCACCCCGGCGCGCTCCACGATCTCCTCCTGCCCGGCGCCCGCGTAGCCCGAGGCGGCGAACAGCTCGCGTCCCGCCGCCACCAGGGCGGCCCGGGTCGACGCCCGGCGCTCGGCCTGGCTGCGCCGCGGGCGGGGCGTCTCGGGCGGTTGGGCGTTGACTCCCACGGGGCGTCCCATTATAAATGCGGGTAGCCCGCATCTAAATCCAACAGCCGCCCGACGCCCGCCGGGCGGCCCAGAGGGAGGACCCGATGACCCTGTCCCGCAGCGACGTGATCCCCGGCCTCGTGACCGAGTTGGAGGCCTTCGGCGCCCTGATCGCCGCGCTCGACGCCACGGCGTGGGCCGCCCCCACGCGCTGTGCGGGGTGGTCGGTGGGCGACGTGGCCGGCCACGTGGTCGGCTCGATCGCGGACGTGGTGGGCGGACGGCTGGAGGGCCTGGGCTCGCCCGAGGCGACCGCGCGCGAGGTGGCCGAGCGCCGGGGGAAGGGCCCCGGCGACCTCGTGACCGAGCTCACCCAGGTCACCAAGCTGGCCGCCGAGATCGCCGGCGCCTTCGACGACGCCTCCTGGGAGCTGCCCGCGCCCGGGGGGTACGACGGCACCCTCGGCCAGGGCGTCGAGGCGCTGTGGTACGACACCTACCTGCACGCCGACGACATCCGGGCCGCCCTGGGCGCACCGTCGCTGCGCGGCCCGGGCCTGCGCGCCAGCGTGCACCACGTCGCCCTCGAGCTCTCCAAGGCCGGCTGGGGCCCGGCCACCTTGGCCTTCGACGGCATCGAGCCCGTCGACGTCGGGGGCGGTGGCCCCGAGCACACCGGCGACGCCCTCGAGTTCGTGCTGGTGGCCACGGGACGGAGCGATGCCGGGGCGCTGGGGCCCGACGGCCCGCTCAACATCTACGCCTGAGCGGGTCACCGGCCCCCGAAGCGCCGCCCGCCGCGCCGTTGGCCGCGGGCGAAGGCGAACCCGGCCAGCCAGAAGAGGAAGAACACGATGGCCACGATCCACAGGACGTGGGCCACGAACCCGAACCCGGCGAACAGCGCCGCCAGGAGCAGGAACAGGATCACGAGGCACCCCACGGGGCCACGGTAGCGGCCCCGTTCCTCTCCGGGCCGCCGCGCGCCGCGGCGGCGAGTGGCCGGCCGGGGCGAGAAACCGGGGCGGAGGCGCCGGCTCGGGCTCAAGGCGCGCCGCGCCGATGCCGATGACAACCAGGGCGGGAGCATCCCGGCACACGGGGCCCGACGCACCGGTCGCCGGCCGATGCGTCGGCTCGTGCCCGTGCTAATGGCGGGCGCGGGCCATGCCGATGGTGAGGGGCATGTGGCGTCGTCAGCCCGCCGGTGGTTCCGAGCCCTCTCCCGAGCAGGCGGACCGGCGCGTCCCCGCCCTCGACCCGACGGGCAACGACATCATCGTGGGCCCTTCGACGCGCGGCGCCAGCGGGCACGGCCATGTGCCCGGGGCGCTCGAGGCAAAGCGTGCCGACGTGGCCACGCCCGAGGCGCCCGACACCGTCGTGAGGGTCCCGGCGGGCGACAGCACCGCCGTCACCGACGGCACCGCCGTCACCGACAGCACCGCCGTCACCGGGGCCGAGCCCGTCGCCGACCCCATCGCCGGCGCCGCCGCCCTCGTCGACGTGGACGGCGCGGTGACCGACTGGGGCGACCCCGGCGCGACGAGGGGGATCGCGCTCGAGGAGTCCGAGGGCGCACCGCCCGGGAGCAGCCGCCGCCCCGTCGCCCTGTTGTCGTTGTTCTTGGCCGTCGGGCTAGCGGTGGCCGGCGTGGCCGGTTGGCAATGGGGTCGGGCGGTCGACCGCCAGGCCCAGCAGACGTTCGACGGACGGACCTCGGCCGTGGCCAACACCGTCACGTCCTCGTTGCAGCGCGACGCCGATCTCACCACGGCCGTGCGTGCCGTCGTGGCGCACGACCCGCACCTCACCAATGCCGAGCTCTCGGGCTGGTTCTCGTCGCTCACGACGTCGCAGACGCCCGAGGCGACGGGCGCCATGTACATCCAGCAGGTCCCGTCGTCGGGGCTGCTCGGCTTCCTGCTGTCGATGTCCAAGGACCCGACCACCGCGTTCACGGCCGGTGGGTCCTTCGCCGTGACACCCGTCGGCTCGAGCTCGCCGTACTGCCTGACGAGGCTGCTCGCCCTGCGCCCCGCCCTCGAGAGCGCCGGGGACATCGTGCTCACCCCCGGCCTCGACTGGTGCGCCACCTCCAGCGCGGCGGCGCTCGCCACGGCGCGCGACACCGGGCAGCTGACCGTGACGCCGCTGCTCGGCCCCGACGAGGGCCACGCCCTGGGCCTGTCCGGGGGCGGGGCCACCTCGGCCACGGCCGGGATCCAGACCCTCAAGTCGCTGGGGCAGGCGTTCAGCTCGACGGTGGTCTTCGTCGCCCCCGTGTACGGGACGACGCCCACCACCACCGCGGCGCGCCAGGCCTCGATCACCGGCTGGGTCGGGACCATGTTCGACACGGGGCGGATCCTCGACGCCGCCGTCGGGTCGCAGGACCTGCAGGTGTCGCTGGCGCGCGTCGTGCCCGGCGCCGGCCCCCAGGTCCTCGCCACACGGACCACGGGCTCGGCCGGGGGGATGTCGCGCACGCTGACCACGGGCGCCGACGGCCGGTGGGTGATCACCGTGCAGCAGCCGCCGCGGCGCGGGCTGCAGACGGGCGCCGTCCAGGGGGCCCTGGTGGGCGCGGTGGGCGGCCTGCTGGTGCTGGCGGTCTTCGCCGGGCTGAGCGCGCTGGTGCTGTCCCGTCGCCGGGCCCTCGACCGGGTCACCGAGCAGAGCGGCGAGCTGCAGCACGTCACGCTGCACGACACCCTCACCGGGCTGCCCAACCGCGCCCTCGTGGTGGACCGGGCCGAGCAGATGCTGGCTCGGAGCCGCCGCAGCCAGCTGCCGTGCGCGGCGCTGATCGTCGGGCTCGACGGGTTCAAGGCCTTCAACGAGACCTACGACCACCGCACCGGGGACGCGCTCCTCAAGGCCGTCGCCGAGCGCCTGAGCACGGTGCTGCGCGAGGCCGACACCGTGGGCCGCCAGAGCGGGGACGAGTTCATCGTCCTCACCGACGGGGCCACCCTGGCCGCGGGGCCCGAGCTGGTGGCCGAGCGCATCATGGACATGATGCGCGAACCCTTCTACCTGGAGGACTTCCGCCCCGAGCCGTACCACGTCACCGCCAGCGTCGGCATCGCCCTCGGGCCGCGCATCGAGGGCGAGGACCTCATCCGAGACGCGGGCCTGGCCATGATGGAGGCCAAGAAGGCGGGCGGCGGCCGCTTCGCGGTGTTCGGCCAGGACATGCCCCAGGCCATCGAGAGCCGGCTCGCCTTCGAGAACGAGCTGCGCAGCGCGGTCGCCACCCAGCAGTTCTTCCTCCGCTACCAGCCCATCTTCGACATCGACCACCGCACCACCACCGGTGTGGAGGCCCTGCTGCGCTGGCAGCACCCCACCCAGCGGGTGGTCCCCCCCGACCACTTCCTGCCGCTGCTCGAGGAGACGGGCCTCATCGTCCCGCTGGGGCGGTGGGTGCTGCAGGAGGCCTGCGCCCAGGGAGCGGCGCTGCACCGCGACGGCTATCGCATCTCGATGTCGGTCAACGTCTCGGCGGCCCAGCTCGAGTCGCCCACCGTCGTCGACGACGTGCGCGACGCCGTCACGGCGACGGGCTTCGACCCCCAGGCGCTGGTGCTCGAGGTGACGGAGATGACCCTCATGCGCGACACGGCGCTCATGGTCGACCGGCTCGTGGCGCTCAAGCAGCTGGGCGTGCGCATCGCCATCGACGACTTCGGCACCGGCTACTCGTCGCTCGCCTACCTGCGCCAGTTCCCGGTGGACATCTTGAAGATCGACCGCTCCTTCATCAGCGCCATGGCCAACACCCGTGAGTCGTCGCTGCTCATCCACACCCTCGTCCAGTTCGGCAAGACGCTCGGGCTCGAGACCATCGCCGAGGGCATCGAGGAGGAGGGCCAGATCGACCCCCTGCTCGCCGAGCAGTGCGAGTCGGGCCAGGGCTTCCTCTACGGCCGGCCCCTGTCGCCCACCCAGCTCGACATCTTCCTGCGCACCCACATCACCCAGGACCCGCCGCTGTGGGTCGTGGCCCCCAAGCAGACGGTGGGTCCCCGGCAGGGCGCCCGGTAAGGGGGGTCCTGGCCGGTGCCATGATGGGGCCGGGACGGGTGCGCCGCAGGGGGCGTGCCGGCCCGGGGGAGGAACGGTGACGCAGCCGGCGCCCGTCTCGACGTGGGAGAGCGACTTCGACGTGCTCGACCCCTCCTACGTCGCCGACCCCTTCACCATCTGGGACCGGCTGCGCGCCTCGTGCCCGATCGCCCACACCGAGCGGCGGGGGAGCACCTGGCTGCCCACGCGCTACGACGACGTCACCGCCATGGCGCACGACATCGAGCGCTTCAGCTCCCTGCAGGTGGCCGTGATCCCGTTCCGACCCCCGCCGGCCGAGGAGGAGGGCCGGGCGCGGGTCCTTCCCTACGGGCTCCCGCCCATCTCGGCGGACCCGCCCCTGCACACCTGGACGCGGCGCCTGCTCCTGCCGTGGTTCTCGCACCGGCGGGTGGAGGGCTACGAGCCCATGACCCGGGCTCTGTGCGCCCGCATGATCGACGGCTTCGTGGGGAGTGGCCGCGCCGACGGCGCCGCCGACTACGCCCAGCAGATCCCGGTGCGGGTCATCGCGCACATCCTGGGGGTGAGCCCCGAGCTCGCCGACACGTTCACCGGGTGGGTGCGCGACGTGCTCGAGTTCGCCGACGACCACGAGCGCCGGGTGGAGGGCATGCGCGGCATCTTCGGCTACCTCACCGAGCAGATCGGGCGGCGTCGCCACGAGCCCGGTGACGACCTCTTGAGCGAGCTGCTGCGCACCGAGGTGGACGGCGCCCCCCTCGAAGAGAGCCTGGTCCTCGGCCAGGCGGTGCTCGTCCTCATCGCCGGGATCGACACCACCTGGAGCGCCATCGGGTCGTCGCTGTGGCACCTGGCCACGCATCCCGAGGACTGCCGGCGCCTGGCGACGGAGCCCGACCTCATGGCCTTGGCGGTGGAGGAGCTGCTCCGGGCCTACTCGCCGGTGACGATGGCCCGGGTGGTGACCGGTGACATGGAGTACCGGGGCTGCCCCATGAAGGCGGGCGACAAGGTCCTCATGAACTTCCCCGCCGCCAACCGCGACCCCGAGGTGTTCGAGGACCCCGACTCCGTGGTGCTCGACCGGGCGCACAACCGCCACGTCGCCTTCGGCTCGGGCATCCACCGGTGCGCGGGGTCGAACCTGGCCCGCATGGAGCTGCGTGTGGCCCTCGAGGAGTGGCTGCGGCGCATCCCGGCGTTCCGCCTGGCGCCCGAAGGCGAGGTGACGTGGGCGGGGGGGCAGGTGCGCGGCCCACGGCAGCTGCCCGTGGTCTTCCCGTGAAGGTGCGCGTCGACCCCGACAAGTGCCAGGGGCACGCGCGCTGCTACGGGCTGGCGCCCGAGCTGTTCGAGGTGGACGACTACGGCCTGTCGACGGTGGTGGGCGACGGCTCGGTGCCGCCCGAGCTCGAGGAGCGGGCGCGCCTCGCCATCGCCAACTGCCCCGAGTTCGCCATCGACGAGGTGCCCGAGGACGCGTAGCGCCCGCGCCGGCCCGCTCCCATCAGGACTGGTTGCCGAGCGGCACGTAGGCGCGACAGGGCTCGCCCCGCAGCGCCCCGCAGGCCGGCACCGGGCCGGGGCGCACGCCCGCCACGGTGTTCAGCACCAGCGAGGACGCCTGGGCGCCACCCAACGACAGCGTGTCGAGCACCGTGCCGTGGGTCTGGGGCGTGGCGAAGGCCCACGAGGGGCGGTCGCCGCCGGGCGCCGAGACGACGATGCGCAGCGCGCTGCCGGCCCGGAAGATGTGGGCGATGGGGTCGACGGGCACCCGTACCAGGCTGTAGCGACCGGCCGGCAGGGACCGGCGGTCCGACGCCAGGTAGAGGGGCACGGGGTCGAGTGCCGTCGACGCCGCCGACAGGGTGCGGTCCGCGCTGCGCAGGAAGCCCGAGGTGACGTACTGCTCCTGGGTGCCGCCCGGCTCCACCTCGGTCACGGTGACCTGGAGGTCGGTGCTGGCCGCCGTGGAGCGCAGCCACAGGTCCAAGCTGGCCGGGCCCACCACCGTGGTGTCGGTGGCGAAGGGGGCGGTCTGGAAGGCCACGCCGCTGGCGGGCGGCACCGTCGTCCAGTCATAGGGGGGCTGGTCCGCCCAGGCGTTGCCGCTGGGCAGGTCGGTGGCGGGGCGCCGCGCGGGGTCGGGTCGGAACGACGCGCTGCCCCTCGCCGGCGCGCCCGTGCCCAGCGTGCCGCCCGGCCCCAGGTCGTAGCGGGTCACGGTCCCCGCCGGGGGCCACGAGCCGTAGGCGGCCTCCGAGGTGGGCTGCATGGCCCCGGGGCCGAGGTCGCCCCCGCCGTTGTCGAAGAGCACGCGCACCCGCGGGTCCTGGGCGGCGTAGTCGGCCTTGGCCTGGGCGGGCGTGTCCCCCGTGAAGCGGATGGAGGGCACCGTGGCCGCCTTGCCCCCCGCCGTCAGGTTGGCGTACAGCAGCGGGGCGAGCAGCGTGAGGAACGGCGACGGGGCGGGCGCCTCCCCGGCCACGTAGATGTCCAGGAACTCGAGCCAGCGGGTGACGGTGTCGGGCCCGAGCGAGTCGATGTGGGTGCCGTTGGTCATGGTGACGTACACGTGGCGGTCGCCGCGCAGGGCGGTGACGAGCGCCGGCCACTGCGGCCCCACCTCCTCGTCCTCCAAGGCGCCCACCAGGAAGACCGGCACCGTGATGTGGGCGGCCCACGCCGAGGGTGAGCGACGGTCGAACAGCGCCGGCACGCGGGCGAGGCCCGGCCCCACCAGCGCAGCCAGCTTCTGGGCCTCGGGGTGCAGCACCTGGTTGGCCAGGCAGGTCCTGTCACCGGCGGCGATCTCGGCCTTGGCCCAGGGCTGGCCGCCGCCCGGCGCGGCGGCGGCGTCGGACTCGCGCTGGGAGATCCAGCTCTTGGCGAACCCGTCGTTGTAGATCCCGCCCGGGTACCCCGTGGAGAAGAGGTCGTCGGTGGGCGACAGCGGCGCGACGGCGGCCAGGTCGGGCGGGTCGGTGCCCGCCACCACCAGCTGGGAGATGCCCGAGTAGGAGATCCCCACCATCCCCACCTTGTGGTGCAGCACCCAGGGTTGGGCGCCCACGGTCTGGATGACGTCGTAGCCGTCGTAGTCCGAGGGCAGGCCGAAGAGGTCGAAGGCGCCGCCCGAGCAGCCCGTGCCCCGCATCTGCACGCTGACGGTGACGAAGCCCAGCAGGGGCGCGATGACCGAGCCCACCACGGTGGAGGTGTCGGGCAGCAAGGGGTCCTTGGAGGGCGCGTGACCTTCTAAGGAGTCGATCAGGCTGTGGGGGGCGGCTGTGGCGTAGCCGGAGTACTCCACCACCGTGGGGAACGGACCCTGGGCCAGCGTCCTTCCCGGGGGCAGCCGCACCGTGGCGGCGATGAGCACGCCGTCGCGCATGCGCACGTAGTTCAGCCCGGCGTGCAGGTGCTGGGCGGCGTAGAACGACGGCGGGGGGGCGGAGTGCGCCGACAGCACCGAGAACGGCGCGCTGGCGCGCGGGGTGGGCCCCGCCTGCACGAACCGGTACCCGGCGCCGGGCGTGAGGTTGCGCACCACCAGGCCGCCCAGGCGGCTGACCACGCCGGCTCCCACGGTCGTCCCCGCGGCGTCGACGACGCGCAGGTGGGCCCCTGGGGGCGCGCCGGTGACGTAGGCCTCCTCGATCGACCCGTGCCCCCGGAAGGGGGCGCCGGCGTAGCTGGTGCCGCCCGACGCCACCAGGAGCCCGGCCACGAGCGCCGCCACCGCCACCACGCCCACCGCCGCGACCCATCTCGATCGCCTGGATCCGAGCACCGGCCCCCCAGTCGCGCCGCGGCCCCGGGCCGCTGTGGCCGTCAGGGTAGCGGTGGGGCGTGTGGGCCTGCCGCCGGGCGGGGCTCTTCGGCCTCCCCGGCCGCCCCGGAGGGGGACGCCCAGGTGTCTAGGCTGCCTCGACGATCAGGCGCACCAGCCTTCCGTTCACACGCCGGAGAACCGATGCGGGACGTTGCGAGTCGGCGACACTGGCCAGGGCGAGCACGTCCTCGCCCAGGTCCTCGGCAGAGCTGTCGCGGTCGCGGCGGTGCGGGTCGTCCTGCGTCTGCGTGGTGCCGGCGCTCATGGTCGCCTCCTTCGGGCCCCCCCGGTGATGCGGACGCGATCCTTGGCGGCGGGGATCAACCGCCCGCCAAGACAGCCCCAACTCCCGCGCAACGGACTGGCGGTCCGTACCCGGCATGACCGGCCCGCGCCCGTCCCCGAGGAGCCCCGACGCCGTCTCGTCCATGGTGCGCCGGCGGGTCAGGCGTCGCCGCGCCCTGCGGCGGCTCCGCATCACCGTGCTGGCTGTGGTCATCACGCTGGCGGCGGGGGGCGCGGCGTTCGGCATCGACCGCATGGTGGTGTCGCTGCACCGCTACTACGCCCAGCCCGGTCCGCACCACGCCACCTCCACCACGGCGGCGCCGCCCGCCACCACCACGACCCTCCCCGGGCCGCCACCGTGCGTGGGCGGCCAGCTCACCGGCGAGGTGTCGAACTGGCGCGAGGTGAGCGGGACCATGTTCCAGACGATCTCGCTCACCAACGTGTCCAGCGCGTTGTGCTCGCTGACCGGCTACGCCGGGCTGGCCGCCAACAGCAGCAACGGCACCGCCCTGCCGGCGTCCACCCAGAAGGACGCCAGCCTGGGCCTCACCGAGGACGGCCCTGCGGCCTCCCCCGCGCCGGTGCCGGTGGCGCCCGGGACGCGCGCCTGGTTCGAGCTCGCCTACCAGGCGCACTGCGCCGTGGTCCTCCAGCCCGGGGCCGGGCCCACCGCGGAGGCCGACGCCTGCTACGCGGGCAGCTACCTGCAGGTCACGCCCCCGTCCACGGCCAGCCCCGTGCTCGTCACCGAGCCGCTGCACTTCACCTACGGCACGGACGGCTTCCAGGTGGGGCCGTTCCAGCCGGGCCCGCCCCCCCGGTCGGTGCCCATCGCCCCCTCGGCCACCACCACGACCTTCCCGGTCGGCGGCACGCGCTGAGGTGCCGGGCGGCGCGCCCGGGGCGGCCTCAGCTCAGGGGTGCAGCTCGTAGGCCTCGGGGCGGGGGGCGGCCATCTCCGCCCGGAAGCGGTCGAAGGTCCACGGCCAGGCCGAGGGGATGCCGCGGTCGTCGAGGTACCAGCTGCGACAGCCCGTGGCCCAGATGGTGTGCTGGGCGGCATCGAAGCGGTCGGCTTCGAAGCGCTCCAGCGCCTCGTGGGTGGCGCTGATGTGCCGGGCCTCGCCCGTCCGCAGCCGTTGCACCAGCTGCATGATGTAGGAGAGCTGGAGCTCGGCCACCTCGATGAGCGAGAAGTTCCCCACCGGGCCGTTGGGCCCGTTGAGCATGAAGAAGTTGGGGAAGTCGGGGATGGAGACGGCGAGGTAGGCCACGGGCCGGTCCTTCCACACGACGTCGAGGCTGACGCCGTCGCGGCCGGTGACGGCCATGGGGCGCATGAAGGCGTCGACCTTGAACCCCGTGGCGAGGACGAGGACGTCCAGCTCGTGCAGTTCGCCGTCGCGGGTGCGCACCCCGGCCGGCTCGACGCACGCGATGGGCTCGGTCACGAGCTCGGCGTTGGGGCGCTGGATGGCGCCGTAGAAGTCGGGCGAGATGATCAGGCGCTTGCACCCGGCCCGGTAGTCGGGCCGCAGCCGCTCGCGCAGGACCGGGTCGGTGACGTTGTCCTCGAGGTTGGCGCGGCACGCCTCCTCGATCATCTTCATCTGGGGGGACTCGGCGTCCACCACGGCGTTGGAGAACCCCTGCGCGAAGAGCTCGGAGAGCTCGGCGTGCAGCTGCTCCATGCGGCCGGGATCCCGCAGGAAGGCGGCCCGCTCGTCGTCGCTGTAGGGGTCGTTGGCCTGGGGCAGGACCCACTGGGCGGTGCGCTGGAACAGCGTGAGGGTGCGCACCCGGTCGACGACGGCGTGCACGATCTGCACCGCCGTGGAGCCGGTGCCGATCACGCCCACCCGGGCGCCGTCGAGGTCCACGCCGTGGTCCCACCGGGCGCTGTGGAACGTCGCACCGGCGAAGGTGTCGAGGCCGTCGATGTCGGGGAGCCGCGGGTGGTGCAGCACGCCGGTGGCGGCGATGACGACGTCAACGGTGTCGCGGTGGCCGGACGCCGTGTGCAGCTCCCAACGGCCGTCCTGGAAGTCGCAGCGCACGACCTCCTCGCCGAAGCGGATGCTGTGCTCGATGCCGTGGCGCCTGGCCACGTCCTCGAAGTACCGGCGGATCTCGGGGCCGGGGGAGAAGACGTGGCTCCAGTCGGGGTTCATGGCGAAGGAGTAGCTGTAGAGATGCGACGGGACGTCACAGGCCACGCCGGGATAGGTGTTCTCGCGCCACGTGCCGCCCATGCGGTCGGCCTTCTCGTACACCGTGAAGTCCGTGAGCCCCGCCTCGGTGAGCTTGATGGCGCTCAGGATCCCGGCCATGCCGGCGCCCACGACGGCGACCCGCAGCGACCGCGGCGGCGCGCCCGGGGCGGGTGGCGTGGTGGTGTGGGCGGTCACGACCGCAATGTACCGGGTGCGCGCACACCTGCACTACCGTTCGTCACGCCCGCCCGCCCCGGCGCCACGCGACCTGCCGGCCGACGCGGCGCCCCGCCCGGAGGAGGGCCCATGACGACCACGCCGCTTCGCTTCGACGCCATGGTCGGCCCGCAGCCGCTGCGCCGGGCCGGGGACGTGGCTCGGCGCGTGGCCGACGCCGGCTTCACCGGGCTCGTGGTGACCGAGGCCGGGCGCACCGCCTACCTCACGTGCGCCGCCGCCTGCCTGGCGGCGGACATCGACGTCCTCACGGGCATCGCCGTGGCCTTCCCCCGCAGCCCCATGGTGACGGCCGCCACCGCCTGGGAGCTGGCCGAGGCCAGCGGCGGCCGTTTCCGGCTCGGGCTGGGCGCGCAGGTGCGGGCGCACATCGAGCGGCGCTACGGCGCGACCTTCGATCCCCCCGGCCCGCGGCTGCGCGAGTACGTGCTCGCCCTGCGCCAGATCTTCCGCGCCTTCCGGGGCGAGGAGGCGCTGGCGGTGTCGGGGGACTACTACACGCTGTCGCTCCTGCCACCGATGTGGTCGCCCGGTCCCATCGCCGTGCCCGACCCGCCCATCGACGTCGCCGCGGTCAACCCGTGGATGGTGCAGATGGCCGGTGAGGTCGCCGACGGGGTGCACGTGCACCCGCTCAACACCCCCCGCTACCTGACCGAGACGCTGTTGCCCAACCTGCGGGCCGGGGCGGCACGCGCCGGGCGCGACCCCGGGGGCCTGGAGGTGATCGTCCCCGCCTTCATCGTGGCGGGCGACAGCGACGAGGAGCGCCGCGTGTGGCTGGAGCGGGCCCGCGTGCAGGTGGCCTTCTACGGGTCCACGCCCAACTACGCCTTCATCTTCGAGCAGCTGGGACGGCCGGGCACGACCGAGCGCATCCGGGAGCGCCAGAAGGCGGGCGACGTGGCGGGGATGGCGGCGGTGGTCGACGACGAGCTGCTGGCCAACTTCGTCACCACCGGGACCTGGCGCGAGGTCGCCGAGCGGGTCGTGGAGCGCTACCGGGGGGTGGCCACCCGCGTCGTGAGCTACTTCAGCGGCGCCGACGTGGTGGCCGACCCGGCGCGCTTCGAACGCTGGGCCGACGTCGCCCACGCGGTGACGGCCTCCTGAGGCACGCCGCGCGCCGGCCCGGCCATAGCCGTGGCAGGTGCTTTCCCGGGGGTGGAAGCGCGCTGCGCACAACCCTGTGGGAACTGTGGACAAGGCGGCCCGGCAATCTCGCACCCGGCGGTGCGGCCCACACGCCCGGCGGGATTTCATCGGCTGTTCGCGCCGACGTCGACCACCGTTCACCGATGCATGCACGCTCCGTGGGCGCCCCGCCCGCGCGCAGCGCCGCACTCGGGGCGCGCCCCGGTGCGGCTCAGCTCTCGACCTGCACCGAGCTCACGTACCAGCCGCCCGAGGCCGGCGTGACGTGGATCTGGTAGATGGGCGCGTTGGTGGGACCGCCCCCGGGCGGGCCGTAGGTGCAGATGATGGGGGGGAAGGCGGACGTGCAGCCCCGGGAGATGGCCAGGCCCGCCGGATAGC
>DATJBC010000251.1:0-2002 GCA_035515515.1 Acidimicrobiales bacterium
CGCCGGCGCCGCTCCTCGATCACGGCGCGCAGCACCGCCGCGCCCGAGTGCTCCACGTCGCGGGTCGCCGTGAGCAGCGTCACCCGTCCCCGCCCGGCGCGCCGGGCCAACGCCGCCAGCGCCTGGCGGGCCGCCGGCGCCTCGAGCTCGGCCCGGTAGCGCCGGGCGAACTCGGCGAAGCGGGCCGGGTCGTGCCCGTACCAGCGGCGCAACGCGTCGCTGGGCGCCAGGTCCTTGGCCCACTCGTCGTGCGCCAGCGCGGCGCGCGCCACGCCGCGGGGCCACAGCCGGTCCACGAGCACGCGGTGCCCGCCGCCCGCAGCCCCGGCGTCGTAGACGCGCGCCACCACCACGCTCACGGCCCGGAGCCGCCCTCGTGCCGCGGGCGGCCGTGACGCTGGTCCACGTCGAGGCCGTCCCACAGCGTGCGCAGCGGGCCCGCCAGGCGGGCCAGCTCCTCGAGGTGCGCCGACGAGAGGCGCTCGAGTGCGCGCGCCCCCCGGGGGCTCAGCCGGATGCGCACGACGCGGCGGTCGGCGGGGTCCGCACGGCGCAGCACCAGCCCCGACTCAAAGGCCCGCTGCACGAGCCCCACCACGCTGTGCTGGCGCAGGAGCAGGTGGTCGGCGATCTCACCGATGGTGGGCCCCCGGGCGTCCCCGTGACCCCGGACCGCCAGCAACAGCTGGTGCTGGGCGGCGGTGAGGCCCACCTGCGAGGCGGACGCCTCGCTCCAGTGCAGGAAGCGGCGCAGCCCGTCCCGGAAGGCCAGCAGCCGGGCGTAGTCGGCGTCGGTGGGCTGGCGTCGGGCGCTCGGAGCCACACTATGATCGTATCACGATCATTCTCCCCGACCACCCGAACGGCCCGGCGCGCCCCCGGCGCCCCGGGGCGCGTGCCGCCCCCGCGCTGGGCGACTTCTCGATGCGCGCCGGGGTGTGGCGCGTGCTCGCGCTGGCCGTGGTGGTGGGCGCCCTCGCCGCCGGCGTGGCGCTGGCCCTGCTGGACCTCATCGGCCTGGTCACCCACGTCGCCTACCAGGGACGCCTGGGCGTGGGCCTGGTGGCCCCCGACGCCCGCCGGCTCGGGGCGCTGTCGATCGCCGTGCCCGTGGTGGGCGGCCTCGTGATCGGGGCCATGGCCTACTGGGGTTCCGAGCGCATCCGGGGACATGGCATACCCGAAGCCATGGAGACGGTCCTCGTCGGCGGGAGCAGCGTGGAGGCGCGGCTGGCGGTGCTCAAGCCGCTGTCCAGCGCGCTGAGCATCGGCACCGGCGGGCCCTTCGGGGCCGAAGGCCCCATCATCCTGACCGGGGGGGCCGTCGGGTCGGTGGTCGCCCAGCTGTTCCGCTTCGCCGCCATCGAGCGGCGGACGCTGCTCGTGGCCGGGGCCTGCGCCGGCATGGCGGCGGTCTTCGGCACGCCGCTGGCCGCCACGCTGTTCGGCGTGGAGCTCCTCGTGTTCGAGTGGAAGCCCCGCACCATGGTGCCCATCGCCACCGCCGTGGTGGTGGCCACGGCGATACGCGAGGTCATGGCCCAGCACCACCTCGTGGCGGGCGCGCCGCTGTTCCCCGTACCCTCGCACGGCACCTTCACGCCGCTCGAGATCGCCGCCGCCGGTGCCGTCGGCGTGGCCGGCGGCCTCCTGGCGCTGGTGCTCACCACCGCGGTGTACGGGGCCGAGGACCTCTTCAAGCGCCTGCCCGTCCATTGGGCCTGGTGGCCGGCTATCGGCGGCGTGGTGGTGGGAGTCGGGGGGATCGTCGACCCCCGCGCCCTGGGCGTGGGCTACGGGACGATCGGCGCCGAGCTCGCCGGCCGCCTGGCCTTCGGCGCCCTGGCCGTGCTGCTCGTCACCAAGCTCGTCATCTGGTCGGTGGCCCTCGGGTCGGGCACGAGCGGAGGCATCCTGGCCCCCCTGCTCATGATGGGCGCCGCCCTCGGCGCCGTCATGGCGCCGGTCCTGCCCGGGGGCGGGGCGGCCACGTGGGCGCTCA
>DATJBC010000252.1:0-7954 GCA_035515515.1 Acidimicrobiales bacterium
CGGGGCGCGCCGCGGGCGTGGTCCTCTCGAGCGGCAACGCCAACGCCGCCACGGGCGCGCCGGGCGCGGCCGCCGCCGAGCGCATGTGCGCGCTGGCCGCCGACGGCCTGGGCGTGGCGGCCACCGAGGTGCTCGTGTGCCAGACGGGGCTCATCGGGATCCCCCTGCCCATGGCGCCGGTGGAGGCGGGCATCCCCGCGCTCGTGGCGGCGCGCGCCCCCGGGGCCGAGGCGGGCCGGCTGGCGGCCACCGCCATCATGACCACCGACACCGTGTGCAAGGAGGCGGTGGTGGCGGGCGCGGGCTTCACCGTGGGGGCCATGGCCAAGGGCGCCGCCATGCTGGCGCCCGACATGGCCACGATGCTGGCCGTGCTCACCACCGACGCCCGGTGCGAGCCGCCGGCGCTGGAGGCCGCCCTGCGCCGAGCGGTCGACGCCACCTTCAACCGCCTGTCCGTCGACGGGTGCACGTCCACCAACGACACCGTGCTCGTCCTGGCCAGCGGGGCGAGCGGCACCGCACCGTCCCCCGGCGACCTGGCGGCCTCCCTGGAGGCGGCGTGCGGGGGGCTGGCCGCCATGATGGCCGCCGACGCCGAGGGGGCCACCACCGTGGCGCGCGTCGTGGTGCAGGGGGCCGCCAGCGACGACGACGCCCACCGCGCCGCCCGCAAGGTGGCCGAGTCGCCGCTCGTGAAGTGCTCCCTCAACGGCTCGGACCCCTACTGGGGACGGGTGGTGAGCGAGCTCGGCTCGGCCGGCGTGGCTTTCGACCTGGAGCGCGTGTCGGTGTCCTACGGCGGGGTCACGGTGTGCCGCCACGGGGTGGCCGCCGACCACGACGCCGGGGCGCTGGCCGCGCACATGCGCAGCGGCCGGGTGGAGCTGCGCTGTGACCTCGGCCTGGGCGGCGGCACGGGGGCCGTGCTCACCACCGACCTCGGCCACGGCTACATCGACGAGAACCGGACGACGTCGTGACCACGATCAGCTCACCGGCCGAGCGCGCCGCCATCCTCGTCGAGGCCCTGCCCTACATCCTGCGGTTCTGGGGCAAGGTCGTGGTCATCAAGTACGGCGGCAACGCGCTGGCGCCGGAGGCGGCGGGCGGGTCCGGCGAGACCGACGCCCTGTCGTCGTTCGCCGAGGACGTGGTCCTCATGCGCTCGGTCGGCATGCTGCCCGTCGTGATCCACGGCGGCGGCCCGCAGATCGGCGACCTCATGGAGCGCCTGGGCAAGGTGCCCGAGTTCCGTGACGGCATGCGCGTGACCGACGCCGAGACCCTCGAGATCGCCAGCATGGTGCTCGTGGGCAAGATCAACCGCGAGATCGTGTCGGCCATGAACCGCCACGGGTCGCTGGCGGTGGGCCTCTCCGGCGAGGACGCCAACATGATCACCGCCACGGCCCGCGACGCCTCGCTGGGGTTCGTGGGCGACGTGGAGGTGGTCGACCCCTCGATCCTCGAGCGCCTCCTGGCCCAGGGGCTCATCCCCGTGGTGGCGACGATCGCCGGCGACGCCAAGGGCCAGAGCTACAACATCAACGCGGACGCCGTGGCCGGTGCCATCGCCTCGGCCCTGCACGCCGAGAAGCTGGTCTACCTGACCGACGTGGAGGGGCTGCGGGCCGACCCCGGCGACCCGGCCTCGCTGCTGCGCACGGTGACGGTGGACGAGCTCCACGCCATGGTCGCCACCGGGGCGGCGTCCTCGGGCATGGTGCCCAAGGTCGAGGCGTGCGCCCGGGCGGTGCGCAGCGGGGTGCCGCGCGCCCACATCCTCGACGGGCGCGTGCCGCACGCCCTGTTGCTGGAGGTCTTCACCGACCGGGGCGTGGGGACCATGGTGTGCGCGGACCCCGACGACGAGCGGACCGTCCCGTGAGCGTGCGCGTCGACCGCAGCGCGCTCATGCACACCTACGCCGAGCCGCCCGTGACGTTCGTCCGGGGCGACGGCTCGGAGCTGTGGGACACCGACGGCCAGCGCTACCTCGACTTCCTGGGCGGGCTGGCGGTGACCTCCCTGGGGCACGCGCACCCGGCCGTGGCGCGGGCCGTGGCCGAGCAGGCCCGCACCCTGGTGCACGTGTCGAACCTCATCGGCAACGTCGTGGGGCCCGAGGTGGCCACCACCCTGGACCGGCTGGTGGGGGGCGGCACGGCGCGCGCCGGGGGGCAGGTGTTCTTCACCAACTCGGGGGCCGAGGCCAACGAGTGCGCCGTCAAGCTGGCCCGCAAGTGGGCGGGACCGGGCCGGCACGTGGTGGTGAGCACCCTGGGCGCCTTCCACGGCCGGACGCTCGCCACCCTGCACGCCACGGGTCAGCCCGAGAAGCACGCCCCCTTCGCCCCGCTGCCCGAGGGGTTCGAGCACGTCCCCTACGACGACGTCGGCGCCCTCGACGCCGCCTGCGACCCCGCCCGCGTGGCGGCCGTGCTCGTCGAGCCCATCCAGGGGGAGGCGGGGGTGATCGCGCCCTCGTCGGACTACCTCGGCGCGGTGCGCTCCTTGTGCTCCGAGCGCGGCATCCTGCTCATCGTGGACGAGGTGCAGACGGGGTTGGCACGCACGGGGCGGTGGTTCGCCTTCCAGCACACCGGGGTCCGTCCCGACGTCGTCACCATGGCCAAGGCCCTGGGCAACGGGGTGCCCATCGGGGCGTGCTGGGCGCGCGCCGAGGTCGCCGCGGCGTTCTCGCCCGGGGACCACGGCAGCACCTTCGGCGGGCAGCCCCTCGCCGCCGCCGCGGCGCGGGCCACCCTGGCCGTCATGGAGGCCGAGGACGCGCCGGCCCGGGCCGAGGCTGCCGGCGCCCGGCTGCGGGCGGGGCTCGAGGCCCTCGACGGGGTGACCGCCGTGCGGGGCGCGGGCCTGCTCCTGGGCGCGGCCCTGCGGGCGCCGCGCGCCAAGGAGGTGGCCAGCGCCGCCCTGGCCCGGGGGCTGGTGGTGAACGCCCCGCGGCCCGACACGATCCGCCTGGCCCCCTCGCTGCTCGTGGGCGACGACGAGATCGACGAGGCCCTGGGCCTGCTGGCCGCCGCCCTGGGCGACGCCGGCGTCACCGGGGCGGCGCCGTGACGCGCCACTTCCTCGACGTCGACGACCTGTCGTGCGAGGAGCTCGACGCCGTGCTGGGCCTGGCCGCCCGCCCCGCGGCGGAGGCGCCCCCCGTGCTCGCCGGGCGCGGGGCGGCCCTGGTGTTCGAGAAGCCCTCGGCCCGTACCCGCAGCTCGACGGAGTTGGCCGTGCGGGCCCTGGGCGGCCACCCCGTCTACATCCAGGGAGCCGAGGTCGGCATCGACGCCCGCGAGACGGCCGAGGACGTCGCCCGCACGCTGGCCTGCTACCACGCCGTGGTGTGCGCCCGCGTGCTCGACCACGAGGTGCTGGTGCGGATGGCGGCCGCCCTCGACACGGGGGCGGCACCGGCGCCCGTGCCGGTGGTCAACCTGCTGTCGGACGCGGCGCACCCCTGTCAGGCCCTGGCCGACCTCCTCACGCTGCGCCAGGTGTACGGGGAGGTCGAGGGGCGCACGGTGGCCTACGTGGGCGACGCCAACAACGTGTGGCGCTCCCTGGCGCTGGGCGCGGCCATGACCGGCATCCGCCTGCGCACGGCGTGCCCCGACGGCTACGAGCCTGACGCCGACGACCTGGCGCGGGTGGCCCGCCTGGGCGGGGACGTCGAGCTGTGCGCCGACCCGGCGGAGGCGGCCACCGGCGCCGACGCCCTCTACACCGACGTGTGGACGTCGATGGGCCAGGAGGAGGAGGCCGCCCTGCGGCGCCAGGCGTTCGCCGGCTACACCGTGGACGACGAGCTCCTGGCGCGGGCCGCCCCCGAGGCCGTGGTCCTGCACTGCCTGCCCGCCCACCGGGGCGAGGAGATCACCGCCTCGGTCCTCGAAGGCCCGCGCAGCGTGGTGTGGCGCCAGGCCGCCAACCGCATGCACGCCATGCGCGGGCTCCTGGCGTGGCTGCTCGAGCGGGCCGAGGGGGGGCCGGCGTGAAGCTCGGCAAGCCCCAGCGCCAGCACCGCATCGCCCGCCTCCTGGAGGAGAACACCGTGGCCAACCAGGCCCAGATGGTGGCGCTGTTGGCCGGCGAGGGCATCGAGGCCACCCAGACCACGGTGTCGCGGGACCTGGAGGAGATCGGGGCGGTGAAGGTGCGGGTCCCGGGCGGCCACACCGTCTACGCCCTCCCCGAGCTCTCCGTCCGCCAGGTGGCGCCCGAGGACCACCTGCGCCGGGTGCTGGGGGAGTGGGTGGTGGAGGTGCACCACTCGGGCAACCTGGTGGTGCTGCGCACGCCGCCGGGCTCGGCGCACGTGGTGGGCTCGGCCCTCGACCGCAGCGGGTTCGAGGGCGTGATCGGCACCGTCGCCGGGGACGATACGGTCCTGGTCGTGGCGGCCGAGGGCGCCGGAGGAGCACACGTGGCGGCCCGCCTGGCGGAGCTGTCGGGGGTGGGCGGCGCCCCCGGGGAGGACGCCGGCACCGGCCGGGGGCCGGGCGGCCCCGACACGAACGGAGCAGGGTGATGGCGAAGCGCGTGGTGCTGGCCTACAGCGGCGGACTGGACACCTCGGTGGCCGTGCGGTGGCTGCAAGAGGAATTGTCCGTCGAGGTGGTGGCCGTGGCGGTGGACGTCGGCCAGGGGGGTGACTTCGAGGCCGTCCAGCGCCGCGCCCTGGGGGCGGGGGCGGTCGAGTCGGTGGTCGTCGACGCCCGGCGCGAGATGGCCGAGGACTTCGTGGTGCCGGCCATCGCCGCCAACGCCCGCTACGAGGGCAAGTACCCGCTCGTGTCGTCGCTCTCGCGCCCGGTCATCGTGCGGCACCTCGTGGCCGAGGCCCGCCGCCACGGCGCCGACGCCGTGGCGCACGGCTGCACGGGCAAGGGCAACGACCAGGTCCGCTTCGAGGTGGGCACCCGCACCCTGGCGCCCGACCTCGAGATCCTGGCGCCCGCCCGCACGTGGGGCATGACCCGGGAGGACTGCATCGACTACGCGGCGCGCCACCACATCCCGGTGGAGGCGACCAGGGAGCGGCTCTACTCCATCGACGAGAACCTGTGGGGCAAGGCCATCGAGTGCGGCGCCATCGAGGACCCGTGGGCGTCGCCGCCCGAGGACGTGTACACGCTCACCCGTGCCGGGGCCACCGAGCCGCGCGACGTGGTGATCGAGTTCGAGGGCGGTGTGCCGGTGGCCGTGGACGGCCGCCGCCTGGCCCTCGACGCGCTCATCGCCGAGGTCGGCGCGGTGGTGGGCGGCTACGGCTGGGGCCGCATCGACATGGTGGAGAACCGCCGGGTGGGGATCAAGAGCCGCGAGGTCTACGAGTGCCCGGCCGCCCTGGCGCTGATCCTGGCCCACGCGGACCTAGAGGACCTCACCCTCGAGCGCGACGTGGCCCACGAGAAGGCGCGCCTCGAGCCGCGCTGGGCCGAGCTCGTCTACGACGGGCTGTGGTTCTCGCCGCTCAAGGAGGCCCTCGACGCCTTCTTCGCCACCACCCAGCGCCACGTCACCGGCGAGGTGCGCCTGTCGCTGGCGCCCGGACGGTGCGTGGTGGGGGGGCGCCGCAGCCCGGTGTCGCTCTACGACCACGGGCTGGCCACCTACGACCAGGCCGACACCTTCCGGCACAGCGACGCCGAGGGCTTCGTGCGGCTGTGGGGCCTGGGGCTGGCCACGTGGTCGGCGCGCCAGGGCGGGCCCGCCGGCGCCGCCCCGGCGCCGGGTGCGGGCGGCCCGGGGGCGGCCGGGGAGGGGACGGCGCCGTGACGCTTTGGGAGGGCCGCCTGGGGGGTACGGCGGACGAGGTCATGGCCTTCACCGCCAGCATCGCCTTCGACCGCCGGCTCGCCCCCGACGACCTGGCCGGGTCGCGCGCCCACGTGCGGGGCCTGGCCCGCGCCGGGGTGCTCAGCGACGAGGAGTCGGCCACGCTGCTCGCCGCGCTCGACCGGGTGGAGGAGGAGCTGCGCACGGGGATCTTCGCCTTCCAGGCCGCCGACGAGGACATCCACACCGCGGTGGAGCGCCGCGTGACCGAGATCGCCGGCGACGTGGGGGCCAAGCTGCACACGGGGCGGAGCCGCAACGACCAGGTGGCCCTGGACACGCGCCTCTACACGCGGCGCGAGCTGCTCGGGGTGGCGGCCGCCGTCATCGGGCTGCAGGACGTCCTGTTGCGCCGTGCCGTCGAGGCGGGCGACGCCTACCTCCCGGGTTACACGCACCTGCAGCGGGCCCAGCCGGTGCTGCTCGCCCATCACCTCCTGGCGCACGGCTGGGCGCTGGCCCGGGACGTGGACCGCCTCCTGCTCAGCGTGGTCCGCATGGACGTGAGCCCCCTGGGCGCCGGCGCGCTGGCGGGGTCGTCGCTGCCCCTCGACCCCGACGCCGTGGCCGCCGACCTCGGCTTCGGGAGCCCGTTCGACAATTCCCTCGACGCCGTGTCCGACCGCGACTTCGTGGCCGAGGCGCTGTTCGACCTGGCGCTGCTCAGCGTGCACCTGTCGCGCCTGGGCGAGGAGTTCGTGGTGTGGTCGAGCGAGGAGTTCGGCTTCGTCGTGCTCGACGACGCCTTCGCCACGGGGAGCTCGATGCTCCCCCAGAAGAAGAACCCCGACGTGGCCGAGCTGGCCCGGGGGAAGGCGGGACGGCTCATCGGCCACGTGGCGGGGATGCTGGCCACCTTGAAGGGGCTCCCCCTCGCCTACAACCGCGACCTCCAGGAGGACAAGGAGCCGTTGTTCGACGCCTTCGACCAGCTGCGCGGCGCGCTGCCCGCGGTCACGGGCATGGTCGCCACCGCCCACTTCGACACCGACGCCATGCGGGTGGCCGCCGACGGGCCCGCCGCCGCCGCGGTGGACCTGGCGGAGTGGTTGGTGGAGCGGGGCATGCCCTTCCGCCAGGCGCACGCCGTGGTGGGGTCGCTCGTGCGCGACTCGGTGCAGCGCGGGGTGCCCCTGGCCGAGCTGGTGCAGGCGCATCCCCATCTCGGCGCCGAGGCCTTGGGCTTGCTCGAGCCCGGCGTGGCGGTGTCGCGCCGGACGTCTCCGGGTGGCGCCGGCCCCCGGCCCGTGGCCCTCCAGGTGGAGCGGTTCGGGATGCGCCTCGGCCTCGACCGCCAGCGGGTGGCGCACGCCCAGGCCGCCGCCCACCTCGGTGACGAGCCGGCCGTGGGCGCCGCGGTGCGGGGCGGCTCGCCCCTGCCCGCGCGCGACCGGGGTGGCGCGGCGCGCAACGGCGCGTGAGCGCCGTCCCCCACCTGCCGCCCCGGCGCCCCTCCCGCCCCCCGTCCCGGCGGTGAGCCGGTCCCTGCCCCGTCGCTTCTACGCCGGCAGCGCCGTCGAGGTGGCGCCCCGGCTGCTCAACAAGGTGCTGGTGCGGACGGGGGGAGCGGGCCGCCCGGCGCGGTCCGGCCGCATCGTGGAGGTCGAGGCCTACCGGGGGGAGGCCGACCCCGCCTCGCATGCCTACCGGGGCCGCACGGCCCGCAACGCCACGATGTTCGGACCCCCGGGCCGGATGTACGTCTACTTCACCTACGGGATGCACTTCTGCGCCAACGTGGTGTGCATGCCCGACGGCATCCCCGAGGCGGTGCTCCTGCGGGCGCTCGCCCCGCTGCGGGGACTCGACGAGATGCGGGCGTGCCGCCGGGTGGCGGGCGACCACCGCCTGGCCAGCGGGCCGGCCAAGCTGTGCCAGGCCATGGGCATCTCCCGGGAGCAAGACGGCGTCGACCTGGTGAGCGGGGCCGGGGGGCTGCGCATCGTGGACGACGGGGTGGCGCCGCCGGACCGTCCCGGGGTGTCGAGCCGGGTGGGCATCCGCGTGGCGGTCGAGCACCGGTGGCGGTGGTGGGTCCCCGGCGACCCCAACGTGTCACCGGGGCGGGCGGCCCGGGCGGCCCGAGCGGCCC
>DATJBC010000253.1:0-16706 GCA_035515515.1 Acidimicrobiales bacterium
CCATGCCGGCCGGCACCGAGGCCGCCACCGACGAGGTCAACTGGAAGGCGGCGCGGGGACGGCTTCCACCTCGACGCCCAGGGGAGGCCCACCAACGCCAACCCCGCTGCCGACGGCACGTCGGTGGTGTCGTACCCCGCGGCGTCGGTCTGCCAGGCGAACGTGCGCATCTCCCAGGACTGGGTGGTGAGCCACGCGTCGTGGAACCACGGCCGCAACGACGGGTTCGTGAAGGCCAAGGCCAAGGACTCCATGGCGTACTTCACGGAGTCGGACCTCCCCTTCTACTACGCGCTGGGGCGCACCTTCCCCCTGTGTGACCGCTGGTTCTGCTCGACCATGGCGCAGACCGACCCCAACCGGCGCTTCCTCATGGCGGCCTCGTCCTTCGGCCTCGTGGACGACTCGTTCCCGGCCTCGGCGCTGCACTCCAACCGCCCGCAGGGGTTCGGCACGGTCTTCGAGATGCTCGACCACTACGGGATCTCCTGGCGCAACTACTACGCCAACCTGCCGAGCGCGCTGCTCTTCCTCTACCTGGCCTCGAAGGTGGGCGACAACCTGAGGAAGATCGACCAGTTCTACGCCGACGCGGCGTCGGGGTCGCTGCCCGCCTTCTGCATCGTGGACCCCGACTTCGACCTGAGCTCCGAGGAGAACCCGCAGGACATCCAGAACGGCGAGCAGTTCGCGGCGTCGGTCATCAACGCCGTGATGCACGGCCCGGGTTGGCCCGATACCGTGCTCATCTGGCTCTACGACGAGCACGGCGGCTACTACGACCACGTGCCCCCGCAGCGGGCGGTCCGCCCCGACGACATCCCGCCGGCCGTGCCCGCCGACGAGCTCGACGGCGACCTCTTCAGCTGGACCGGCTTCCGGGTGCCGGCCGTTATCGTGTCGCCCTGGGCGAAGCGCGACCACGTGTCGCACACGGTGTACGACCACACCTCGATCCTGAAGCTCCTGGAGACCAAGTGGAACCTGCCGGCGCTGTCGAACCGAGACGCCAACGCCGCCAACCTGCTCGACACCCTCGACCTCGGCGCCAAGCGGCCGCCGTTCCTCACGCCGCCCACGCTCAGCGCGCCGGTGCCGGTCACGAGCGCGCAGGTCCAGGCGTGCGCCGCGCTGGACCACGGCGGCGACTGAGCCGCCGCCCGACGACCGTGGCCGACGCCGTCCTCTACGAGTGCAGTGGCCACGTGGCCACCATCACCTACAACCGTCCCGAGGCCCTGAACGCCGTCAACGGAGCGTTGCGGCGCGACCTCAACGCGGCCTTCGCCCGCTTCCGCGACGAAGAGGAGGCGTGGGTGGCCATCGTCACCGGCGCGGGCCGGGCGTTCTGCGCGGGCGCCGACCTGCGCGACGGCGCCGGGTCCACGGGCGAGTTCCCCGGGACGTTCTGGGAGAAGCCCACGCTCAACTCGTTCGAGAGCGGCTGGGAGATCCACAAGCCCGTCATCGCCGCCGTCAACGGCCACTGCCTGGGGTACGGCCTCACCCTGGTGACGTGGTGCGACTTCGTGCTGGCCAGCGAGCGCGCCACGTTCGGCTACCCCGAGGCCCGGCTGGGGATCCCCGCCATGGTGGGCGCCCTCCGGCTCCCCCAGCGGGTGCCGTGGGCCGACGCCATGGAGCTGCTGCTCACCGGGGAGGCCGTCGACGCCGAGCAGGCGCGGGCCATGGGACTGGTGTGGCGCGTGGTGGCGCACGACGAGCTCATGGAGGCCGCCCGTGGCCTGGCGGCGCGCCTGGTGGCGGCGGCCCCCCTGGCGCAACGGGCCATGAAGGAGATGGCCCTGCGGTCCCGGTACCTCCCGGTGCTCGAGGCCGTCCGCTTCGGCGAGACCATGCGTCTGGTGGTGGCGGCGAGCGCCGACGCCGCCGAGGGCATCGCCGCCGCCGCCGAGCGCCGGGCCCCGCGCTGGGAGGGACGCTGAGCCCCGCCGGCGCCGCCCGGGGCGGACGCGCTCAGCCGGGGTGCGCGGCTCGGGGCCGGGGCAGCTGGTACCGGAGGAAGAACTGCCAGATGACGTCGGTGGCGCGCACCTCGAAGGTGGTGGGCCCGGTGATCGAGGCGATGGCCGCCGAGAACCTGCTCCCCGGCCAGGCGTGGCCCCCGCCCACCACGATGTAGAACTCGACCGCGGCGCCCGTCGGGCACCGGTAGGTGCGCAGCACGATGTGGGGGTGGGGCCGCGCGTCGCGTCCCGCGGGGTGGCAGCCGTCGAGCGCGGCCCAGGCCCGCACGGCGGCGGGGATGCCGGGGCCGTTCAGCCGGGCGGGCGGCAGCGTGGTGGAGGGGGGAGCCGGCCCCCCGCCGAGGGCGTGGTCGAGCACCCCCGTGCCCACGCCGCCGTTGAAGTACAGGATGGGGTCGGCGGTGCCGTGGAAGGTGAGGATGGGCACGCGCCGTCCGGGGTGACACGGCGTCGGCATGGAGATGCCCGACACGGGGGCGAAGGCGGCGAAGGTACCGGCCATGGTGCAGGCCAGCACCGACGTCATGAGGGCGCCGTCGGACAGGCCCGTCACGTAGAGGCGCGAGGTGTCGACGCACATCGTCGACTCGAGCCGTCGCAGCAGGGCCGAGAGGAAGTCGATGTCGGGGTTGCGGGCCGCCTTGTTGTCGAGGTCCCATCCCACGGGCGTCCCCGTGCCCTCGGGGAAGGCGGCGATGAAGCCGGTGGCGGCGGCCTTGGCGCCGAACTGCGTGGTGGTGGCGTGGATCTGGGCGCCCTCGCCCAGGCCGTGGAGGTCGAGCACCACCGGCCGGGCCCGGGGGCCCACCCCGGCGGGCGGCGTGGTGAGCAGGTACCAGCGCGCGGCCCCGTCCACCGTCATGGTCTGCCTGGCGTCGTCGAGGGGCGCCGGGGCTGGGGCCGCACACCCCGCCGAGGGGACGGCCCGCCCCGTGGCCGAGGCCGTCGCCGGGGCGGCCGGGGCGTCGCCGGCCCGAGAGGCGCCGCCCGCCGGGGCGCACGCCGCCCCCACGAGCCCACCCGCCAGCGCCAGCACGACGGCCGCCCCCGACGCCCGCCGCCGCCCCCCGGCGCCCCGCCTCGTGCCCACGGCCGTCCAGCCCAGCACATGGGGCCGTGCCCGGTACCCATGGGCCGCTCGGGGTGAGAGAATGGGCGGCGGGTTCGACGCGGGGGGTGTCGGTTTCAGTGGGACGTGGCAATCGGGGGGGCCTCGGCGGCCACGCGCCCGCCGGCACCGGTCCCCGTGCCCAGGTGCGATCGCGGCGGGGCCTGGGCCGCGCCCTGCCCCTGGTGGGGGTGCTCGGCCTGGTGGCCGCGGCGTGCTCCTCGGGGGCCGCCACCGGCACGGTGGGCTCGTCGCTGTCCGCCCTGAACGGCACCGTGACCCTGGTCAGGGTGGTCTCGCCGGTCGCCGTGACGGCCAGCTCCCCGGGGCACCCCAAGCTGGGCCACAAGTTGGTGGCGGTGGTGCTCGAGGTGCGCAACCCGTCGTCGTCGCCCGCCAAGTTCGGCGGCATCTACAGCGCCTCCAAGCTCATCGACAGCCACAAGCTCGTGCACGTGGGGAGCTCGACGGCCCGCTACGCGGTGCCCGAGTGCGGCGCCTACCCGGTGTTCGGCACCGTCCCCGCCAACGGCACCGCCACCGGGTGCGACATCTTCCAGATCTCGCAGAAGTTCACCCCGTCCAAGCTCAAGATCTCGGGCAAGGCCCGGGCCGAGTGGGACATCGCGGCCAGCTCCGTGGTGGCGGGCGCGCCGGCCGCCGCGCCGACGACGACGTCGACGGTGCCCAGGTCGACCTCGACGACGAGCCTCGGCGCCCTGGGGGCCTCGCCCACCACGACCTCCACGGCGGCCAACGGGGCCCCCATCACCACGACGTCCACGTCGTCGGGCTTGGGCCCCCAGGCGCACTCCCATCACATCCGCCGGGCGGCTCCCCGCATCGACCGCGTGGTGCCCACGTCGGCTTCGCCCGGCCATACCGTGCGGCTCTTCGGGCGGCGCCTGGCCAAGGCGACGTCGGTGCTGTTCAACGGCATGCCGGGCACCATCACCGCCGACCGGGGCCGCTCCCTGGCGGCGCTCGTGCCCCAGGGGGCCACCACCGGGCCCATCGTGGTCATCACGGCGGGCGGCGCGGCCAGCACCGCCGGCTCCTTCGTCATCGAGTAGCGCGGGCGGGCCCTCAGCCTCCCACCAGGCGCAGCCGCACGGCGTCGAGGTCGGCGACGGCCGGGAGCGCCACCATGAGCTCGGTGGTGCGCGGGTTGTACACGGCGTCGCTGTGCAGCACGGGCCGCCCGCCGTCGTCGACGGTGAGCCGCTCGCAGCGCAACAGCGGGGACCCCACCGGCACACGCAACAGCGACGCGTCGTCGGCGCCCGCCCCCAGGGCGCTGATGGTCTGGGTGGCGCCTCCCAGCGTGACCGCCAGGAGCTCGTAGATGGGGTGCTGTTCGACGGCGCCCCGCGACAGCTCGGCGGCGAGGTCCTCGGGCACCGACACGGTCATGCGGGCGAAGGGCTCGTCGTCGACGGAGTTGAGGCGCACGACCTCGAGGACCGACCCCACCTCGAGCTGCGCGGCCACCCGGGGAGCGGCGGCCTTGAAGCCGAAGGCCAGCACCCGGCGGCCCGGCGTCCGGCCCGCGGCCCGGATCTGGTCGTCCACCGAGGTGAGGTCGGCCAGGGTCTGGCGCAGCGGGGGCCGGGCCGGGAACCACCCGAAGCCCTGGCGGCTGTCCACCACGCCGGCCTCCTTGAGCACGCCCAGCGCCTTGCGGACGGTGACCCGGCTGACGGCGAAGTCGGCGGCGAGCTCGGACTCCGCCGGCAGGAGCTGGCCGGCGGGCCAGGCCCCGGCGCTCACCCGGCGCCGCAGCTCGTCGGCCACGGTTCGGTAGCGCACCTGGCGGGTCACGAGAGCCATCCTAGTAGACATCTTCCATACAAGTGTGATACAAGAGCGCATGCGGGTCGACACCTACAGCCACGGCCACCACGACTCGGTGCTGCGCAGCCACCGCTGGCGCACCGTGGACAACTCGGCCCGCTACCTGCTGCGCCACCTGGAGCCCGGGCGTGACCTGCTCGACGTGGGGTGCGGCCCGGGCACCCTCACCCTCGACCTGGCGTCCCGGGTGGCGCCGGGCGCGGTGCTGGGCGTGGACTGCGCGGCGGAGGTGGTGTCCGAGGCGCGCGCCCTGGCCGCCGCGGCGGGGCCGGGCGCGGCCCACGTGCGCTTCGAGACCGGCAGCGTCTACGACCTGGCGCCGGCCGACGCCTCCTTCGACATCGTGCACGCCCACCAGGTGCTGCAGCACCTGGCCGACCCGGTGGGCGCGCTGGAGGAGATGCGCCGCGTGCTGCGCCCCGGCGGCGTCCTGGCGGTGCGCGACAGCGACTACGGGACCTTCGTGTGGGGGCCCGACGACCCCCTGCTGGAGCGCTGGCGCACGCTGTTCTTCGCGGTGACGGCGCGCAACGGCGCCGACGCCGCCGCCGGGCGCCACCTGCTGCAGTGGGTGCACGCCGCGGGCTTCCGCGACGCCGAGGCGTCCAGCGACACCTGGACCTTCGCCGACCCCGAGAGCCGGGCGTGGTGGGGCGGGCTGTGGGCCGAGCGGGTGCTGCACTCCGCCTTCGGGGAACAGGCCCTGGCCTACGGGCTCTCCGACCATGCCGAGCTGGCCGCCATCGCCGCCGCCTGGCGGCGCTGGGCGGCGCGCCCCGACGGCTTCTATGCGCTGCTCCACGCCGAGGTGCTCGCCCGTCGCTGAGCCACGGGTGCCGGGGCGCGTCCGGGGTAGGTCCTCCTCGCCGTCGGGCCCTCGCCTCGGCCGCCCCGGCCGGTGGCAGGGGGCCATGAGACCGCCCGCGCCACGCGCCCGCCCCGCCATGAGCACGCCCTCCGCACCGCCCCCGCCCCCCGGCGCCGGGCCCGGCGACGGGGGGTCCTGCGCGTGGGGGGCTGAGCGACCGGCGCCGGCTCAGGCCAGGGCGCGCACCGGGTCGCGGCCGTCCCAGGCGACCGACCCGTCGCGCACCGTGTCGACCAGCCAGCGGGTGGCGTCGGTCAGCTCCATGACCTCGACGACCGTGCTGGTCGTGCCGCCGGCGTCGAAGTAGGCGAAGCGGG
Source organism: Acidimicrobiales bacterium (assembly GCA_035515515.1). Lineage (GTDB taxonomy): Bacteria > Actinomycetota > Acidimicrobiia > Acidimicrobiales > UBA8190 > DATJBC01. Next base: position 6,136 of record DATJBC010000253.1, read on the forward strand.
CCATGCCGCCCGTGTCCCCGGCCTGCACGACCGGCCACCCCGCGGCACGGGCGGCCGCGTCGGTGGCGGCGAAGTCCTCTGTCCACCACGCCAGATGGTGCAGGCCCTCGTGGCCGGCGTCGAGGAACTCGCGGTAGACGCTGGGTGCGTCGTCCTCCTGCACGATGAGCTCGACCTGGAGCGCACCGGAGTTGGCGAAGGCGATCGACACCACGGGAGCCGTCGGCTGCCCGCGGTAGACCGAGCCGGTCTGTGTCAGGTGGGGCAGGACGAACCACGGCCCCACGCCGATCTCCAACCATCGGGCCATGGCGGCATCGAGGTCGCGCACGACATAGCCGTTCTGCCGGATGGGGCCGGGGAGGACCGCCGGCGGCCGTGCGACGTCCATAGGGCGCACCTAGGGTAACCCGGGTGACGGCGAGGGCTCGGGGGGAGCGGCGGCGCCGCCGGGAGCCCGCGTGGTAGCGGCGCGCTTCGACTTCGCCGGCGCTCGCGTGCTCGTCACGGGAGGGTCCAACGGCATCGGCCTCGGCATCGCCGGCGCCTTCGCCGAGGCCGGGGCCGAGGTCACCATCACCGGCACCCGGGCCTCGGCCGGCGACTACGACCACGACCTGAGCCGCTTCACCTACGTGCCGTGCGTGCTCCCCGACCCCGACGCCGTGCGGGGGCTGGCCTCGTCGCTGGAGGCGCTCGACGTCCTCGTCAACAACGCCGGGCAGAACCTCCCCGGCGGCAGGAGCGAGTACGACCCCGACGTGTTCGAAGAGGTCGTGGCGGTCAACCTGTTCTCGGCCTACCGCATGGCCGCGGCGTGCAAGGCCCTGTTGCGACAGAGCACCGTCGAGGGCGGCGCCAGCGTGGTGAACCTGGGCTCGATGTCGGCCTACTTCGGCATCGAGGTCGTCCCCGGCTACGGGGCGGCCAAGGCGGGGGTGGTGCAGCTGACCAAGACGCTGGCCGTGGCGTGGGCACGCGCCGGCATCCGGGTCAACGCGGTGGCCCCCGGCGTCATCGAGACGAACATGACCGCCCCCATGTTCGGGTTCGAGGAGCTGACGGGGCCCATCCTCGAGCGCACGCCGGCGCGCCGCTTCGGCACCCCCGCCGACGTGGCCCCCGTGGTGCTGTTCCTCGCCAGCCCCGCCGCCCGTTACGTCACCGGCCAGACCATCCCGGTCGACGGCGGCTTCTCGGTGCAGGGATGACCACGCGCACGGGCACGCGCATCACCGACCTGCGGGCCCCCGTCCTCAGCGAGGTGCAGCGCCTCGCCCTCGACCACGGGGAGCGCCATCGTGTGGACCTGGGCGTGGAGCCGGTGCTGGTCGCCGCGGTCGAGCGCACCGGCCTCGAGGACTTCGGGGCCGCCGACTTCGAGTCCCGCCTGGCGATGTGGCTGGCGGAGGTGGACGCCGACCACGCGCGCACCGGGCTCGGGCGCCTCATGCTCTTCGGCGACTGCGTGCGCTACGCGTCCAACCGGCTGCGCATCAGGGACGTGCTGGTCCGGCACCCCGAGGTCTCGGCGGTGGACATCGGGGCGCCCATCGTCGTGGTGGGCCTGCCCCGGTCGGGCACGACCCATCTCGTCAACCTCATCGCCGCGGACACCCGCCTGCGCTCGCTCCCGCTGTGGGAGAGCTACGAGCCGGTGCCCGGTCCCGACGAGAGCCCCGGCACCGGCGACCGGTCGAGCGCCCGCTACCGGCGCGCCGAGCAGGCGTGGCGGGCCATGGAGGCGACGCTGCCGCTCATGGGCGTGATGCACCCCATGCACCCCGACCACGTGCACGAGGAGCTCGAGCTGCAGCTCCCCGACTTCTCGAGCTACCAGCTCGAATGGGTGGCGCGCGTGCCCCGGTGGCGGGACCACTACCTCGCCCACGACCAGACGCCGCACTACGCGTACCTCAAGTCCGTCCTCCAGATCCTCCACGCCCGGCGCCCCCGCACACGTTGGGTGCTCAAGTCCCCCCAGCACCTCGAGCAGCTCGGGCCGCTCATGCGCACCTTCCCCGACGCCACCGTGGTGGTCACCCACCGGGACCCGGTATCGGTCGTGCAGTCGGCGGCGACGATGATGACCTACGCGGCTCGCATGAGCTACCGCAGCCCCGATCCCGACTTCTACATCGCCTACTGGACCGACCGGGTCCGCCGCCTGCTCGAGGCGTCGTTGCGCGACGCCCACCTCGTCCCGGCGGACCGGCGCGTCGACGTGCTCTACGACGAGTTCATGGCCGACGAGCTGGGGACGGTGGCCCGGATCTACGACGCGGCGGGGCTCGCCATGACCGATGCGGCGCGGGCCGAGATCGCCGCCTACCGGGCGGCGCACGCCCGTGGCCCGGGCGGGGGGGTGGCCTACGACCTGCGGGCCGACTTCGGCGTCGAGCCCGAGGCCCTCCGGGGGTCCTTCGCGTTCTACGAGCGGGCGGTCCCCGTGCGGACCGAGGTGACGTGAGCGGCGACGAGGTCGACCACCTCATCGACACGCGACCGGGTAAAGAGCTGCTCACCCCGGCCTACGACGACGCGGCCCACCCGGTGACCCCCTACCTGTACCGGTCGGGGGGGACGACCGCCGCCTACATGCTCGTGACGGGGGCCGGCCGGGTGATCGTGAACACGGGCCTCGGCTACGAGGCCCCCCACCACAAGCGCCTCTTCGACGCCGTGTGCGCCGGGCCGACGCCCTACGTCGTCACGACCCAGGCGCACGTCGACCACGTGGGCGGCGTGGGGCTGTTCCGGGAGCCCGGGACCCGCTACGTCGCCCAGGCCAACAACCGCGCCTGTCAGCACGACGACGCCCGCATCGCCGCGCTGCGCCTGCGCAGCGCGGCGGTGTGGTTCGACACCACCGGAAGACGGGCCCGGGAGATCGCGGCCCAGAACCCGGGGGTGCCCATGCGCCAGGACGCCCCCGTCCCCGACATCACCTTCGAGCGCCGCCTGGCGCTCACGGTGGGCGGCCTCGACGTCGAGCTCATCGCCACCCCGGGCGGTGAGACGATCGACAGCGCCGTGCTCTGGCTCCCCCAGCACGGGGTGTGCCTGGTGAGCAACCTCTTCGGCCCGCTGTTCCCCCACTTCCCCAACCTGAACACCCTGCGCGGTGACCGCTACCGGCTGGTGGAGCCGTACCTCGAGGCGCTGCGGACGGTGCGGGCCCTCCAGCCCGAGATGCTCGTCACCGGCCGCCACGAGCCCATCACGGGCAGCCGGCTCATCGACCGGTCCCTCCAGCGCCTGCACGACGCCGTGGACTACGTGCACACCCGGACCCTCGAGGCCATGAACGCCGGTACCGACGTCGTCACCATGATGCGCGACATCAGGCTCCCGCCGCATCTGCGGGTGGGCGAGGGCTACGGCAAGGTGTCCTGGGCGGTGCGCACCATCTGGGAGACCTACGTCGGCTGGTTCCGGCTGCGCTCCACGACCGAGCTGTACCCGTTCGAGCCCCTCGACGTCCTCGCCGAGGTGGCCGGGCTGGCGGGGACCGACGCCGTGCTCGGCCTGGCCCGCACCAAGCTGTCGGACGGCGACGCCGTAGCGACGATCCACCTGGCCGAGGCCGTCCTGTGCCGTGACCCGACGCACGCCGCAGCCCTCGACCTCGTCGCCCACGCCCACCAGGCGCTGCTCGACGCGGGCGGGGAGGCGAACTTCTGGGAGAGCGGCTGGCTGCGTCACGAGCTCGAGCGCTGGCGTTCGGCGCCGCGGGCGTGAACGAAGGCCTGCGGCCGTGTCCGGCGGAACGCCATGCGCCCCCGTGTCTAGGCCACCCGGACCGGCAGCTCCTTCATGAAGAGCAGGATGGGGTTGAAGATCCCGAGCGAAGCGAACGATGGTGGTCCGGCCAGCTCGATCGTGCGCGTCCGCTCGAAGAGCACCTTGAGAAGGGTGGCGAGCTCCTGGCGCGCCAGATGCGCCCCTAGGCAGAAGTGCACCCCACCACCCCCGAACGTGACGTGCGGATTGGGGCTCCGGCCGACGTCGAACCGGAAGGGCTCGTTGAACACATCCTCGTCACGGTTGGCAGACGGGAACCACATGGTCACGCGATCTCCCTCGGCGATCGGCACACCCCGGATCTCGGTGTCCCGGGAGGCGCGTCGGGCGAAGTAGGAGACGGGTGACGACCACCGAAGGATCTCCTCGACGGCGAGCGGCATCGACCCGGGATCTGACCGCAACCCCTCGAGCTGGGCGGGATGCGCGAGCAGGGCGACCAAGCCTTGTGACACGGCGTTGCGGGTGGTCTCGCTGCCGGCGATCGTGAGCAGCATGAAGAAGAGGTCGAGCTCGATGTCACTGAGGGTCGTCCGGTTGCCGTCGTCGGTCTCGATCTCGACCGTGGACAGGATCGTCCAGACGTCGTCCTGCGGGTCGTCCCGCTTCGCCTGCCCGAGTCGCTGCGCGTACTCGAACATCTTGACCTGGACGTCGAAGTACTCGTCGGGTGCGCGCGGAGACTCGGGCACTCCGCCCTGGAGCATCTCGTTTGTCAGAGCGAAGAGCCAGTCGCGGTCTTGGGGGGGGATGCCGACGATGTCGGCGATCACCTGCATCGGCAGCTTGTAGGCGATCTCCGAGACGAAGTCGCACTCCCCTTGTTGGAGGGCCCGGTCGACGATCGACTCCGCCCACCTCCGGATCTGGTGCTCGAGTTGCTTGACCATCCGCGGCGTGAAGCCGGCGCTGATGAGCCGGCGCAGGCGGACGTGATCCGGCCCGTCCATGCTCACGAGCATCGTCCCGGCGATCTCCGGCTGGGAGCTCAGTTGCGGTCCGTCGAAAGCCCGGAAGAGATCGGGGTTGCGGCTCACCACCTGGACGTCTTCGTGCTTCGACACGACCCAGAAGCCGAGATCGTGGTTTCCCGGGAACCCCTCGGGGAACGCCTGCCACTTGACCGGTTCATGAGCACGCAGAGCCGTGAACACCTCGTGGGGGAAGCCGCCCTCGTAGAGGGCGCTCTCCGTGAGGTCGGTGTGGCGCAGATCGCTGCCGAGTCCTGTCATGCCTGGCGAGCCCCCCTGCTGTGCCGCACGCTGTGGATTCTCACGACCGGTGGTGGGCGCACCGGGCTCTCATCGGCGGAGGAGGTGGGATTCGAACCCACGGTGGCCTTGCGACCACAACGGTTTTCGAGACCGTCCGATTCGTCCACTCTCGCACTCCTCCATCAGGGCGTTCATGTTATCCACAACCCCGTGGCCTAGCTCCTTGTCCTAGTCCGATGACGTGTCGGGCTGTGGGAACACGGAACCCGAATCGTACAGGCACGATGCGAGAGCGGCCGCCAGGATCGGGCCGGTGGCAGCTCCGTGTCTTCAGCGGAAACGACCCCGCCACGGGCCGTCCTCGCCAAGCCTCGAGGACCTTCGTGGGGAACGCCGCAGCTGCCCAGCGAGCGCTGCGGAGCATGGCGGCCGAGGTCGAGGCCGGGAAGGTCGACCCGAGCGGCTCGACCCTGAGTCGGCTGCTAGATGAGTGGCTGGATCACATCGGGCCCATCCGCCGGCCGAAGACCGTGCACGAGTATCGAAGGTGGATCGATGCCCGGATCCGGCCGACCCTCGGTCAAGTTCGGCTCAACCGGCTCGGGGCCGATCGATTGGATCGCCAGTATCGGACCTGGCTCGCCGACGGCAATGGCGCTCGCGTGCTGTTGACTGTATAGGTAGGTTCGTGAGGTCAGAATACGCCGACCAAGATCGGCGAACAGCGTGGGGATAGACGGAAGAGACGATCGGAGGATAACCTCGCCCTTGCCAAACAGCTGCGATTCTGATGGGCATCCCTGATTTCATACGATAACCGGTTTGTTGAAACAGATGCGGAACCCGATTTCAAATTGGCAGAAAGCGTGGGAGCAGTCGACTTTGTCGACGTTCATACCAGCTGTTGGAGCACGAGCCGCTTGGATGCAGTGGCGAGCCAATGAAATGCACATCTGGTTTTCGGTATGGATGCTCATCTCAGTGCTGCCGACAGTTGTGTTTGCCATTGCAGGCTTGAGGACTGCTGCCTGGATCTGCTTCTTGCCGACTTTCGCTGTTGCGTTGAGCTTCATGGTTCGAAGGTACTTCTTCCGACATCGCTACTTTCGATCCGCCGGACAGGCCCTCGGCATCTCGGCCAACTTCCTACGGCCGATTGAAGTTCGGCCTGGGAAGCATGAGGCGTGGTGTCAGAAGCATGGCGTCGTCCCGCTCTCTCAACGAGATACTGGGGCAGAATGAAACGCGGTGTCGGCACGGAGACCCGACATATCCAGCGGGCTGCAGAACACCACACCCTGGCCGAATGGAGCTGGCTGATACCGATCACTATCAGGATGCCTGCCGTGTAGATTCGGCATCGTTGCGAAGCAGTGCCGCCGCCGAGCCGGACGAGCAGACGTCACCAATCTCCCATTGGATGACACGGACTGGTGCCGCGGTTGTCCGGTAGGCTTTCTTCAATTGTCTCGTACAGCGGTCACAAGGCAGGCACAGATGCCCGATGCCCACTGGGTCGATTCGCTACCTCGTGACATCGACTTCCCCACGCGGCATCGTCACGGGTGCCTTCTGGGTGCCCTTGTGCTGTTGATCGCGGTTCCGTTGGTGTCCATTGCGCTTTTCAACGCCTTCAGCAGATCGGTCGGCAATGCGATGGGACAGGGGTTGGCCATTGCAGTTAGAGACTCGGGCGCATTTGCAGCGGCGGATGTGGCTCGCGTGGCCGAGTCTCGAGGCATCGAAGCTGGGACTTTGACACTGGGACAGGTCCAGTCCGCGGATACGAGCGTCAGATGGAGACGCGGCAACGTGTCCAGCACCAGCCTCGACGTCGTGAGCGAAACGACAGCGGGCGATCATGTCCTGACTTCGGTGGCAGTGACGCCAAGTGCCTGCATCTACGGGTTAGCAGTGGGTTCCGCAAGCGACCCGATCGTTAAAACGGACGGCCTGCCCGGTGTCGGCGTGTTTCGGCAAGAGGGTGTCGGCCAGGCGGGTTGCCTGGCCGAGGATGCGCCCACATCCGGTTGGGTGAGGGTTTCTGCGCAGGATTTGCATGATGCAGGTGTATCGGCTCCGTAGGTCACCCGACGAGTTTGCTCACAGATGGCCGATTTGTGATGACCCATTGTGTTAGTGGGCAGACAAGGAGCACCGGGTGGTGTTCCCGAGCCGATTTCCCGCTAGGGGCGGTGCTCCTGGAACTGAGGCGCATCCTGTGAGGCTCGGGATCGCGACCAGGGCTGGAAGCCCGAAAGGGGGGTATACCGGCGAGCTCACACATTGGACGAAGGCACCTAGGCATGATTGGGTGCGTGAAGATCGAAAGCCCCTTCGGGGAGTATTCCGACTACGCCGTCATTCGGCTGACACGGCCAGAGGTGCTCGAACTGAAGAACGTGCTGGACCGAATGTTGCTTGAGGGTCCCTCTGTCGATTTCCGGGCCTATGTCCCGCCTTCGTCGATCTCCGAGCAAATCGAGGTCACGTGGGACCGGAGCGATTCAGTCTGACCAATAGCAGGTGTACGGCTGTCCTAGTTCCTGTCCCAGTTCGAGAAGTCGGTAGTACAGGGCGCCATCGTGTGGTGCTTTCCTCGACCGTCATCGGTGCTGGTAGGGGCCGCTGGCGCTGTCTTGCGTAGTCCCAACAGATGAGTCATGACGAGTTTCGAGACCGTCCGATTCGTCCACTCTTGCACTCCTCCGGACCCGTCCACGCGCACCCGACGGGCGCACGTCGTACGGAGCGCCAATCGTACCGCCACCGGCGGCGGGGGAGCTGCGGTGCGGTGGATGGCTCCGGCAGCGGATGCCGCCCAGGCTGCCTCCGCGTCAGATGGCCTGTGCGAGGACGAAGCTGTGCGACCCGTGCCCCATCGGGTCGATGACCTCCCAGCGCAGCTCGGGGCGGAGGCCGGCGTCCTCCATGAGGGCCAGCGTGGACGGCGCGTCGAAGTGGCTCCAGTACATCGGGGTCCCCAGCCAGCTGTTGGTGTCGTGGTCCTGGGGGTTGTCCCCGGACCCCAAACAGACGAGGGCCCATCCACCGGTGCGCAGCACGCGACGGAACTCCGACAGCAGCGCGCCGTGGTCCTCGCGCGGGACGTGGATCACGGCGTAGTAGCTCACGAGCCCGTCGAAGCGTCCGCCCGCCAGCGGCAGCGCCGCCATGTCACCCTCGGCCGCGCTGAGCTCGGGGACGTGGTCCCGCGCCAGCAAGAGTTGCCGGTGGGAGATGTCGACTCCCGCCACTCGGTGCCCGCACGCCGTCAACCGGCGGGCGACGGGTACGCCCGCGCCGCACCCGGCATCGAGCACGCGCGCCGCGGGCGCCAGCCGCTCCTCCAGGTGGTCGAGGAGCGCGAGGTCCGCTCCGTCGACAGGGCGGGCCTCGTGGTAGCGCGCAGCCGCCTCGTCGTAGCCGCGTCGCACGAGCTCGCGCCGGGTGTCGCGCAGCGGGCTCACAGGGACGAGCGCCCCGCCGGCCTGACCATGACCCCGTCGCCCCGGGCGCGGGCGTGTGTCGGCCGGCGCACGCGCCCGCTCACGGCCGGCGCGCCGCGAAGAACGACGACAGCAGCGCCGCACTCTCCTCGGCCAGGACGCCGCCCGTCACGGGGAGCTCGTGGTTGAGGCGGGGGTCGGCACACAGGTTGTAGAGCGACCCGCACGCCCCGGCCTTGGGGTCGGGGGCGCCGAACACGAGCCGGCCCACGCGCGCCGCCACCAGGGCGCCGGCGCACATGGCACAGGGCTCCAGGGTGACGGCCACCGTGACCTGCTCCAGTCGCCACGAGCCCAGGGCGGCCGCCGCGTCCTGGACGACGAGCAGCTCGGCGTGGGCGGTGGGGTCACGGCGCAGCTCCCGCTCGTTGTGGCGGCGGGCCACCACGCGCCCTGCCAAGAGCGCCACCGCACCCACCGGGACGTCACCGTGGTCCAGCGCGCCGGCCGCCTCCTCCAGCGCGGCGCGCATGGCGGGCGCATCGTCGTGGCGGGGCGCGTCGAGCGGCACGGACAAGACGGTAGGGCAGGCGGCGGGCGGGCGGGGCTCCCGGCCCACCGCCTGCCCGCACGGCGGAGGAGGTGGGATTTGAACCCACGGTGGGTCTCCCCACACACGATTTCCAGTCGTGCCGATTCGGCCGCTCTCGCACTCCTCCGGGGGCTGCCGGCCTGCAGCAGGGGGGAGGCTATCGTCTGCCACGCGTTGTCCGGTGCCCCGTGCGGCGGCCGGGTCCTGCGCAACGGTCGCCCGTGAACCGAGTCAGGGCCGGAAGGCAGCAGCTCTCAGCGGGTCCGGTCGTGTGCCGTAGCAAACCTGGCCGTCGCACCGGGCACCGGACGCCCTCCGGGCCGGATGGGGCCGTCGGTGCCCCCCGATAGGCTGCGGCGGTGGCCGACACGGGAGACGCCGACCTCGCGTACCAGTCCCTGTACCGACGCTTCCGTCCGCAGCGCTTCAGCGAGGTCCTGGGCCAGGAGCACGTCAGCCTGGCGTTGCGCAACGCGGTGCGCGACGCTCGGGTCGGTCACGCGTACCTCTTCAGCGGGCCGCGCGGCACGGGCAAGACGTCCACGGCGCGCATCCTGGCCAAGGCGCTCAATTGCGCGGCCGTCGAGGACGGCGAGCCGTGCGGGCGCTGTGACTCGTGCGTCGAGATCGCCCGGGGCTCCTCCCTGGACGTCCACGAGCTCGACGCCGCCTCCAACAACGGTGTGGACGCCATGCGCGACCTGGTGGCCCACGCCGCGCTGGGCACGCCGGGCCGGTGGAAGGTGTACATCGTCGACGAGGTGCACATGCTGTCGACGGCGGCCTCCAACGCGCTGCTGAAGACGCTCGAGGAGCCTCCCGGCCACGTCGTGTTCGTGCTCGCCACCACCGACGCCCAGAAGGTCCTGCCCACCATCAGGAGCCGCACCCAGCACTTCGAGTTCCGCCTGCTCGGGCCCGAGACGCTGGCCGCCCTCCTCTCGCAGGTGCGCGAGGCCAGTGGCCTGGCCCTCTCCGACGACGCCCTCGAGGCGGCCGTGCGCCGGGGCCGGGGGTCGGCGCGCGACGCCCTCTCCGCCCTCGACCAGCTGTCGGCGGGCGGGGTCCTGGACGACGACATCGCCGTGCTGGCCGAGCTGGCCGACGCCCTGGCCGGCCGCGACGCGGGCCGGGCGCTGGTGGCCGTGGCCCAGGCCACCGAGGCGGGCCGCGACCCCCAGCGCCTGGCCGCCGATCTGGCCGAGTACCTGCGCCAGGGGTTCCTGGCGGTGGTGGCCGGGCATCTGGTGTCCCTGACGGGGTCCGAGCGCGCCCGCATCGAGGACACCGCCCGGGTCATGGGGCTCCCCGCCCTGGTGCGGGCGCTCGAGGAGCTGGGGCGCGCCCAGGTCGACATGCGCGACGTGCCCGACGCCCGGGTGCATCTCGAGGTGACCCTGATCAAGCTGACCCACCCCCAGGCGGACGACTCGCTCACCGCCCTGTTGGAGCGCGTCGAGCGCCTCGAGCGCGCCGTGGCCGAGGGCCAGGGCCCGGTGGGGCTGGCGGTGC
>DATJBC010000254.1:0-26564 GCA_035515515.1 Acidimicrobiales bacterium
TGAGCGGTGACACCGTCCCCGCGCCGAGGTCCATGGGGCCGCCGCACCCGACCCCGCACGCCACCGGGGTGAAGGCGTCATCGTCGGGCCCGGCGTGGCCCGCCGGCGCGCCGGCGCGTCCGAGGACGTCGTCGACGAGGGCGGCCAGCGCGACGAAGAGCGCCTCGGGATCGTCGGTCACCGGTGTGGCCACCCGCTTTGCCCGGTGGAGCTCCCCCGCCTCGGTGACCAGGCCCGCCGCCAGCTTGGTCCCCCCGACGTCGACGGCCAGGCACGCGTCCACCAGGAGGGCACCCTATCGCCGGGGGCGGCGGCCTCCGCCGACCATGGTCGTCCGCCGGCGGCGCGCCGCGACGCCAGGAGGGCCCCAGTGATGCGGAAGGAGCGGCGGGAGAACACGGCGCGCCGACGCGCCGGGACGACGGCTACTTGTTGCGGTGGAAGCGCTCGCGCAGCCAGGTGCGCGTGTCGCTGATGGTGTTGCCGATCCCCTGGTGGCGCAGGGACCGGCCGATCTCCTCCCAGCCCGCCTTGCCCATACGGCGCAGGTTGGTCCAGAACGTCACGAGCGACCCGAACATGATGAGCACGCCGAGGAACCCGAGGAACACCGACGTGGTGAAGAAGGCCAGCATGACGGCCAGGCCCACCACGAATCCGAGCACCGACCACTTGAGGTAGCGGCCCGCGTAGCGGTACACGCTCTCCGACCGGACGCGGTCCGCGAAGGCGGGGTCCTGCTGATACAGCGCCTGCTCCAGCTCCTGGAGCACGCGCTGCTCATGCTCGGACAATGGCACGCGAACCCCCTTCCAGCCGCGTCACGATGTCACTCGCGCCCAACAATCTTAGGCACGCCGTGATTCCAAGACAACGGCGCCGGGACGGTTCCCGGCCTCCCGACCGTGGACCCGCGAGCGCCCTCTCCCCTGGTCGCGGTGCCTGCGTGCACCCTTTTCGCCCGTGGGCTCACGACGGCGAGCCCTCCACCGCCGGCCCCCACTGCGTGTCGCCCCGCTCCTTGAGGTCGAGGCCGCCACGGCGCCCCACGAGCGCCGCCGGGCCCACCGACGCGTTGCCGTAGCGGGCCCGGACGGCGGCCACCGCCGCCTCCACCTCGGCCCACGCCCCGGCCCGTCCCGGCAGGGCCGGCGTCCCCGGCCCCTCCGCCGCCGGCGCCGCGCCGGAGGGCGGCGGCGGGCCGCCCGGGCCCTCGAGGCCCGGGCCGGCGTCCTCGAAGCGCAGCTGCATGGCCGTCGTCTCCGCCGCGCCCAGGCCCGAGAGCGACACCCCCAGCAGCCGGACGCCGGGCGACACGTCCACCGCCTCCACCAGGGCGCCCGCCACGGCCGCCACGGCGCGCGCCGAGTCCACGGCCGCCCCCACCGTGTGGGAGCGGGTGATCGTGCTGCGGTCCCCGAAGCGCACCTTGACCGTGACCGTCCGCCCCGCCAGGCGCGCCGCGCGCAGGCGGGTGGCGACGGCGTCGGCCATGCGCACCACGTGACGATGCAGCGCCGCCTGGTCCCGCAGGTCGGTGGCGAAGGTCTCCTCGTGCCCCACCGACTTGGGCTCCCGGCTGGCCTCGACGCGCCGGGGGTCCTCGCCCGCGGCCAGGCCCGCCAGGAGCCGGCCCGCGGCCGTGCCCAGCACCCGGCACAGCGTGTCGGTGGGGACGCGCGCCAGGTCGGCGACGCTGTGCACCCCGAGGCCCTCCAGACGCCGCGCCGTGGCCGGCCCCACGCCCCACAGGGCGCGCACGGGCAGGGGGTGGAGGAAGGCCAGCTCCTCGGAGGGCACCACGACGACCACGCCGGGGCCCGGCCGGGGGCCGTGGGGCGTGGGGGTGGGCTTGGCGGCGCGCGACGCCAGCTTGGCGAGCAGCTTGGTGCGGGCCACGCCCACGGCGCAGTCCATGACCAGGTCGCGTCGCACCGCCTCCCGGATCAGCGCCCCGACGGCGGGCGGCGGGCCGAGGAGCCGGCGCGCGCCGCGCACGTCGACGAAGGCCTCGTCGAGGCCGATGCCCTCCACCACCGGCGAGAAGCGGTGCAGGACGTCGTGGAGGCGCTCGCTCATCTCGGCGTAGCGGGCGTAGCGCCCGGGCAGGAACAGCGCGTCCGGGCACCGCCGGCGCGCCTCGACCGACGGCATGGCCGAGTGGATCCCGTAGGCGCGCGCCTCGTAGGTGCACGACGCCACCACCCCGCGGGCCCCGGCGCCGCCCACGATGACGGGGCGCCCCGCCAGCGTGGGGTCGTCGAGGACCTCCACGGCGGCGAAGAAGGCGTCCATGTCGACGTGCAGCACCGTGCAGCGCTCGGCCTCCTCCGGGTCGGCGCCCCCGGGGACCGGGGCCGGCGGGGCCTCAGCCACCGAGCCGCAGGCGCCGGAAGCCCTCGGCGAAGGCCACGCCCGCCCGGCGCCCGTCCTCCTGGGCCCGCTCGCGCACGGCCCGCCGGGCCCACTCGCCGTCGTCGGCGAACTGGCTGCGGTGGCACGACACGGCGGTCGCCTTGTCCTCGATGGTGTCGGAGACGTCGACCCACACCGTGGGCTCGAGGGTCCCCGACAGCAGCGCCGTCTCGGGCTGGTGGGCCTCCCCGGCGTCGGGGAAGTAGAGGGGCAACGACGCCGCCGGGGACAGTGCGTCGAGGAGGGCGAAGCCCACGATGCGGTGGTCGCGGTGGTTGAAGTAGTCCTCGCCGAAGAACACCGCCGTGGGGTCGGGGCCCAGCACGACCCGGGGGCGCAGGGCGCGCACCCGGCGCACCAGCGCGCCCCGCAGGGCGCTGTCGTCCACCAGCTCGCCGTCGGGGTAGCCGAGGAAGTGCTGGGCGGACACGCCCAGCACGGCGGCGGCCTCGGCGGCCTCGACCGCCCGCCGCCGGGCGAGCGCCGCGGGGTCCACGGCGGGGTCGGTGGTGCCCTTGTCCCCGTCGGTGCAGATGAGCACGTGGACCTCCGCTCCGGCGCGCGCCCAGCGGGCCAGCGTGCCGCCGCAGGACACGTCGGGGTCGTCGGGGTGGGCGTAGACGGCCAGGACCGGACCCGACTCGTCGCCCAGCAGCTCGGGCAATCAGCTCACGCCCTGCGCTTGGGCTCGGTCGTCTTGGTGAGCAGCCCCACCTCGCGCTGGAAGTCGCCGGCCTCCTCGAAGCCCTTGTACACCGAGGCGAAGCGCAGGTAGGCCACGTCGTCGACCTCGCGCAGCCGCTCGAGCACGGCCACGCCGATCTGCTGGCTGGTGACCTCCGTCCCCTCGCCGCGCAGCGCCTCCTCGACCTGCAGGGCGATCTCCTCCAGGCGCTCCTCGGTCACGGGCCGGTTCTTGGTGGCGGCGCGCACCCCGGCCACCACCTTGGCCCGGTCGAAGGGCTCTCGCTGGCCCGCGCGCTTCACCACCCACAGCGGCACCTCGTCGAGGCGCTCGTAGGTGGTGAAGCGGCGGCTGCACGACAGGCACTCGCGCCGCCGGCGGATGGCGGCGCCGTCCTCGGCGAGACGTGAGTCGACGACCTTGTCCTCGAGGCTCTGGCACCACGGGCACCGCACTGCCGCAACCGTAGTGCTGCCCCCGCGGGGCGTTCGCGCTGTGGCGGCGGCGGTCAGGGGAGGGTGAGCCGCTCCCCCGCCACGACCGTGTCCCCGCCCACCTGCGACTCGAGCTGCGCCACCACGGGCCGGGGATCCCCGCCGGGGGCGAGCCGCTCGGCGATCGTCCACAAGGTGTCGCCCGGGCGCACCACGTAGGGCGCATGGGGCCGGACGACCTCCCCCACCAGAGCGGGACCGGGGGTGGCGAGGGTGTGGCCCCCGGTCCCGCCCCAGGGCAGGGCGAGGGCGACGAGCAGTGCCGTCGCCGCGGTGCCGAGCAGCACCCGCCGGCGGCGCGCCACCGCCCGCCGGCGGGCGTCGGACCCGCCCACGGCGCACCCCCCGCGCGTGGGACGCGGGTGGTGGCGCCGGGGGCCGGGCTCGGACCCGAGATACGGCCGCGCCGGGGTGGCGCCGCCGGTGGTGGGGAAGCCCGGGCGGGTGACGGGCCGCCGCGCGGGGCGCGGCGGCCGGCCCGGGAGGGGTGCCAGCGCCAGGGCCATCAGCGCACCCCCTCCCACCCGGTCGAACAGGTGTTCGCCATACGCCCATCCCAACACGAACAGGTGTTCGTGTCAAGCGGTGCCCGGCGTCTCGCGCTACCCACGGCCCCATCGTGGACCAGGGGTGTGACACCGTCCCCGGGGACGGCGCCGAACAGATGTTTGCCCCCGCCCACCGGGCGGAGTACGGTTTCACGAACTGGTGTTCGACCAGGGGCCCGGGATTCGGCGGGCGGCGCTCTCTCACGGAGGGGACATGGCTGAGGCCCTCACCGGCAAGCGGCTCGAGATCCTCGAGTGCATCGGCGAGAACCTGCGGACGCGGGGGTACCCACCCTCGGTGCGCGAGATCGGGGAGGCCGTCGGGCTGACCTCGTCGTCGACGGTGCACGCCCACCTGGCCGTCCTCCAGCGCGAGGGCTACCTGCGGCGCGACCCCACCAAGCCCCGCGCCATCGAGGTCCGCTTCGACCCCTCGTCCAAGGCGGCCATGGCGGCCCGCCCCGTGCGCCACGTCCCGCTGGTCGGCGACGTGGCCGCCGGCACGGGCGTGCTGGCCAGCGAGAACGTCGAGGAGCTGCTGCCCCTGCCCGAGGACTTCACCGGCTCGGGGTCGCTGTTCATGCTGCGGGTGCGGGGCGACTCGATGATCGAGGCCGGCATCTTCGACGGCGACTACGTGGTGGTGCGCGAGCAGCCCGACGCCGACAACGGCGACGTGGTGGTGGCCGGCATCCCCGACGACGAGGGCACCGTGAAGACCTTCGCCCGCCGGCGCGGCAAGGTCGTGCTCACGCCGGCCAACCCGGCCATGGAGCCCATGGAGTTCGGGCCCGGCGAGGTGACGATCTACGGCAAGGTCGTCACCGTGTTGCGCCGCCTCTAGCCCCGCCCCGCCCTCACCCCCCGAGCAGGGCGCCCAGCACCCCCCGGGCCTGCTCGAGCTCGCCCCGCGACACGTGCTCGTCGGGGGTGTGGGCCAGGAGCGGGTCGCCGGGGCCGAAGTTGGCGGCGGGCACCCCGATCTCGGCGAAGGTGGCCACGTCGGTCCACCCCAGCTTGGCCCGGGGGGGCGCCCCGGTGGCCGCCACCAGCGACGCCAGGAGCGGGTGGGCCAACCCGGGGGCGGCCCCGGGGGCGTGGTCCACCACCTCGAGGGCGTCGCCCGCCCCCGCCTCCACCACCCCCCCCAGGAGCCGGCGCAGCTCCGTCTCGGCCTCGGCCGGCGTGCGGTCGGGGGCGAAGCGGTAGTTCACCGTCACGGTTCCCCGGTCGGGCACCACGTTGCCCGCCACCCCTCCGGCCACGCCCACGGCCTGGAGCTGCTCGGCGTACTCGCAGCCGTCGAGCACCACCCGCCGGGGGCGGTAGGCGGCCAGGGCCTCGAGGACCGGGCCCAGCCGGTGCACGGCGTTCACCCCCGCCCACGGCCGGGCCGTGTGGGCGCGCCGCCCCGCCGTGGACACCACGGCCCGCATGGTGCCCTGGCACCCCGCCTCCACCACGCCCGCCGTGGGCTCGCCCAGCACGGCGGCGTCGGCGGCCAACAGCTCGGGGCGCGTGGCGGCCAGCTGGCCCAGGGCGTTGTGGCGGCGCTCCACCTCCTCGCACGCGTACAGGACGTAGGTGACGTCCACGGCGGGCGCCGCCACGGTGGCCGCCAGGTCGAGCATGACCGCCAGGCCGCCCTTCATGTCCACCGCCCCCAGGCCCCACACGGTGTCCCCCGCCACCCGCGGCGGGCGGTCGTCGAAGGGCGGCACGGTGTCCAGGTGCCCGGCGAGCAGCACCCGGCGGGGGCGGCCCAGCTGCGAGCGGGCCACCACCGAGTCGCCCACCCGCTCCACCTCCAGGTGCCCGGCGGCGCGCAGGCCGTCCTCCACGCGCGCGGCGAGGGCGTGCTCGTGGTGGCTCACCGACGAGATGCCCACCAGCTCGGCAGCCAGCGCCAGCAGGTCGGTCACGGGGGCGGAGGGCGGCTCGGGCCGGGCGCCGGCCTCAGCCCGAGCCCTGGTGGTCGCGCAGCAGCGCCTCGAGCTGCGCCTTGTCGTGGCGCTCGCCCTCGGCCAGGCGCCTGATGACGAGCACGCAGGGCAGGAAGAACTCGCCCCCCTCGTACTGGCGCCGGCGCGCCGCGCTGATGGCGACGCACCAGGGGGGCACCACCCCCCGCCCGAGCTCCTCGCCGGTGGCGGCGTCGTACACGGGGATGCCGGGGTTGAGGATGACGCCCTCGGCCAGCACCGCCCCCTCCCCCACCCGGGCCCCCTGGGTGACCATGCACCGGCTGCCGATGTCGGCGTCGTCGCCCACCATGACCGGCGCGGCGTTGGGGGGCTCGAGCACGCCGCCGATGCCCACGCCCCCCGACAGGTGCACGCGCGCCCCGATCTGGGCGCACGAGCCCACCGTGGCCCACGTGTCGACCATGGTGTCGGCGCCCACGCGCGCCCCGATGTTGACGTAGCTCGGCATGAGGATCACGCCCCGGTCGAGGAAGGCGCCCCAGCGGGCCGACGCCCCGGGCACCACCCGCACCCCGGCCGCCTCGTAGCCCGTCTTCAAGGGGAGCTTGTCGGCGAACTCGAAGGGCCCCAGCTCGGTGCGCTCGATGGCCCGCAGCCGGAACAACAGCAAGATGGCCCGCTTGAGCCAGTCGTGCACGACCACCTGGCCGGCGCCGTCGATCTCGGCCACGCGCGCCTCGCCCCGGTCGAGGAGGTCGACGGCCTCGCTCACCACCGCCAGGGCGTCGTCGTCGGCGGGGCTCAGCTCGCCCACGCGGGACCACAGCTCGTCGATCTGCGACGCCAGGTCGGCCATCGCCCGAGGTTACCGGCCGAGGTTCGGGTGGCCCGACGATGCCAGGCGCTCGGCCACGAGCTCGATGCGCGCGTCGGGCTGCACGGCGGCCACCCGCACGAAGCCCTCGGCCTGGCGCCCGTAGAACTCGCCCGGGCTCACCACCACCCCGGCGGCCTCGGCCAGCGCCTCGGCGAGCGCCCACGCCCCGGGGCGCCCCCGGGCCGCCCCCGCCTCGTGCGCCCAGCCCGGCACGGGCACCCACAGGTAGAAGCCGCCGGCCGGGGGTGCGGCGTCGAGCCCCGCGCCGGTGAGGATCCGGGCCAGGCGCTCCAGGCGGCGGCGGTAGCGGCCCCGCTGCTCCTCCACGTGGGCGTCGTCGTCCCAGGCCACCACGGCGGCGGCCTGCACGGGGCCGGGCACCATGAGCCCGGCGTGCTTGCGCACCTCGCCCAGGTACGCCACCAGCTCGGGGTCGCCGGCGTACACGCCCACCCGGGCGCCCGCCAGGTTGGAGCGCTTGGACAGCGAGTGCACGGCCACCACCCCTTGGCAGCCGTGCTCGACGATGGTGGCGGGCGCCGCGTCCCAGGTGAACTCGGCGTAGCACTCGTCGGAGAACACCGGCACCCCCCGGGCGCGGCCCCAGGCGGCGGCGGCCCCCAGGTCGGCCAGGGTGCCCGCCGGGTTGGCGGGGCTGTTGACCCAGGCGCACAGGGCGCGCCCGGCGTCGGAGGGGGACACGGCCTCGAGGTCGGGCCGGCCGCCGGGGCCGGTGCCCACCTCCACCACCCGGCAGCCCGCCAGCACCCCGCCCATGGCGTAGGTGGGATAGGCCACGGCGGGGACGAGCACGGTGTCGCGCCCCGGCGTGCGCAGCCGCAGGAACCACGCCGTGGTGGCCACGAACTCCTTGGTCCCCACGCAGGCGGCGATCTGCCCGGCCTCGACGGCCACCCCGAAGCGGCGCGCCATCCACCGCGCCGCGGCCTCGCGCAGGGCGGCCCCGCCCACCGACGACGGATAGCCCCGCTCGGCGCCCGACGTGGCCAGGGCGCGCACCACGGCGTCGGGAGGCGGGTCACAGGGCGTGCCCACCGACAGGTCGACGGCCCCGCCGGGGTGCGAGGCCGCCACCGCCGCCACGGCGTCGAGGCGGTCGTAGGGATACGGCGGCGGGGTGAACGCCGCCGCCGGCGCGCCGGCGCTCACGTCCCCACGAACTCCCGGAACCGGGCCCGCCCGGCCTCGTCCAGCACCACGTGGAGCACGGTCGCCCCCTCGCCGTGGGACTCGTCCACCACCTCGCCCTCGCGGTGCACGGCGGCCAGGATGTCGCCGCGCTCGAAGGGGACGACGAGCTCCACCACGCGATCGGCGACGCGCAGGCGGTCGCCGATCGCCTGCACCAGGCCGTCCATGCCCTGGCCCGTGGCCGCCGACACGACGACCGCCCCGGGATGGGCGGCGGCGATGCGGGCAGCCGCGCCCGGCGCCCGGTCGGCCTTGTTGACCACCACGAGCTCGGCGACGTCGGCGGCGTCGATCTCGGCCAGCACGCTGCGCACGGCGTCGACCTGCATTTCGGGCTCGGGGGCCGAGGCGTCCACCACGTGCAGGAGCAGGTCGGCCTCGCGCACCTCCTCCAGGGTGGAGCGGAACGCCTCCACCAGCTGGTGGGGGAGCTTGCGCACGAAGCCGACGGTGTCGGTCACGAGCACGGTCTCGCCACCGGGGAGGGCGAGACGCCGGGTGCGGGGGTCGAGCGTCGAGAACAGCCGGTCCTCCACGACCACGCCGGCGCCGGTCAAGCGGTTGAGGAGGGTCGACTTCCCGGCGTTGGTGTAGCCCACCAGGCTCACCACCCGCTGGCGCGACCGGCGCCGGGCTCGCCGCTGGGTGAGGCGCGTGGCCGACAGCCCCCGCAGCTCCACCTCGAGCCGGGCCATGCGCCGCAAGAGGCGCCGGCGGTCCACCTCGAGCTGGGTCTCGCCCGGGCCCCGGGTGCCGATGCCGCCGGCCTGCTGCGACAGGGCGCGCCCCCGGCCCCGCAGGCGCGGCAGGCGGTAGCGCAGCAGGGCCAGCTCCACCTGGGCCTTGCCCTCCTGGGACCGCGCGTTCTGGGCGAAGATGTCGAGGATCACCGCCGTGCGGTCGATGGCGGTGCGCCCCAGGATCTGCTCCAGGTTGCGCTGTTGCGCGGGCGACAGCTCGTCGTCGAAGACCACGGTGTCGGCGTCGACCGCCTCGCAGCGCTCGTGGAGCTCCTGGGCCTTGCCCCGCCCCACGAAGGTGGCGGGGTCGGGACGGTCGCGGCGCTGCACGACGCGGTCGGCCACGATGGCCCCGGCCGTGCCGACGAGCAGCGCCAGCTCGTCGAGGTCGGCGTCCACCGTGTCGGCGGAGCTCCACGGGAAGGCCACGCCCACGAGCACGATGCGCTCGCGGAACCTGCGCTCGATGAGCGTCACGGGCGTGCCGCCACCGGTGGTGGCGCCCCGGCGGCCGGCGGGCCGGGCGACGCCGCGTCCCCGGCGGGGCCCCCGGGATGGGCGGCGGCCATCGACGACAGGGCGTCCTCGTCCACCACGACCGCGCCCACCCGGCGCACGGGGCCGCCCAGCACGGCCTCGTGCGCCCCCAGCTCGACCTCGAGGGGGCCACCGGGGGACACGACGCGCACCGGCGAGGCCGCCGCACCGTGGGCCTGCGCGGCGGCGGCGACGGCACACGCCCCGGTCCCGCACGCCAGGGTCTCGCCCACGCCGCGCTCCCACACCCGCAGCCACAGGGTGTGCCCGTCGGCGCCCGGCCACACGAACTCCACGTTGGCCCCGCCCGGCACGGAGCGCTCCAGGGCGGGGCCCAGGTCGCGCACGAGGTGGTCGGGGGCGGGCTCCCCGAACAGCACCAGGTGCGGGTTGCCCATCTCCACGCGCTGGGCCCAGCGCAGCCCGGGCACCTCCACCTCGAGGCGCGCCCCGAGCACGGCGGCGCCCATGCCCACGCGCCCGTAGCCGAGGCCCGCGTGGTCCGTCGGGCGGTACTCGACCCAGCGGGCCCCGGCGTCGGTGTGCACCGCGGTGCGCCCCGGCCCCACCATCCCGGCGCCCACGGCCGCCTGCACCAGGCAGCGGATGCCGTTGCCGCTCATCTCGGCGGGCGAGCCGTCGGCGTTGCGCAGCTCCATGCGCAGGCTGCCCGACGCGCCCGGGGTGCCCCGGATCAGCCCGTCGGCACCGATCCCGCGGTGGCGGTCGCACAGGGCGCGCACCTCCTCCCCCGACAGCGCGCCGCGGCCGTGGGTGTCGAGGTGCACGAGGAAGTCGTTGCCGGCTCCGTGGTGCTTGGTGAGGTGCAGCGCGTCGGCGCGGGACATGGCGGTCAGTCTCCCACCGGGCGCGGGGCCCGGGCGTCCCACACCTCGAGGAGCTGCCCGAGCAGCGCACGCCCGGGATCGAGCCACCGGATGCGGGGGTCGCGCCGGAACCACGCCCACTGTCGGCGGGCGAACAGGCGCGTGCGGCGCACGGCGTCCTCGACGGCCTGCTCGAGAGGCACCCCCTGCTCCACGTGCGCCAACAGCTCCCGGTAGCCGAGCGCCTGGCGGGCGGTGCGCGACAGGCCGGCGGGGCGCGCCGCCAGGGCGCGCACCTCGTCGAGCAGCCCCCGCGCCAGGAAGGCCTCGAAGCGCCCGGCCACGCGGTCGTCGACGGCGGCGGCGTCGTAGGGCACGCCCACCAGCGCCAGGGTCGTGGGCGGGTAGGCCTCCAGCCCGGGGCCGAACGAGGAGAAGGGCCGGCCGGTCCCGAGCGTCACCTCCAGGGCGCGCACCACCCGCCGGCGGTTGGTGGGCTCGATGCGGCCGGCGGCCACCGGGTCGAGGCAGGCCAGGCGGGCGTGCAGGCGGGCCAGGCCGTCGGGCTGCTCGGCCTGGCGCTCGAGGGCGCCGGCCACGTCGGGGAAGCGCCCCGGGAGCGACAGCCGGTCGACGACGGCCCGGAGGTAGAGCCCCGTGCCCCCCACGAACAGGGCCCGGTGCCCCCGGCCCTCGATGGCGTCCACGGTGGCGGCGGCGGCGGCCTGAAAGCGCGCCACCGTGAACTCCTCGTCGGGGTCGACGAGGTCGAGCAGGTGGTAGCGCCCGGCGGCGCGCGCCGCGGCGTCGGGCTTGTCGGTGCCGATGTCCATGCCCCGGTACACGCACATGGAGTCCACCGAGACGAGCTCGGCCTCGGGGCGCACCCGCGCCAGGGCCAGCGCCAGGGCCGACTTCCCCGAGGCGGTGACGCCCACCAGCGCGACGTGGCCGCCAGGCGGGGCGGGCGCCGCACCCACGGCGCCCTAGCCCGGCAGGACCGGGATCCGGATGGGCCGGCGGCCCGGCGCACGGTGGCGCACCAGCTCGCCGCGCAGGTGGTGCGGGCCCGCGCCCGACACGCGCACCTCCGCGTAGGAGCCCACCGCCGGCACCTCCGTGCCCGGGGGCGCGAAGTGCACGAGCTTGTTCTGGCGCGTCCGTCCGGTGAGCGCGCCGGGCTGGCGCGCCTTGGGCCCCTCCACCACGACCTCCTCCACCTGGCCCACCCGGGCCTGGTGGCGCCGCGCCGCCGAGCGCTCCACCACGGCCCGCAGGCGCTCGAAGCGGTCGGCCACCACGTCGTGCGGGACGAAGGCGTCGGTCATGGCCGCGGCCCGCGTGCCCGGGCGGGGCGAGAAGATGAAGGTGTACGCGCTGTCGTAGGCGGCCTCGGCCACCACCGCCAAAGTGGCGTCGAAGTCGTCCTCGGTCTCACCGGGGAACCCCACGATGACGTCGGTGGTGACGGCCAGGTCGGGCACGGCGTCACGCGCCGCGGCGAGGCGATCGAGGTAGCGCTGGGCCCGGTAGCCGCGCCGCATGGCGGCCAGCACCCGGTCGCTGCCCGACTGCAGCGGCAGGTGGAGGTGCTCGCACACCGCCTCGGTCTCGGCCATCGCCGCGATGGTCTCGGGCCGCAGGTCCTTGGGGTGGGGGCTCGTGAAGCGCACCCGCCTGATGCCGTCGACCGCCCCCACCGCCCGCAGCAGGCGGTCGAACAGCGGCCGACGGCGGGTGAGGTCGCGCCCGTAGGAGTTGACGTTCTGGCCGAGCAGCGTCACCTCGGTGACGCCCCGGCGGGCGAGCCCCCGCACCTCGGCCACGAT
The DNA here is from genome assembly GCA_035515515.1 of Acidimicrobiales bacterium. GTDB lineage: Bacteria > Actinomycetota > Acidimicrobiia > Acidimicrobiales > UBA8190 > DATJBC01. The sequence goes on from DATJBC010000254.1 coordinate 12,090, forward strand.
GTCGTCGAGCGGCCGGCTCACCTCCGCCCCGCGCACCTGCGGGACGATGCAGAAGGCGCACGAGTTGTCGCACCCCGTCTGGATGGTGACCCAGGCGGCATAGGACAGCTCCCGCACGGCCGACAGGGCCACGGGCAGGTCGTCGGCGGCCTCGGGCGCGGGGGCGTCGAGGATCTCGACGACAGGGCCGCGGCGCGCCGCCTGGCGCAGCAGGGCCGGTGCCCGCGTCAGGTTGTGGGTGCCGAACACGACGTCGACGTGGCCAGCGCGGGCCCGCAGCTGCGCGCCGTCCTTCTGGGCCAGGCACCCGCCCACGGCGATCTGCAGCCCGGGTCGCCGCTCGCGCAGTGACTTCAGGTGCCCGAGATGGCCGTAGAGCTTGTTGTCGGCGTTCTCGCGGATGCAACAGGTGTTGAGCACCACGACGTCCGCCTGCTCCACGTCGTCGGTGGGCTCGAGCCCGTCGGCGACGAGCAGGCCGGCCAGGCGCTCCGAGTCGTGCTCGTTCATCTGGCAGCCGAAGGTGCGGATGTGGAAGGTGCGGGCCATGGTGTCTGTCGGCAGCGCGCTGGTGCGACCCTCGGCGGCTAGAGCGCCGTGGGCACGCCCTCGACGATCAGCCCCTCGAGGTCGGGGCGGACGAGCAGGACGCGCCCGGGGACGCCGATCTCCTCCATGGCCGACGCCGCTGCGGCCCGCACCCGCTCGCCGTCCTCCCCGTCGCAGATCCCGAGCAGCGCCGGCCCCGCCCCCGACCAGCACGACGCCAGGGCCCCCGCGGCGGTGAGGCGGGCGAGCAGCTGCGGGGCCTCGGGCAGCAGCGGGCTGCGGTAGTCCTGGTGGAGGCGGTCCTCGGTGGCCTCCCGGGTCAGCAGGGACCGGTCGGCCAGGCCGGCCAGGAGGAGGGCCAGACGGCCGAGGTTGAAGGTGGCGTCGGCCCGGCCCACCTGCTGGGGCAGCACCTGGCGGGCGCGGGCGGTGGGCAGGGGGCGGTCGGGCACCATGGCCACGAAGACGAGCCCGGCGTCGAGCGGCATGCGCACGGCTCGCACCGCGCCGCGTACCAAGGTGGCGGCCACGAGCCCGCCCACCACCGATGCGGCCGCGTTCTCGGGGTGCCCGTCGATGCGGGCCGCCACCCCGAGCGGGTCCTTGGAGCCGGCCGCGGCGGCCGCGGCCACCGCCAGGGCGGCGGAGGACCCGAGGCCCCGGGCGACGGGGATCTCGGAGCGGACCGTGACGGCCAGGTGGTCGTGGCCCACCACGTCGATGGCCACGCGCGCCGCCAGGTGCATGTCCTCGTCCTCGAGCTCGGCGCCCTCCCCCTCGGCCCGCACCACCAGCCGGGGGGCGGGCTCGATCTCGACCTCCACGTAGAGCTCGAGCGCCAGGGCGAGCACGTCGAAGCCCGGGCCCAGGTTGGCCGAGGAGGCGGGGGCACGGGCGCGCACGGCTCCCTAGGGTAGTGCCGCGCCCCGTCCGTCCCCCGCGGACGGCGTCAGTGTCTGGTCAGGCGCCACCGCGCCGTCGGGCCGGTGAGCACCCGGTCGGTGCGCACGGGCACCACCGCCCGCTCGGGACCGGCCCTCGCCGTGAGCGTGCCCACCCGGGCGCCCCCGGCCAACCCGGCACCGACCGACCCGTGGGTGAAGCCGAGGTGGACCACCTGACCCGGCCACGCCAGCAACTGGAGGGCCCCCACCGTGGTGGCCGCCACCGAGCCCTGCGACCACGGCACGCTGATCGTCCCCACGCGGGTGCCGGCGGGCGCCACGGTGACCTGGCGCAGTCCGCTGGTCATGGCGTCGATGAGCCGCAGGTCGGCGGTGTTGGCGGTGGCCAGCGGGTCTTCGCCGGGCTGTCCGGTCACGGCCGCCATCACGACCACCGGCTTGCCGCCCACGGTGCGCACCCCGGCGAGCACCAGGCACCCCATGGCCGCCTGCGTGAAGCCGGACTTCACCCCGATGATGCCGTCGCTGCCCACCGACTGCACGTAGTTGGGCAGGACGCCCGCGATGGGCAGCGACACCGAGCGCTGGTCCACCACCGCGGCGAAGGTCGGGATGGCCATGGCCGCCCCCGCCACCCGCAACTCGTCCACTGCGCTGCCCATCGTCGACGCGTCGAGGCCGTTGGCGTCGGTGTAATGCGTGGCGGTCATGCCCAAGGCGGCCGCCGCGGCGTTCATCTTGGCCACGAAGGCCGGCACCGACCCCGCGTCCCAGCGGGCCAGCACGTCGGCCAGGTTGTTGGCCGAGTGCACCATGAGGCCGTCCAGCAACTGGCGCTCGCTCAGGTGCTCGCCCGCCGTGACGGGCACCGACGTCGCTCCCTGACCGGCCTGTGAGGCGGCCTCGGCCTGGTCTGCGGCGCTCATCACCACGCTGGGGCCCTGCTCGTCGGGGCCCAGGGGGTGGTCGCGCAGCGTCACGTAGGCCGTCATGATCTTGGTGAGGCTGGCGATGGGCACCGTGGGCTCGGGCCCCGGGGTCAAGGTGACGCCGAGGGAGGGCACCGACACCGCCGCCTCCCCGGTCGCCGGCCACGGCATGGCGGGGGCCGCCCCGGTCACGGTGGAGGAGGTGGCCAGCGTGGTGCGGACGGTGGGGCTCGGGAGGGGGCGGCCGATCTGGACGAGCACCGCGGCGCCCAGGGCGAGGACGAGGACGACCACGGCCCAGGGCCACCACCGATGGGTGCGTCGTTCCCGCTGGGGCGCCACCACGATGGTGGCCGCCAGCGGCTCGGTCTCCTCGGCGGGGCGCTCCCGTTCGAGCACGGCCACCGCCGCGGGCGCCGTCACGGTGCCGGCCGCCGCCTCGGGGGCGGGCGCCGCTCCCGTGACCGGCACGGACGGAAGGGCACCGCCAGGCGCGGCGCCGTCGGCGCCTCCCGACGCGCCCGTCCCCCGGGGTGCGCCGTCGTGGGCCTCGCCGGGAGGGACCGGTGCGCCCGCCACGGGGAGCTCCGGGCTCGATGGCGCACCCTCGGGGCCCCCCACGGGCGCCACCTGTGGGACCGCCGCCGGCACGCGCTCGGGGGCGTCCCCCGCCCCGGCGCCGGCCGGAGCGACACCGGTGTCGGGCCCCTCTGCAATGTCGTGCGGTGTGGCCCGGGCCTTCTCGGCCTGGGCGGCGGCGCCGTGTTTGTGGGCGCCGCGCGTGTGGCGGCCTCTACGTCGGCTCATGTGCCTACCGCGAGGCCAGCTGCTCGAGCTCGTCCGTCGTCATGAGGACCGCACGCGCCTTGGACCCCTCTGAGGGGCCGACCACGCCCCGGCGCTCGAGGAGGTCCATCAGGCGCCCCGCCCTCGAGAATCCGACGCGGAGCTTGCGCTGAAGCATCGACGTGGACCCTAGCTGAGAGCGCACGACGAGCTCCATGGCATCGTGCAGCAGATCGTCGTCGTCGTCGACGTTGTCGCCCCCCCGCGACGGTCCCCCGTCGCCGGCGATGCCCTCCACGTACTGCGGGGTGCGCTGGCGCTTCCAGTGCGCCACCACCGACCGGACCTCGGTCTCGGCCACCCACGGCCCCTGGATGCGCCGTGGCACCGACGAGGACGCCGTGAGCAGGAGCATGTCCCCCTTGCCGATGAGGCGCTCGGCTCCGGGCTGGTCCAGGATGACCCGGCTGTCGGCCAGCGACGACACCGAGAACGCCAGCCGTGACGGGATGTTGGCCTTGATCACACCGGTGATCACGTCCACCGACGGGCGTTGGGTGGCGATCACGAGGTGGATGCCCACCGCCCGTGCCATCTGGGCGATGCGGCACACCGAGTCCTCGACGTCGCGGGCGGCCACCATCATGAGGTCGTTGAGCTCGTCCACCACGACGAGGACGAAGGGAAGGCGCTCGCGCGGGACGGTGGGCTGGAGGCGTTCCCGGGACTCGGCCACCCGGGCCTTGGCCCGCCCCTCGGGGCCCTCCTCGTCCTCGTCCTCGTATTCGTCCTCGTCCTCTTCTTCCTCGCCCTCGTCCTCCGCCTCCTCGTCTTCGTCGTCCTCCCCCTCGTCTTCGTACTCGCCCTCCTCGTCCTCCTCGTATTCCTCGTCCTCGTCCTCGTCCTCTTCTTCCTCGTCGTACTCCTCGTCCTCGACGTCGTCATCGGCCTCGGCGTCGACGTCCTCCTCGTCCTCGTCCTCGAGGTAGTCCTCGTCGTCGTCCTCGTAGCCCTCGTCGAGGTCGCCCCGGTCGACCGCCGCGTTGTACCCGGTGATGTCGCGCATCCCGGCCTCGGCGAGCACGTCGTAGCGCCGCTCCATCTCGGCCACGGCCCACGACAGGGCGTTGGCGGCCTTCTTCGGGTCCACCACCACCTGGGTGAGGAGATGGGGCAGCCCGTTGTACTGGCCGAGCTCGACCCGCTTGGGGTCGACCAGGATGAGCCGGAGCTCCTCGGGGGTCGCCCGCATGAGCACCGAGGTGAGCAGCGAGTTGATGCACGACGACTTGCCCGCCCCCGTCGCCCCGGAGATGAGGATGTGGGGCATGTCGGCCAGGTTCTCCATGACGGGCCGGCCCGCGATGTCGCGGCCCAGCGCCACTTCGAGGGGGTGGCCGGCCCGCCGGGCCTCCTCCGAGGCCAGCACGTCGCCCAGCGTCACCAGCTGGCGGATGCGGTTGGGCACCTCGACGCCGATGGCGGACTTGCCGGGGATGGGGGCCAGGATGCGGACGTCGGGCGACGCCATGGCGTAGGCGATGTCCTTGGCCAGGCTCGTCACCCGGGCGACCTTCACCCCCGGGCCCAGTTCGAGCTCGAAGCGCGTCACGGACGGCCCCACGGTGTGACCGACCAGGCGCGTCTCCACCCCGTGGTTGGCCAGCGCGGCGACCAGGGCCCGGCCCGCCGCGCTGACCTCGGCGCGGTCGAGGCGCTGGGCTTTGGAGCGCGCCAGGAGGCTCAGCCTGGGCAGGCGCCACTCCCCCGGTGCCCCGCGGGCGTCCAGCCCGCCGGCCGGGGCGCGCGACGCACCGACGAAGGCCCCCTCGTGCTCGTCCTCGTCCTGCTGGGCGTCCTCGTCCTGCTGGGCGTCCTCGCCGCCCGCCGCGGGCGCCTCAACCTCGGGCGCCGGCCCCAGGATGCCCAGGCGCTCGAGGTCGAACAGAGGGCGGCGCCGGGGCGGCGCCGCCACCACGACGTCGGGCTCGGGCTCCTCGTCGTCCTCTTCTTCTTCGTCCTCGTCGACGAAGGCGTCCTCGTCGTCCTCGTCCTCGTCGTCAGCCTCCTCGCCGTCGCGCAGGCTGCGGTCCATGCGCTCGGCGGCCATGCGCCACAGCCCGGCACCGGCGCGTCCCGTGGCCGCCAGCGCGGCGCGCAGCGTGACCCCGGTGAACAGCACGCACGCCAGGGTGACCAGCGCCAAGAGCACGACCGAGGCACCCCAGTTGCCGAGGCCCGAGCGCAGGGGGTTGCCCATGGCGACGCCGATCCAGCCGCCCGCCCCCGCCAGGCGGGCCGAGCCCGCCGACATCGCCGGCGCCCCGCCGGCCAGGTCCGCCAGCCCTGCCACCGCCGCCAGGGCCAGGGCCAGGCCGACCCCCGTGCGGGCCGGCTCGTGCTGGGGACGGCCCGTCACGAGCATCACCCCGGCGAGCGCGAAGGCCGGCGGGATGAAGAAGCGCCCCACCCCGAGAACCACCCCCAGGGCGTGACGGGCACCGTGCCCGGCGGGCCCGAGGGCGTCGGCGTAGAGGGCGAGGACGCCCAGGGCGCCCACCGTGACCAGGACGATGCCCCACACGTCCTCGCCGTGCTCGGCCAGCACCGCCTGGGCCGAGCGCAGCCAGCCGTGGCCGGCGCGCGACGACGTCCGGCGACGGCGGGCGGGCCGGGGCCGTCCCGACACCCGGACCCCGGGCGTGCGGCCGCGGCTCCGGCGGCTCCGGCGGCGGCGCCCCGGGCGGGACCGCGGCGTGAGGCGCGCGCCGCCCGGGCGGCGCTTGGTGGTCACCACAATGGCCACAACGGTAACAGCCGCCCCCGGGCGGTCCGAGGACCGGCGCCCGCCTCAGACGGTGACGACCACGGGCACGATCATGGGCCGGCGCCGGGTGCGCTCCCCCACGAACCGGCCCAGGGAGCGCCGGGCGTGGCGCCGCAGCGACTCGTGGTCGACGACCCCTTCGGCCAGGGCTTTCTCGAGCTCGGCCCGGACGGTGTCGCTGGCCTCGTCCAGGAGGGCCTCGGCCTCGGGGGCGTGCACCCAGCCCCGGGTGATGATCTCGGGGGCGTTCACCACCTCGGCGGACTGGAGGTCCACGACCACCACCACCATGACCACGCCCTCCTCGGCCAGCACCCGCCGGTCGCGCAGGACGCCGTGGCCCACGTCGCCCACCGTGCCGTCGACGTAGAGGAACCCGGCCGGGACGGGGTCACCCCGGCGCAGTCCGGCGCCGTCGAGCACGACCGAGTCGCCGTCCTCGCAGAGCACGGCGTTGTCGGGGGCCACCCCCATGCGCGTGGCCAGACGCACGTGGTTGACGAGATGGCGGTACTCCCCGTGGACGGGGATGAACCACTGGGGACGGGCCACCGACAACAGGACCTTCAACTCACCCTGGCGGGCGTGCCCGCTCACGTGCACCGGCGCCACGCCGGTGTGGATGACCTCGGCGCCGCGCCGGTGCAGCGCGTCGATGACCCGGCCCACCGCCCACTCGTTGCCGGGGATCGGGTGGGCGCTGATCACGACCACGTCGTCGGGCCGCAGGTGCAGCCACTTGCTCTCCCCTTCGGCCATGAGCGCCAGGGCCGACAGCGGCTCGCCCTGGGAGCCGGTGGAGATCACGCACACCGACCCCGGGTCCATGTCGTCAACGCGCTCCACGTCCACCAACGACTCGGTGGGCAGCTCGAGCAGGCCGAGACGGCGCGCCAGCTCCACGTTCTTGGCCATGGAGCGGCCCAGCGTGGCCACCTTGCGGCCCGTTCCCAGGGCGGCGTCGATCACCTGCTGCACGCGGTGGATGTGGCTGGCGAAGCAGGTGACGATCATGCGCCGGCCGGGGCGCGCCTCGAAGGTCCGCAGCAAGGTGGCGCCCACCTCGGTCTCCGACTCGGTGTAGCCGGGCTCCTCGGCGTTGGTGGAGTCGGCCAGCAGGAGCCGGATGCCGGGGTCGGCGGCCAGTGACCCGATGCGGGTCAGGTCGGTGAGCCGGCCGTCCACCGGTGTGAGGTCGATCTTGAAGTCTCCGGAGTGGAGGATCACCCCGTGGGGGGTGTGGAAGGCGACGGCGAAGCCGTGGGGCACCGAGTGGGTGACGGGGATGAACTCGACGTCGAAGGGGCCGATGGCGCGTCGCTCACCGTCGGCCACCTCGATGAAGGTGGCGCGGCGCTCGAGGCCGGCCTCCTCCACGCGGTGGCGGGCGAGCCCCAAGGTGAGGGCCGAGCCGTACACGGGCACGGCGAGGTCACGCAGGAGGTAGGCGAGCCCCCCCGTGTGGTCCTCGTGCCCGTGGGTGAGCACCACCGCCTCCACCGACTCGGCGTGGTCGCGCAGGTACGACAGGTCGGGGAGCACGAGGTCGATGCCCGGCGTGTCGGGCTCGGGGAACATGATCCCGCAGTCGAGCACGACGATGCGCCCGCCGGACTCGAAGCACGCGCAGTTCCGGCCGATCTCCCCCAGCCCGCCGAGGAAGACGATGCGGACGGGGTCAGCCAACCGGCCCGCCGCCGCCCGAGGTGGCCGCCGAGGCCGGGTCCCGCCCCAGCCCGGCCAGCACGGCCCGCGCCCGATGCTCGAGCTCGGGCCCGGCCGGCCCCATGGGCAGCCGGCACTGCCCGGCGGGCAGCCCGAGCACCCGCAGGGCGGCCTTGGCCGGGAGCGGGTTGGGGAACTCGTCGCTCGTCTCGAAGGCGTACGAGGCGAAGAGCCGGGCGTTGGCGAGCCGCGCCCCCTCGGCGTCGCCCTTGGACCAGGCGGCCACCATCTCCGCCATCTCGTCGCCGGCCCAGTTCGACGCCACGCTGACCACGCCCACCGCCCCCACCGCCAGCAGGGCCAGGGTCAAGGCGTCGTCCCCGCTGTAGAGCTCGAAGTCCTCGGGGGTGTCGACCACCAGGCGGGCGGCCCGGGCCACGTCGCCGGCGGCGTCCTTCACCCCCACGATGTTGGGCACCGAACGGGCCAGGCCCACCATCGTGTCGAACTCGATCTTGCGGGCCGTGCGCCCGGGGATGTCGTAGAGCAGCACGGGGAGGCGGGTGGCCTCGGCCACCGCGCTGAAGTGGGCGGCGATGCCGGCCTGGCTGGCCTTGGAGTAGTAGGGCGTCACGACGAGCGCCCCGGCCGCCCCGGCGTCCTCGGCCAGGCGCGTGCAGGCGACGGAGTGCGCCGTGTCGTTGGTCCCGGTTCCGGCGATGACCGGGACGGTCACGGCCTCCGCCACGGCCCGCCACAGCTGGGCGAGCTCGTCGTCGCTCAGCACGGGGCCCTCGCCCGTGGTGCCCGCCACCACGAGGCCGTCGCTGCCGTGGTCGGCGAGGAAGCGGGCCAGCCCCGCCGCCCCGTCGACGTCGAGCGAGCCGTCGTCGGCGAAGGGCGTCACCATGGCCGTGATCACGGCACCGAAGCGCGGGGGTCTCGAGGGCGCCACGGCGCCAGGTTACCCCGCTGGGCGCCGCCGGCCGCGGGGCGCCGCGCCGCTACGCGACGGCGTCGGCCGACGGTGTCGCCTGGAGGCTGTCGTACTCCTCGCCGGTGTCGGACCAGTCCTCGAAGGCGATGACGCCCAACTCGGTGAAGCGCTGCCGCAGCCAGCCGTCGGCGGCGTCGAGCAGGCCCAGCTTCTTGCAGTTGGGGACGATCTTCGAGAACAACAGGGACTGGAAGACCTGGCGGTCCTCCACCTGCATCAGCAGGGGCACGATCTCCTTGGGGTTCACGCCCATCCGGTCCCACACCTCCTGCTGGAGGAAGCGGTCCCGCATGCGCACGGCGGCCTCGAAGGCGAACTCCTGGCGCTCCCGGATCTCGGCCGCCGAGAGCTGCTGGTAGTACTCCTGGAGGCTCAGGACCCCGAAGGCCACGTGACGGGCCTCGTCGGACATCACATAGCGCAGCAGCTGCTTGAGCAGGGGCTCCGTCGTCATCTGGTGCATGAAGCCGAAGGCGGCCAGCGCCAGGCCTTCCACCATGATCTGCATGCCCAGGTAGGTCATGTCCCAGCGGCTGTCGGTGATGATGTCGTCGAGCAGCATGCGCAGGTGGGCGTTGATCGGGTAGTGGCCCGACAGCTTCTCGTCGAGGTACTTGGCGAAGACCTCCACGTGGCGGGCCTCGTCCACCACCTGGGTCGCGGCGTAGTACTTGGCGTCGATCCACGGCACCGACTCCACGATCTTGGCCGTGCACACGAGGGCGCCCTGCTCACCGTGCATGAACTGCGACAGGGTCCAGTTCTGGCTCTCCACCCCGAACTGGATCCAGTCCTGCTCGCTCCACTTCGCCAGCGAGGTGCCCGAGACGTCGAGCCCCTCGGTGAACCCGCCGTTGGCCACGGCGTTGGCCACCACCAGCGCCTGCTGGTCGACGTCGGTCTCCCAGGGGAGGTCGGTCTGGCCGTTCCACTGCGTCTTCTTGGCCTTCTCGTAGAGCTTGTCGAGCTTGGCGCGCCGGCCCTTCTCGTAGTCCCACGTGAAGATGGTGTCGTAGACGGAGTGGACGGCGTGCAGCTCCTCGTCGGCGTCGGTGTTCACAACCGAGAGGATGGCCTCGAGGTCGTTGATGTCGTCGCGGCCGATGATGTCGGCGGTGTCGCGCATCTGGTCCGTCATGAGGCTTCTCCCTTGCTCATCGAGGTGGATCGTGTGGTCACGAAGGTTGCCGGTGGCCGGGCCCTGCCCCGGTCGTCGGTGCTCGGGGACAAGAGCGTCCGGACGCCGGGGAGGATGTACTGGCGCACCAGTCGCCGCACCTGCGCCGTGTCGGTGAGGTCGACGCCCTCGGCCGGGCAGGCCAGGTACGACACCACGATGCGCGCCGCCCACTCCGCCACGCGGCGGGACTCGGCGACGTCGAGCCAGCGGCCGAGGAAGGGCGTGGTGAAGGCGCACGTGACAGCGAGGACCTCGTCCATGTGCGCGAATGCGAGGCGCCCGAGCACGAGCTCGGGCTCGCGCGCCAACAGGTAGCGCAGCGCCTCGTGCCCGCTCACCCGGGTGGCCGCCTCGGTCATCCCCGCCACGAGCACGTCCTCGAGGTCGCCGGCCGCGCCCATGGCCACGGCCAGCGCGCTGAAGAAGCGCGCCACCTCGGTGTCGGCCACCGCCCGCAACAGGGCGTCCTTGCCGCCGGGGAAGGCCCGGTACACCGTGGCCCGGCTGCACCCGGCCTGGCGGGCCACGTCGTCGAGCGTCGTCCTGGCCACGCCCTGGGCGGCGATGCAGGCCAGGGCCCCGTCGATCAGCCGGACCCGCACCGGCGTGGCGGGCCCATGGGGGCGGGCGCGTGCCGCGGCCCCCTCCCCGTGCACGAGCTCGAGCCGTCGTGCGCCCACAATGAGACAGTATGGCTGAGGCTGTCTCATTGTCAATCAATGCCCGCGACCCCGTGCATTCGTACAACGAGGCAAATGCACACCAGCAACATTGGCCACTTGGGGAGATTGCGCACCCATGGCGGCGATCGGGCCACGAGAGGCCCTTCGGCCCTACCGCTGTCGGGAGGGCCTGCCATACCGTCCCCGCATGGCCACGTTCCAGTGGGAGTGCCCGACCTACGGCTGCCGTGGCCTCATCTCGGTCCCCGAGGAGCCACGCCACGACACCCGGGCCAGGTGCGAGCCGGAGGACACGCGGGGCCAGGTCTGCGGGCGGGAGATGATCTGGGACTCCCTCATCAACCAGTGGCTGCCGGCCGAGCCGTTCCGAGGATTCCGCTGACACCCGAAGGGGCGACGGGCCTAGCCTTGGTGCGGCCAGCCACCAGACAGTTGGCATCCCGGGGGCGGCAATGGGGAGGCTTTGGGGAGCCTCCCCATTGCGCGTCGGGGAGGCTCTGGCGGCCTCCGGCCCCCCGTGGCTGGGAGTGCCGTGTCCCCCGACCGCTACGACCACGCCGAGCGCGGGCCCAGGTGGTATTTGCGCTCAATCTCGCACGCCGACACCCCGTTGCGAGACGACGCCATCGCAACGAACACCATCACCCAGGTGCGGATCGGGACACGGGTGCGGTGCACCATCGTCCCCGTCGTGGCCGAGAACGGAGGCGTGCGACCGGCCTTCCGGCTCTCCCGACAGTTCCAGCCGGCCTCGGTCGGGAGGGGCCGGTGGCACGGTCCTCTGGGCGCCGACGCCGTACCGCTGCTGCCTGAGGCTGCACCGCGCCACCCCCCCTGGCCGGCGGTCCCTCGTGGGCGCCGGGGCCTCACGCCTCCACGGGCGGGGTCTCGGCCACCACGCCGGCCAGCAGCTCGGTGCGCACCAGGGCGGCCACCTGCCCGGGTTCCCCGAGGTCCCAGTGCCCGGGCGAGGAGATGTAGGACAGCACCATGCGGGCCAGGAAGTCGGCGGCCTCGTGGATGTCGACCCCGGGGGCCACGCCGTGCTCGTGGAGGTAGGGGACGAGGAAGGCGCTGATGAGGCCGACCGTGCGGTTGGACTCCACCGTGAGCTTGGGCATGAGGACGTCGGGCTCGGTCTCGAGGATCTTGAGCAGCACCTCGTGCTCGAGCAGCGACCGGCGGGCGAAGAGCAGGCCCCGCTCGAGCACCTCCTCCAGCGACGCCGCCCCGTGCACCTCCTCGTAGAGGCGCGTGAAGAACAGCAGGTACTGCCACGACACCACGGCGTCGATGAGCTCGTCGCGCCCGCCGGGGAAGTAGCGGTACACCGTGGCCCGCGACAGCCCCGCCTCGCGGGCGGCGTCCTCGACGGTGGTCTTGGCCAGGCCCCAGCGCGCCACGCAGGCGTAGGTGGCCTCGAGGATGCGCTGGCGGGGCCCGTCCACCGCCCGCCACGATAGCGGCGCGCCCCCCGAGGTCAGAGGTCGAGCAGCGCGTCGAGGCCCACGGTGAGCCCGGGGCGCGTGGGCACCGCCTTCACGGCCAGGATCATGCCGGGCATGAACGACGTGCGGTCGTAGGCGTCGTGGCGGATGGTGAGGCTCTGGCCCACGGCGCCGAAGATGACCTCCTGGTGGGCGACGAGGCCGGGGAGGCGCACCGAGTGGACGCGCACCGGGCCGGGGCCCTCCGCGCCGCGCGCCCCGGGCACGACCTCGCTCTCGGTGCGATCGGGTGCCCACGGCGGCGCGCCGGCGTCCTCCCGGGCCTGCGCCAGGCGCGAGGCGGTGTGCAGGGCGGTGCCCGACGGCGCGTCGAGCTTGGCGTCGTGGTGGAGCTCGATGATCTCCGCGCCCAGCATGTAGGGGGCGGCCAGCTCGGCCAGGCGCATCATGAGCACGGCGCCGATGGCGAAGTTGGCGGCCACCACGCAGTTGGCCTCGGAGCGCTCGAAGGCCGCCCCCAGCTCGTCGAGGACCGCCGGGCGGATCCCCGTGGTGCCCACCACGGCGTGGACGCCGTGCGCCGCGCACCACCGCATGTGCTCGACCGCCGCGTGGGCGACGGTGAAGTCCACCGCCACCTGGGCGCCGGCCCGCTCGAGCTCGTCGGCGCCCCCGGCCACCTGGATGCCCGCGGCGTCGGCGCCCGTCACCTGGCGGAGGTCGATCCCCGCCAGACGGGGGTCGACGGCGGCGACCAGCTCGAGCTCGGGGTCCTCGGCCACGGCCCGGCACACCTCGCGGCCCATGCGCCCGCCCGCGCCCAGCACGCCCACCCGCAACATGGCCAAACCCTACAGAGCCGGCTCGAAGGGCCCCACCACCGACAGCGTGCGCGTCTGGGCGGCGACGTCGTGCGCCACGGCGGCCACGTCGTCGGCCGTGACGGCGTCCACCTTGGCCAGGACCTCGTCCACCTCGAGCACCGTGCCGTGCAGGAGCAGGCTGGAACCGATGCGGCTCATGCGCGCCCCGGAGTCCTCCAGGGACAGCAGCGTCTCGGCCCGCAGGTGCCCCTTGGCCACCGCCAGCTCGCGGGCGCTGACCCCCTTGGCGCCCACGCGGTCGAGCTCCTCGTGGACGAGCCCCAGCACCTCGTCGGCGTGATCGGGGGCGGTGCCCACGTTGACGGTGAGCGCACCCACCTCGTCGTAGTGGGTGCGCTCGGACCAGATCGAGTAGGCCAGCCCCCGCCGCTCGCGCACCTCCTGGAAGAGCCGGCTCGAGATGCCCCCGCCCAGGCTGTGGTTGAGCACCGCCAGGGCCCAGCGCTCGGGGGCGTGGCGGCCCGGGCACCGCATGCCCACCACCAGGTGGACCTGCTCGGTGGGCCGGACGAACACCGCCCGGGCGTCGGGACCGCGCTCGGGGGCGCGGCGCGCCGGCGTCGTCCCCCCCGTGCGCGTCGCGAAGCGGGCCTGCACGTCCTCGGCCAGGCGCCCGTGGTCCACGCCCCCGGCCGCCGCCACCACCAGGTTCCCGGCCCGGTAGTGCGTGTCGAAGAACTCGCCGATCTGGGACCGGCTCAACGACGACACGCTGTGCGCCGTGCCGAGCACCTCGCGGCCCAGCGGATGGCCCGGGAACAGCGCCGCGGTGCACTGCTCGGCCGCGTAGTCGGCCGGCTCGTCGGCGTGCATGAGGATCTCGTCCATGATCACCTGGCGCTCGGCCTCGACGTCGTCGTCGCGCAGGGCGGGGTCGGTCATGATGGCCCCCAGGACGTCGAGCCCCAGGGGGAGGTCCTCGGCCAGCAGCCGGACGTAGAAGGCCGTGTACTCCTTGGTGGTGAAGGCGTTCATGTCGCCGCCCACCTCGTCGACCGCCTCGGCGATCTGCGCCGCGCTCCACGTCGGCGTGCCCTTGAACAACAGGTGCTCGAGGAAGTGCGACGCGCCCGAGAAGGCGTCGTCCTCGTCGCGCGACCCCGTGCCCACCCACACGCCCACCGTGACCGAGCGGGCGTCGGCCATGGACTCGGTCACGAGGCGGGCGCCGCAGTCGAGGCGCTCCGTGCAGATCACCCGGCGGCCCCCCGGGCGCGACAGCGCCCGGCGATCACCGCCGCCGGGGACGGCGCGGGCGGCGGTCGCGGTCGCGGTCGCCGCCGCGCTCGGCGTTGCGGCCCCCGCCCGCGGCCGGGCCGGGGCCGAGGTCGCCCAGCTCGCCCACGAGCTCGGCCTCGAAGGCCGCCTCGAACGACGCCGTGGCCGGTGCCCCCGGACGCCCCGAGGCGGCGGGGATCTCACCCTCGGTGGACGACCCGTTGCCCGACGGCGCCGGGGCCGCGCCCGCGAGCGACAGCGACACCTTGCCCTGGGGGTCGATGTCGTCCACCTTCACCACGAGCTCCTGGCCCAGCGACAGCACGTCCTCGACCCGGTCGACACGCTTGCCCCCGCCCACCTTGGAGATGTGCAGCAGGCCGTCGCGCCCGGGGAGAATGTTG
>DATJBC010000255.1:0-9816 GCA_035515515.1 Acidimicrobiales bacterium
GTGCCGTCACGGCGCGCCGCCTCAGCCCGGCACGCCGAGGGCGCGCAGCACCTCGTCGAGCGGGCCGACCATGCCGGCGTAGAACGGCCCGAACTCGGCGTAGCGGGCCGAGGCCTCGTCGAAGCGCATCTGGTACACGCACTGCTTGAGGTCGTCGGGGTGCACGCCGAACAGCGTCACGCCCCACTCCCAGTCGTCGAGACCGGTGGACCCGGTGATGAGCTGCAGGATCGAGCCCCGAAAGCCACGCCCCACCTGGCCGTGGCCGAGCATGAGGGCCTTGCGCTCCTCGAACCCCAGTGCGTACCAGTTGTGCTCGGGACCACGGCGCTTGGACATGGGGTAGAAGCAGAAGGCCTCCTTGCCCTCGGGGGGCAGCGACGGGTACAGGCGGGCCGCCAGCATGTCCTCGGGCAGTCCCTGGGCGTACTCGGACACCTCGGTGAGCGACACGAAGGACCCGGCCGCCTCCAGCCCGGCCTGGCGCAGCGCGCTCTGCAGGGCCCGCAGGCGCCACTGGTCGGGGCCGAGCGCCATGACGCCCACGTCGGCCTTGTGCCCGAGCAGCGCCACCGTCACCACCTGGTCGCCCCCGGTGCGGGCGGCGCGCACCGCCCGCACCACCGCCTTGGCGTCGGTGGCGGGGCCGGCCCGCAGGAACAGGTGCAGCACCGCCCACCCCACCGAGGGGGCCAGGGTGCGCCGTGGGGCCGGGTCCGCTGGGGCTGGCACGGGGACCAGTGTAGGAAAGGGCCGAGGGGCGCCCGCTGGGCGCCCCTCGGCACGGTGTCGGATCCGGTCCCGGCGTCTCGCGCCGGTCGGGTCGGGACTAGAAGTCGTCCATGCCCCCGCCGGGCATGGCGGGTGCGGACTCCTTCTCGGGCTTGTCCACGATGACGGCCTCGGTGGTGAGGAACAGGGCGGCGATGGAGGCCGCGTTCTGCAGCGCCGAGCGGGTGACCTTGACGGCGTCGATGACGCCGGCGGCGAACAGGTCCTGGTACTCGCCGCTGGCGGCGTTGAGGCCCTCGGCCGGCTTCTTCAGGTTGCGCACCTTCTCCACCACGACGCCGCCCTCGAGGCCGGCGTTGACGGCGATCTGCTTGAGGGGCTCCTCCACCGCCCGCGACACCATGCGGCATCCCGTGGCCTCGTCGCCCTCGAGCTTCTCGGCACGGTCGAGGATCTGGGCCTGGCTGCGCAGCAGGGCCACGCCGCCGCCGGGCACCACGCCCTCCTCGATGGCCGCCTTGGTGGTGGACACGGCGTCCTCGATGCGGTGCTTCTTCTCCTTGAGCTCGACCTCGGTGGCCGCCCCCACCTTGATCACGGCCACGCCGCCCGACAGCTTGGCCAGGCGCTCCTGGAGCTTCTCCCGGTCGTAGTCGGAGTCGGTGTTCTCGATCTCGGCCTTGATCTGGTTGATGCGGCCCTTGATGTCGGACTCGGTGCCTGCGCCCTCGACGACGGTCGTCTCGTCCTTCGTCACGACGACCTTGCGCGCACGGCCGAGAAGGTCGAGGCCGACGTTCTCGAGCTTCAGGCCCACCTCCTCGGTGACGACCTGGCCGCCGGTGAGGATGGCCATGTCCTGGAGCATGGCCTTGCGGCGCTCGCCGAAGCCCGGCGCCTTCACGGCCGCCGACTTGAAGGTGCCGCGGATCTTGTTGACGACCAGGGTGGCCAGGGCCTCGCCCTCGACGTCCTCGGCCACGATGACGAGCGGCTTGCCCGTCTGCATGACCTTCTCGAGCACGGGCAGCAGGTCGCGCACCGCCGAGATCTTCGATCCCACGAACAGCAGCTGCGGGTCCTCGAGGACGGCCTCCATGCGCTCGGGGTCGGTGACGAAGTAGGGCGAGATGTAGCCCTTGTCGAAGCGCATGCCCTCGACGAGGTCCATCTCCATGCCGAAGGTCTGGGACTCCTCGACGGTGATGACGCCGTCCTTGCCCACCTTGTCGATGGCCTCGGCGATCATCTCGCCGATCTCGCCGTCGGCGGCCGAGATGGCGGCCACCTGGGCGATCTGGGCCTTGGACTCGGTCTCCTTGGCCTGGCTCTTGAGCGACTCGATCGACGACTCCACCGCCGACTCGATGCCCCGCTTGAGCGACATGGGGTTGGCGCCGGCCGCCACGTTGCGCAGGCCCTCGTGCACCATGGCCCACGCCAGCACCGTGGCGGTGGTGGTGCCGTCCCCGGCGACGTCGTCGGTCTTCTTGGCGACCTCCTTCACCAGCTCGGCCCCGACCTTCTCCCAGGGGTCCTCGAGGTCGACCTCCTTGGCGATGGACACCCCGTCGTTGGTGATGGTGGGGGCGCCCCACTTCTTCTCCAGCACGACGTTGCGGCCCTTGGGGCCGAGCGTCACGCGTACGGCGTCGGCGAGCTTGTTCATGCCGTTCTCGAGGGCCCGGCGGGCCTCCTCGTCGAAGGCGATCAGCTTGGGCATGGCGTGGTTTCCTCCGTGGCTTGCCAGTTGCGGGAGTCGCCGGCGGTGCCGGGGAGCCCCGCGGTCGGTGGGCTCCGAACGACTGTTAGCACTCTATCGGTTCGAGTGCTAAGAGCAAACCACGCCGGGCGCCGCGGGCGCAACCGGTGGGGAGGGCGGGGCCGCCGCCGTGGGGGCCCGGGCCCGCCGGGGTCAGCCGCCGGCCACGGCGGGGACGATGGACAGGGTCTGGCCGTCGGCCACGGCGGTGTCCAGCCCGTCGAGGAAGCGCACGTCCTCCTCGGCCAGGAAGACGTTCACGAAGCGCCGCAGCGCCCCGGTGTCGTCGAAGAGCCGGTCGGCGAACCCGGGGTGGGCGGCGTCGAGGGCCTTGAGGGCCTCGCCCACCGTCGAGGCCTCCACCTCGACCTGCGACGCCCCCCCGCACAGCGAGCGCAGCTGGGCGGGGACGCGCACGGTGACGGTCATCGCCCGCTCCCCACGGTCCCCTCCACGTCCAGCGCCCGGTGGAAGGCCTCCAGGGTGGGGGCGATGGTGACGCTCGGCCCCAGGGTGTCCGCCAGCGCCTCCACCGTCTTGAGGCCGTGGCCGGTGACGTAGGCCACCACCCGCTCGTCCCGGCGCACCACGCCCTGGGCGGCCAGCTTGGCCAGCGTGGCGATGGTCACCCCGCCGGCGGTCTCGGCGAAGATCCCCTCGGTCCGGGCCAGGAGGCGGATGCCCTCGAGCACCTCGTCGTCGCTCACGGCGGCGAGGGCCCCGCCGCTGTCGCGCACGGTCTGCAGCGCGTACCAGCCGTCGGCGGGGTTGCCGATGGCGAGCGACTTGGCGATGGTGTCGGGCTTCACGGGCCGGATGGCGTCGGTCCCCTCGGCGAAGGCCGTGGCCACCGGCGCGCACCCCGCGGGCTGGGCCCCCGACACCCGCACCCGGGGCTCCTCGTCCAACAGGCCCACGGCGTGGAGCTCGGCGAACCCCTTGGCCACCTTGGTGAGCTGGCTCCCCGACCCCACCGGCACCACCACGTGGTCGGGGACCTCCCAGCCCAGCTGCTCGGCCACCTCGAAGGCGAGCGTCTTGGACCCCTCGGCGTAGTAGGTGCGCACGTTGACGTTGACGAAGGCCCACGAGGGGTGCTCGCTGGTGAGCTCGGCGCACAGCCGGTTGACGTCGTCGTAGGTGCCCTCCACCGCCACCACCTGGCCGCCGTAGACGGCGGTGGTCACCACCTTGGCCAGCTCGAGGTCGTGGGGGATGAACACCACCGACACCATCCCGGCGCGTGCCGCGTGGGCGGCCACGGAGTTGGCCAGGTTGCCCGTCGAGGCGCACGCGGCGACCTTGAACCCCAGGGCCCGGGCCTTGGTGAGCGCCACCGACACCACCCGGTCCTTGAACGACCCCGTGGGGTTGGCGGTGTCGTTCTTGATCCACAGCTCGCCCAGGCCGAGTTCGGCGGCCAGGCGGTCGGCGCGCACCAGCGGCGTCCACCCCGTGCCCAGGTCGATGGGGGCCTCGTCGGCCACCGGCAGGAGCGGGGCGTAGCGCCAGATGGTGGGGGGCCCCGCCGCGATGGCCTGGCGGCTGACGGCGGCCCGCACCGCCTCGTAGTCGTAGGCCACCTCGAGGGGGCCGAAGCAGTAGTCGCAGACGTGCAGCGCCTCGGCGGGGTAGGTGCGCGCACATTCCCGACAGCGGAGCCCGGTGACGAAATCCACGGATTTCCTCCTCATCGGTCGGGCATTGGCACCTGGCGTCCACCTCGATGGCGGAGTGCGCTGGTTGCCGCGGCGTCGCAGGGCCCGTCCCTCAGCCGCTCTGGATGATCACTCCATGGTGGCCGACGCCGGGCGTCCCGTCAATCGACGGCGCCGACGTCCCTGGTCAGCGGGCCCGGGGGCCCGCGCCTCGCCGGCCCCGGCCCCGCCCGCCCCGGGGCTGCGCCCGGGGGCGGCCCCGTGATGGGGGATGATCGGGGGCGTGCGCCCCTCCCCCGGCGGCGGCCCGCGCCGCGCCCGTCACGGCGACTACGACGCCGCCGCCCTGGCCGCGGCGCGCGCCGGGCGCACGGTGGCGGTGTGCGTCCCCGCCCGCAACGAGGCCGCCACGGTGGGGGCCATCGTCACCGGGGTGCGCGCCGCCCTCACCCGCCGCGGCGGCGGGGTCGACCTCGTCGACGAGGTCGTGGTGGTCGACGACGGGTCGGCCGACGACACCGCGGCGCGCGCCCGCGAGGCCGGGGCCCGGGTGGTGGCGGGCGCCCGCGCCGGCGGCGGCAAGGGCGAGGCCATGGCGGTGGCGGTGGCCGAGACCGACGCCGAGCTGCTCGTGTTC
Organism: Acidimicrobiales bacterium; assembly: GCA_035515515.1. GTDB lineage: Bacteria > Actinomycetota > Acidimicrobiia > Acidimicrobiales > UBA8190 > DATJBC01. The sequence continues at coordinate 4,790 of DATJBC010000255.1, forward strand.
CTCGACGCCGACGTCACCAACTTCGGCCCCCACTTCGTGACCGGCTTGCTGGGCCCCCTCCTCCGGCCCGCCCCGGGTTCCGCGGAGGTGGCCCTGGTGAAGGGCAGCTACGACCGCCCCTGGCACGGGGTCCCCGGCGAGGGGGGCCGGGTGACCGAGCTCGTGGCCCGGCCCGTCATCGACCTGCTCTTCCCGCAGCTGTCGGGGGTCCGCCAGCCCCTGGCGGGCGAGACGGCGGTGCCCCGCGCCGTGCTCGACAAGACCGGGCTGGCCCCCGGCTACGGCGTGGAGCTGGGGCTCCTCGTGGACGTGGCCGAGCACTTCGGCGTGGGGCAGGTGGTCGAGGTCGACCTGGGGACGCGCGTGCACCGCAACCGGCCGCTGGCGGAGCTGCGCCCCCAGGCCACCGACGTGCTCGCCACCGCCCTGGGGCGGGCGGGGGTGCTCCCCGGGCGGGGAGCGCCCTAGCCGCCCCCCGGGGCCGGCCCCTGCCCCGCCAGGTAGGCGGCCACCACCTCGGCCACGCAGCCCGTGGGGTCGGCCAGGGCGCGCCCCGCCCCGCACGCCTCGGTCAGGCTGCGCACCGCGGCGGCCCCGGCGCCCTCGAGCCCCCCCGGGCCCACGGCGCCGGCCACCACCAGCACGGCCCGCCCCGCCCCGACCGCCTCCCGCAGCACGCCCCCCACCACCTTGCCGTGCCACGAGGTGGCGTCCAGGCGGCCCTCGCCCGTGACGACCAGGTCGCAGGCCGCCACGGCGGCCGCCAGGCCCACGGCCCGGGCCACGACCTCGAAGCCCGGGCGCAGGCGGGCCCCGAGCGCCATGAGGCCCCCGGCCAGGCCCCCGGCGGCGCCCGCGCCGGGGGCGCCCGTGACGTCGACCCCGTAGCGGCGCTCGAGCTCGGCCGCGTAGGCCTCGAGCGCCGTGGTGAGCGCGGCCACCTGCGCCGGGGTCGCCCCCTTCTGGGGCCCGAAGCGGGCCGCGGCGTCCACGAAGCGCGTCTCCACGTCGCAGGCCACCACCACCTCGGCGCCCCGCAGCCCCCCGGCCCCCTCGATGGCCTCCACGGCCCCCCGCCCGCCGTCGGTGGTGGCCGAGCCGCCCACGCCCACCAGGACGCGCCGGGCGCCCGCGGCCAGCGCCGCCACCACCAGCTCGCCCGTGCCCCGGGTGGTGGCCCGCAGCGGGTCGTTGCCGCCGGGCCCCCCCGCCAGCGGGAGCCCCGAGGCGGCCGCCGACTCCACCACCGCCTCGCTGCCCGCCATCCACCAGCGCGCCGTCACGGGGCGCCCGAGGGGGCCGGTCACCTCCTGGCGGCGCCACCCGCCCGCGCCGCCGGCGGCCGCCAGGACGGCGGCGAAGCCCTCGCCCCCGTCCGACAGGGGGAGGACGCGGGCCGCCCACCCCGCGGCCCGGGCCGCGCCCGCCACGGCCTCGGCCACCGCGGCGGCGTCGGCGGTCCCCTTGAAGGCGTCGGGCGCGGCCAGCACGGTGCGGGGGCGTCCCGGTGCCATGGCGCCATGGTGGCCCGGGACGGGTCGGCGTGCCGGGGGAGGTCACCGCCCGGGGGGAGCGGTATGGTCGGCTCGTGGGCGCGGACCTGGTGATCGCCTCCAATCGCGGCCCGTTGTCCTTCTCCCTGGACGGCGACGGCCGGCCCGTCCCGGCGGGCTCGGCCGGGGGGCTGGCCGCCGCCCTGCACCCCCAGCTCGAGGGGAGCGGGGCGACCTGGGTGGCGTGCGCCATGTCCGACGCCGACCGGCGGGCCACCGCCGAGGGACTCATGACCGAGCGGGGGCTGCGCCTGCTCACGGTGCAGCCCGACGAGGACACCTACCGCATGGCCTACGACGTGGTGTCCAACGCCACGCTGTGGTTCTTGCACCACCACCTCTTCGACCTGGCGCGCCGGCCCCGCTTCGACCACCGCTGGTTCCGGGCCTGGGATGCCTACCGGGACCTCAACCGCCTCTTCGCCACGGTCGTGGACGGCGCCGCGGCCGAGGGGGCCACCGTGCTCGTGCAGGACTACCACCTGTGCCTGGTGCCCGCCCTCCTGGCCGCCAAGCGGCCCGACCTGCGGGTGGTGCACTTCACCCACACGCCCTTCGCCGGCCCCGACGCCCTGGCCGTGCTGCCCACGGCGGTGGCCCGCGAGCTGCTCGAGGGCATGGCCGCCGCCAGGGCGGTGGGGTTCCACACGGCGCGCTGGGAGGCGGGCTTCCGGGCGTGCTGCGACAGCCTCGGGGTGGAGGTGGGCCACAGCTTCGTCTCCCCCCTCACGCCCGACTCCGAGCAGCTCTTCGAGCGGGCGGCCTCGGCCGAGTGCACCTCGGCGGGCGAGCGCCTCGAGGAGGTCCTGGGCCGGCGCCGGCTGGTGGTGCGGGTGGACCGCATGGAGCCCGCCAAGAACCTCCTGCGGGGGTTCTGGGCCCTCGACGAGCTGCTGCGCATGCGACCCGACCTCCGGGGCGAGGTGGTCCTGCTCGCCCTGGCCTACCCGTCGCGCCAGACGCTGCCCGAGTACCTCGCCTACGCGGCCGAGGCCGAGGAGACGGTGCGGCGCGTCAACGACGCCTGGGCCACCGACGACTGGGCCCCGATCATCCTGGACGTGGCCGACGACCCCGGCCGGTCGGTGGCCGCCCTGGTCCGCTACGACGTCCTGCTCGTGAACCCCCTGCGGGACGGGCTCAACCTGGTGGCCAAGGAGGGCCCGCTCGTGAACACCCGCGACGGGGTGCTGGCGCTGTCGCGCGAGGCCGGCGCCTTCGCCGAGCTCCACGGCGAGGCCCTCGAGATCAACCCCTTCGACGTCACCGGGACCGCCACCGTGCTCGCCGAGGCGCTCGACATGGCGCCCGACGAGCGGCGGCGCCGGGCCGGCGCCCTGCGGGCCCTGGCCGCCCGGCGCAAGCCCGGGGAGTGGCTCGCCGACCAGCTGGCGGCCGTGCTCCACCCCTGAGCGTCCCCCCGGCCCGAGGCCGCCCGGGATGCCCCGCCCGGTGCCCGTCGTCCCCGCTCAGCCCGCCGAGGCCCGCCGGGCCAGCCGCGCCAGCAGCGCCACCGCCTCCTGCGGCCCCTGCACCACCACGTCGGCGGCGGTGATGAGCTCGGGGGGCGACTCCTCGTCCCCGACCGCCACCCGCACGGCGCGGCCCCCGGTCTCGGCCAGGCGGTCGAGGGCGGCGAAGGCGGCCAGGTCGCCGGCGTCGTCACCCATGAAGCACGCCGCCCGGCACGCCGCGATGAGGCCGGCCACCGCCGTCCCCTTGTCGATGCCGACAGGCGGCCGCAGCTCCACCGCACGGCGCCCGGTCTGGAGCACGAGGCCCGTGCGCGCCGCCCACTCCTGGGCGAAGGCCCGGGCCCGGGGCCCGGCCTCGGGGGCCCGGCGCCAGTGCACGGTGACGCTGGCGCCCTTGTCCTCGACACCCACCGCCTCGCCCGCGAAGGCGGCCCGGGCGGCCTCGACCACCTGGGCGGCGGGCCCCCGCCAGGCCTCGGCCTCGGGGGCGTGGCGCAGCCGGCCGTCCTCGATCCACTCCAGGCCGTACACGCCCACCAGGCGCACCCCGGGGCCGGCGCCCGCCAGGCGCTCGGCCAGGAACGAGGCGGGACGGCCCGACACCACGCCCACCACGGCGAAGCGGCGGGCCAGGGATCCGAGCACCGCCGGCGCCTCGGGCAGGGGGGCGGCGACATCGGGGTCCGCCACGATGGGGGCCAGGGTGCCGTCGAAGTCGGTGACCACCGCGCTGGCGCTGGGCGCCTCCAACAGCGCAGCCAGGGGCCCGAGGCCTCCGGCGTCGCCGGTCACGGCTGTCCCACGGCCCCGGGCGCCGGAGGGTGGGCCGTCAGCCCACGGGGCGCGACGTGGAGGTCGACGTGGGGGCGAAGCGGGCGAGGTCGGGGCCGGCGATGACCACCACCGTGGCCCCGCCGGTGCTCGCCACCGGGGCCACCGCGCTGGCGGGCTGGATGGCGTTGGAGGGGATGCCCAGGGCGTTGACGACGACGGTGGCCGCCACCTGCTGGCCCGAGGCCGCGTACACCTGGGTGCCCGACACCTTCTGGGAGGAGTTGGTGGCAGCCAGGGTCACGAACCCCCGGGACCTGAGGTAGGCGGCGGTCCCCCCGGCCAGGGCCGTGATGGACGTGCCGTTGGCCACGAGCACGTGGATGGCGCTCGCCCCCGGGAGCACGCCCGTGGTGGTCGTGCGGGGCGTGGTGGTGGCGGTGTGCCCCGGCCCCGTCGCCCCCTGGTGGCCGGCGGTGGTGGTGGGCGTGGAGCGCGCCGCCAGGCCGAGCGGCGCCCGGGTGGCCGAGGGCATGAGCAGCGCCCCGATGACGACCGCCACCACCACCACACCCACGCCGCGCAACCACCCCGTGGGCAACATCGGCTCGGCGGGGGGGTCGCCGCCGCCCGAGCTTCGCCAGCCGGGTGAGGACTCGGTCCCGGCGCTGGAGTCGTCTGTGCTGTCGGTCATCGTCGAGGGTGCGGGGCGGCCGTGGTCTCGAACCGTCCCCGACGTTGGTCTAGTCGCCGGCGGCGCAGCCGGCGAACGACGAGCGGGGCATGCTCGAGGGCTTCGACGGTGTCGACGATCTCGGCCAGTCGACGGTAGTAGCGCGTGGGCGACATGCCGAGCCGCTCCCGGATGCCCGCCGCCTTGGCTCCGGGCCGCGTCCACCACGATTCCTCGAAATCGAGGATGTCGCGGTCGAGCTCGCTGAGCGCCATGCGTGGTCAAGCCTGCCAACGCGCCACATGGGAATCAAGCATTCTGCCTCGCGGGCCGAGGTGAGCAGAAGGTGGGCGGTAGCGTGGACGGCATCCGCCGGTGTGGCGCAGCTGGAAGCGCAGACGACTTGTAATCGTCAGGTCGTGGGTTCGAGTCCCACCACCGGCTCCGGTCACCCCGGCGCCCGGCACGCCTGGCGACCGCACCACGCAGGCTCCGGGCACGGCGCTCATCGGGCCGCCGACATGCGCTCGAGTTGGGCGCGCAGGCGCTGGCGGG
>DATJBC010000256.1:0-16347 GCA_035515515.1 Acidimicrobiales bacterium
GGCGAGGACGGGCACGAGCCGGCGCTTCGACCCGAGGTACTTGATCACGGTGCCGCGTCGGCGATCACGCGCCGCCCGCGCCGTCCCCGGCGTCGGGTCCGCCCGGCCCGCCGTGGCTCGAGGCGCGGGCGCGAGCCGCCGTGCGCTCGGCTCGGAGCACCCACCACCCGGGGTCGCGGGCGTGCGCGTGGAAGTGGTCGGGGATCTGGCGCATGACGTCGTCCAGCGACCACGTCCCCGGTCCCAGCACGGCGTCGGCGGCCTTGCCCAGGGCGGCCTCCATGTGGGCCCGTGCCTCGGGCGGCGGGCTCACGCCGTGCTGGCGCCACACCACCATGGGGACCGCACAGATCTCGCAGTCGGCCACCCAGCACACGTCGTCCTCGGAGTACCAGGTCGTGAGGCGGGCGGCCTCGCACAGCTCGCAGCCCGCCCGTCCACCGCCCACCGCGGCCCGCCCTACCGGCTGTAGAGGGTGATGGTGGACCCTTCGGGCACCTGCGTCCCCACGGCGGGGTTCGTGTCGAACACGTGACCCGACAGGGGGCCCTGGTCGGTGCCGGGCACCAGCTTGGCGTTCTGCAGGGTGGTGATGGCCTGGGCGACGGTCTGGCCGACGACGTTGGGGACGGGCACGAGCGGCGGGCCCTGGGAGATGTGCACCGTCACGGTGGCGCCCTCGGCGGCCTGCGTCGCGGGGGACCAGTCGATGACCTGGCCCACGGGCGTGCCGCTCTCGGTGTACTCGGGGACGCACGAGGCCGCCAGGTGCACCGACTGCAGCGTGGTGGTCGCCCCCTGGCAGTTCTGGCCGCTGAGCGAGGGGATGGTCTCGATGGGTGGGCCCGTCGAGACCGTCACCGTGACGGTCGACCCCCACGCCACGGTCCCCTTGGGGTTCCAGTCGATGACGGTGCCGGCCGGCACCGTGGGCGAGCTGGCGGGGCCGCACGCCGAGGCCAGGTGGGCGGCCGCCAGGGCGGCGTTGATGGCCGCGCACCCGCCTTGCACGGCGGCGAGCGACGGCACCGCCACCGGGGGGAAGCCCGCGGACACCACGACGTCGACGTTGCTGCCTTCCTTCACCTTGGTCTTGGGCCCGGGGGTCTGGCGCAGGATCTGGCCGTCGGGGACCGTCGTCGAGGTGTGGTGGCCCGTCACGACGATGTGGAACCTGTCGCGGTGCACGGCCCTCTGCGCCTGCGACACGGTGAGCCCGGTCACGACGGGGACCCGGTGGGTGGGGGTGAGGAGCTTCACCGTTCGCATGGTGAAGTAGGCGGCCCCCGCCCCCATGGCGAGCACCAGCACCACGGCGAGGGCCACCCACGGCCAGCGCCGCCGGCGCCGGCGCCCGCCCGTGGCCCTGTCCAGCTCGTCGGCGATGCCCACGGCGGCGGCGAAGGCCAGGACGTCGGGGTCGTCGTGGTCCCCCCGGCCCCCGCGCCGGCCGGGCTGGGCCGGAGGTGGGGGGGCGATCATGCCGTGGGCCGTCACGTCCCGCTCGTCGGGGACGCTCGGCACGTGCACGGGGATGACCACCCCGCCGCCCCCGGCCCCCGCCAGCGGCAGCGGGTCGGGATCGGGGAGGTCGTCGGCCAGGGCGCGCAGCCGGCTGGCCAGCTCGGCGGCTTCGAGGCGGTCGGCCGGCTCGGGCGCGGCCGCCGCCCGCAGCACCGCCTCGAGCGGGCCGAGGGCGCGGTCCTGGGGGAGCTCGGCACCCACGCGGGCCATCAGCGTGGCCAGGGTGGTGTCGGCGCTGAAGGGCACGACCCCGGTGACGGCTTCGTAGAGGACGAGCGCCAGCGAGTACACGTCGGCGCGGCCGTCGAGGCGGTGCCCCTGGGCCTGCTCGGGCGCCACGTAGCGGGCCGTGCCCACGGTCATGCCGGCCGGCTCGGTCATGGCCGCCTCGGCCAGGGCGCGGGCCAGGCCGAAGTCGGCCACGCGCAGGCGGCCCTCCTCGTCGAACAGCAGGTTGGCGGGCTTGATGTCGCGGTGGACGAAGCCGCGCGCGTGCGCGTAGGCGAGGCCGTCGGCGGCCTGCTTCCCCATGCGCACCACCTGTGACAGGTGCAACTCTGATCCCTCGTCCAGCATGTCGCGCAGGGACCCGCCGCCCAGGAACTCGAGCACGAGGAACGGCCCCTGCGCGTCCTCGCCCCAGTCGTGCACCGCCATGACGTTGGCGTGGGTGAGCGCCGCCGCCGACTGCGCCTCGGCGCGGAACCGGCGCAGGAAGGCGCTATCGGCCGCCAGGGCGGGGTGCAGGACCTTGACGGCCACGCGCCGCTGCAGCGTCGTGTCGAAGGCGGCGAACACGTTGGCGGACGCCCCGCTCCCGAGCGCGAACTCGATGCGGTACCGGCCGGCAAGGACCCGCCCGATGGATTCGGTGATCGTCGTCATGGGCCCCGACCAGGCTACCGAGGCCCACGTGGGCGCCGGTGGACCACCACGGGACGTGGCCGTCCGGGTGCATCTCGCCGGACCCTCACGGATCGTGGCGGGCGGCCCCGCCCGGCGCGAGGGCTCAGCCCGCCGGGAGCTCCCCGGTCTCGAGGAGCTCGCCGAAGCGGGATCCCTCGATGACGGGGACGCCGAGCTCCTCCGCCTTCTTGAGCTTGGCCGCCCCGGGGTCGGTGCCCAGGACGACGGCCCAGGTCTTGGAGGACACGCTGCCGGGCGCCTTGCCCCCGCGGGCCACGATGGCCTCCTCGGCCTCCTCCCGCGAGTAGCCCTCGAGCGTGCCCGTGACCACCACCGACCTTCCCGCCAGGGTGGGGGCGGGCTCCCCGGCCGTCCCCGCCCGGGGGGCGCCCGGCCCGGCCCCGTCCGCCCCCCGGGGGCGGGCGCCGGGCTCCGACAGCCCCAGCCCGGCCGCCCGCAGCTTGCCGATCACGTGGAGGTTGGCGGGCGAGGCCAGGAACTCGGCCACGCTGTCGGCGATCACCGGGCCGATCCCCTCCACCGAGGCCAGCTCCTCGACGGGGACCCCCATGAGGGCGTCGAGCGTCCCGTAGGCGCGCGCCAGGGCGCGGCACCCGGTGGGCCCCAGGTGCCGGATGCCCAGCCCCACCAGCACCCGGCTGAGCGGACGGTCCTTGGAGGCCTCGACGGCGCCCAGGAGGTTGTCGACCGAGAGGTCCCCGAAGCGCTCCAACGCCACGAGCGGCGCCGAGTGCAGCGAGTAGACGTCGCCCGGGTCGGACAGGAGCCCGGCCTCCACCAGCTGGACGACGCGCTTCTCCCCCAGCCCCTCGATGTCCATGGCGCTGCGCCCGGCGAAGTGGACGATGCGCTGGACGCGCTGGGCCGGGCAGTCGATGTTCGTGCAGAAGGTGTCGCTCTCCCCGGGCAGGCGCACGAGCGGGCCCCCGCAGCTGGGGCAGGCGGTGGGGAACTTCCAGTGGCGGGCGCCCCGGCGTCGGGCGCTCAGCACCGGCCCCACGACTTCGGGGATGACGTCGCCGGCCTTGCGCACCACCACGGTGTCGCCCACCCGGACGTCCTTCAAGCGGACCTGGTCCTCGTTGTGCAGGGTCGCCAGGCCCACCGTCGAGCCGCCGACGAACACGGGGTCGAGCACGGCGAAGGGCGTGGCCCGGCCGGTGCGCCCGATCGACACCATGATCCGCTGCAGGGTCGTGGTGCGCTCCTCGGGCGGGAACTTGAAGGCGATGGCCCAGCGCGGCGCACGGGAGGTGGAGCCCAGGCGGCGCTGGAGCGCGATGTCGTCGACCTTGACCACGACGCCGTCGATCTCGTAGTCGAGGTCGTGGCGGTGCTCCTGCCAGCGCAGGCAGTAGGCCTCGACGTCGCCGGTCCCCCGCACCGACGTGACGTTGGGGTCGATGGGGAGGCCGCAGCGCCGCAGCAGCTCGAGGCCCTCGCTGTGGCTGGCGACCTCGGGCCCGCCGTCCCGCGCGCCCAGCTGGTACGCCCAGAACGACAGGTCGCGCGAGGCCGTGATGGCGGGGTCCTTCTGGCGCAGCGACCCCGCCGCCGAGTTGCGCGGGTTGGCGAAGGTCTTGAGCCCGGCGTCGAGCTGGCGCTTGTTCAGCTGCTCGAAGGAGCTGACCGGCATGTACACCTCTCCCCGCACCTCGAACACGGGCGGCACCGGCCCCAGGTCGCCGGGCCAGCTGAGCTCGTGGGGCACGGCCCCGATGGTGGCCACGTTGAGCGTGACGTCGTCCCCGGTCACCCCGTCGCCACGGGTCGCCGCCTGCCGCAGCCGCCCGCGCTCGTACAGGAGGGACATGGCGAGGCCGTCGATCTTGAGCTCGCACACGAAGGCGGCATCGGCCGTCTCGGGGGCGATGCGGGCCATGCGCTCGAACCACGCGTGCAGCTCGCCGACGTCGAAGGCGTCGTCGAGGCTCATCATGGGCGAGCGGTGCCGCACCGGTGTGAACAGAGGCGACGGACCCCCCGACACCCGGCGGGTGGGCGAGTCGGCGGTGACGAGCTCGGGCCGCTCCTGCTCCAAGGCCAACAGCTCGCGCACCAGCGCGTCGTATTCGGCGTCGGGGATCTCGGGCGCGTCCTCCAGGTGGTAGCGCGCGTCGTGGTAGGCGATCAGGCTGCGCAGCTCCTCGACGCGTCGCGCCGCGACGTCGCCCGCGCCCGACGTGCCCTTCTCCGCCATGGGCCGGAGCGTACCGGCCGCCTGTGGTGCCGCCCCGCCCCTACGGGGCGCGCCCGGCGGTCGCCGCGCCCAGCACGGCGTCGGGGTCCCCGGGGTCGTAGAACGCCACCGTCTGGCCCGGGGCCACGAGGGGCTGGGGCTGGTCGAACAGCACGCCGTCGCCCAACCACCGGCCGGCGCCCGCGGGGGCGTGGGCGCTCGTCTGGGCGAGCGCACGCGCCCCGGGCGGAGGGGTCGGCCCCGACCACGCGGCGCCGACCACGGCGAGCCGACGCGCCACGGCCTGGTCGGCCGGGCCCACCGTGATGCGCCGGGCGGCGGTGTCCACGGCCAGCGCGTAGCGACGCCGTCCATCCACGGCTACGCCCAGCCCCCGGCGCTGGCCCACCGTGACGAGCTCGCCGGCGGGCACCTCCCCCACCACGCGACCGGTGCCGGCGTCCACGAGAGACGCGGGGTGCAGGTCGATGCGCTCCTCGAGGAAGGCGCGCCGTCCGGTGGCGGAGTAGATGAAGCACACGTCCTGGCTGTCGGGCTTGCCCGCCGTGCGCAGCCCCAAGGCGGCGGCGCGCGACCGGACCTCGTGCTTGGTCAGGTCGCCGACCGGCAGGAGCAGCTGCTCGAGGACGCCACCGTCGAGCATGGCGAGCACGTAGGACTGGTCCTTCGCTCGGTCCGCACCGCGGCGCAGCTGGGCGCGCGACCCCGGGACGACGATGCGGGCGTGGTGGCCGGTGGCCAACGCGTCGAAGCCCAGGCGCCGGGAGCGCTCGAGGAGCCGGCCGAATTTGATGCTCCGGTTGCACTCCACGCACGGGTTGGGGGTGCGGCCTGCGGCGTGGTCCGCCACGTAGGGCCGCACCACCTGGTCCTCGAAGGCCTCGGTCAGGTTGAAGACGTGGTGGTCGATGCCCAGCTGTCCGGCCACCCGCCGGGCGTCCTCGACGTCCGCCACCGAGCAGCACCCGCTGTCGGAGGGCCCGCCCCACAGCTTGAGGGTGGCGCCCACGACGTCGTGGCCGGCCTCGACGAGGAGGGCGGCGGCCACCGAGGAGTCGACGCCTCCCGACATGGCGACGAGGACGCGCACGGCTTGTCGCCTCCCTCCCGCTATCTGAAGCGCGGCGCGCCGGGCCCCGGCGCGGCGCCAGCAGGGCCCCGGCGCGGCGCCACCGGACCGGGACCGGCACCGGCGCGCAGCCGCTCGACGGCCTTGGGCAGGACCGCGAGGACGTGGTCGACGTCGTCGTCGGTCGAGCTGTAGCCCAGGGTGAGGCGCAGCGCGCTGCGGGCCTGGCGGGCGCCCAGGCCCATGGCGAGGAGCACGTGGCTGGGCTCGAGGGCGCCGCTGGCGCAGGCCGCGCCGGCCGATGCGCACACCCCCTGGTCGTCGAGGAGCACGAGGAGCTCCTCTTGGTCGACGCCGTCGACGCACACGTGGCAGCTCGACGCCAGCTTGGGCGGGGCGGACAGGCCCCCGCCCGTCACCGGGGACGTCCCCGGCACCACGGTCTCCCGCAGCCCGTCCACGGCGGCGACGAGGCCGGCGGCGAGACGGTCGCGCAGCGCCCCGACGCGGCGGACGGTGTCCTCTCGCTGCCCGGTCGCGCAGCGCAGGGCGGCGGCCATCCCCACGATCGACGCCACGTCGAGGGTCCCCGGACGTCGCTCGCGCTCCTGGGGGCCGCCGTGGATGACGGGGCGCAGCGTCGTGCCCGACCGCACGACGAGGGCACCCACCCCCTTGGGCCCCCCGAACTTGTGGGCGCTGATGCTCACGAGGTCGGTGCCCGCCGTGGCGGCGGACACGTCCATCCATCCCACGGCGGCCACGGCGTCGGTGTGCAGCCGGGCCTGCGGCGCGTGCCGCCGCACCACCTCGGCGACCTCCCCCAGCGGCTGCACCGTGCCCACCTCGTTGTTGGCGAGCATGACCGACACGAGGCCGACCGCGGCGCCCGACCCCGAGGCGGCCTCGGCGGCCGCCCGTCCCAGGATGTCGGCCAGGGCGTCGAGGTCGACAACCCCCGTGGCTCCCACCGGGACGACCGATCCCCCCGCCGCCCGGCAGGCGTTGCGCACGGCGTCGTGCTCGACGGCCGAGCACAGCACCGTCCCGTCGGCACCCAGGACGGCGAGGTTGGCCGCCTCGGTGCCCCCCGAGGTGAACACGAGCTCGCCGGGGTCGCATCCCAGGCACCGGGCCACGTCGTCGCGGGCCTCGTCGACGGCCCGGCGGGCACGGCGGGCCAGCGCGTGGGACCCCGAGGCGTTGCCGAAGTGCTCGGTGAGGTACGGCAACATGGCGGCCAGCGCCTCGGGCCGCAGGGGGGTCGTGGCGGCGTGGTCCAGGTACGCGCGCATCGTCCAAGGCTACGGCGTCGGCTCCACCGTCCCGGCACGCACGAGGCCGCCCCTCGTGGGTCGACCCCGCCGTCAGGGCTTGCCCGCCGTCGGCCTCAGGGCTTGCCCACCATCAAGACGGTGGCCGCCACGAAGATCGCCACGAGCACCGCCGAGCACGCCACCGCCCGACGGCAGTCCTCGTCGAGGGGGCCGACGGGGTCCCCCTCGTCCCAGCGGCGGGCCATCTCGACCTGGATGCGCCTCTCGGCCGGCCACAGCACCGCCTCGGCCACCAGCACGGCCGCCAGCCACAGCACGAGCCCGGCCACCACGAAGCTGTCCCCGGCGTCGAAGGCCCGGTTGCTGGCGGCGATGAGGCAGAAGCCCAGCAGCGGCACGGCGTAGAGGGACCGTCCCGCCCAGTTCACCCCGGGGCGGAAGTAGCGGCGCACGGCCTCCGCCCCGGGGGCCTGGGGGCCGCGCCGGGCCCGGGACGCCTGGAGGCCGGTGACGCCCACCGACCCGAACCCCACCACGGCGAACAGGACGTGGAGCACCAGGAGGATGCTGTAGAGGGCGCCCGTGGGCACCGCTCGGAGTGCTCCCACCGGCACACCGGGCAATGCTCGGGCCAGGTGGCTCACGGGCGCCATCGTCGCCTCCCGGGCGCCGGGAGCGCCAGGACCGCCCTCCCGGCGCTCGCCGTGCGGGGCACCCCGGGACCCTCCTGCCCCACTGACCACAACGTCGGGTCAACACGCAGGTGGAGGGGTTCTCGCCGGCCCCCTCCCGGCCGACAACACAACACGTGGACATCAAACGCGGCCCGGCCGGCGCACGGTAGCGTGGGGGTGAACACGCGCGTACGCGGCGTGAGGAGGACAGCCGGGCGAGGGACCGGCAGGTTACTAGTGGGTAAGGCGAAATGGGCGGCAGCGCACAGACGGTGAGAGCCACAGCGACCAGGGTGAGGCGCTCGCGATGAACCAGCTCCGGTTGGACCCGTTGACGGGACGGTGGGTGGTGGTGAGCGTCGAGCGCTCCGGCCGACCGTTCACGTTCGCCTCACCGGCCACACCGGTCCAAGCGGACACCAGCCGGCCCTGCCCCTTCTGCCCCGGCAACGAGGAGTCGATCCCGCCCGCGCTCGAGACCTACGGGTCGAGCGGTCACTGGCTGGTGCGTGTGGTCCCCAACCTCTACCCCGCCTTCGAGGGCGACCACCCCTTCGTGGTCGAGAACCGCGGCCCGGTCTTCACCCAGGCGACGGCGGGAGGTATCCACGAGGTCCTGGTCCTCTCCCCCGATCACGACCACGGGTGGGAGGGCGTCTCGGACGAGCAGTCGGCGCTCATCATGGCGGCGCTGCGCGACCGCATCGAGGAGCACTCGGCCGTCCCGGGCCTGCGCTACAGCCAGGCCATCGTGAACGCGGGGCGCGAGGCGGGGGCGTCGATCGAGCACCCCCACGGGCAGCTGCTCGGCATGTCCTTCGTGCCGCGCGAGCTGGCGTCGGAGCAGGAAGGCTTCGCCCGCTTCGCCGGCCGGTGCCTGCTGTGCACGACGGTGGACGCCGAGGAGGACGCCGGGCACCGCGTGGTGTACGCCAACGAGCGGGTGCTCGTGCTGTGCCCGTTCTGGAGCGGCCTGCCCTACGAGATGCTCGTCATCCCCCGCACCCACAGCCCGCACCTGCACCGCGCCACCCCCGCCGACCTGGCCGCCGTGGGGCGCTCCCTGCACACGGTCCTGGCCTCGCTGCGCGAGCGCCTGGGCGACGTGTCCTACAACATCGTGTTCCACTCGGCGCCGTACCGGGCGCCCGAGCCGTACCACTGGCACGTGCACGTGTGGCCCAAGCTCACGACGATCGCCGGCTTCGAGGCGGGCACCGGGGTGCTCATCAACATCATGCCCCCCGAGCAGGCCAGCGAGGAGCTGCGCGTCGCCGTCATGGCCTGACGGCCGGCCTCCCGGCTGCCGCCGCGGGCGCCGGCGGCCACATGGGGCGCCTGCGACGCCCGCGTGACCGTGGCCCTGCTGCACGCCGGTCCCCCCCGAGCGCCGGGCGCCGGGCGGGCTAGCCGAGGAAGACGCCGGCCACGTTGCGGTAGAGGTCCAGGTCCACCGACTTCGCCTGGGCCACGGCCTCGGCGATGGGCACCCGCACGATCTCGCCCGCCTGGAGGGCCACCATCATGCCGAAGGCGCCGTCGTGCACCGCGCCCACGGCGGCCACGCCGAAGCGCGTGGCCAGGACGCGGTCGAAGGCGGAGGGCGAACCGCCGCGCTGGATGTGCCCGAGGATGGTCACGCGCGCCTCGAACCCGGTGCGCCGCTCGAGCTCCTCCGCCAGCCACGCCCCGATGCCGCCCAGGCGGGCATGGCCGAACTGGTCCATGGGCGCCCCCGACGTCGCCGCCCGCGCGGAGTCGGCGTCGGGCCCCTCGACGGGGACGGCGCCCTCGGAGATGACCACGATCGACGAGAACTGCCCGGCGCGGTGACGGCGCTGCAGCCGCTCGCACACGGCGTCGAGGTCGAAGGGGACCTCGGGGACGAGGATCTCGGCCGCCCCCCCGGCGATGCCCGCGCTGGTGGCGATCCACCCCACGTGGCGCCCCATCACCTCGCACACGATGACGCGGTGGTGCGACTCCGCCGTGGTGCGCAGGCGGTCGATGGCCTCGGTGGCCGTCTGCACGGCCGTGTCGAACCCGAAGGTCACCTCGGTACCCGACAGGTCGTTGTCGATCGTCTTGGGGACGCCCACGGCGCGCACGTCGTAGGCGCCCAGGCGCTCGGCCACGCCCAGGGTGTCCTCTCCCCCCACGGCGACGAGGGCGTCGACCCCCCGGGCGGTGAGGGTGGCGCGCACGCGCTCGGGTCCGCCCTCCACCTTGAAGGGGTTCGTGCGCGACGTGCCGAGAATGGTCCCGCCCAGGGCCAGGATGTCCCGGCACCGGGCCACGTCCAACTCGACGTGGTCGTCCTCGAGGACCCCCTTCCAACCGTCGAGGAAGCCCACGACGTCGTCGTGGTGGTTGATCCGGGCCGTGAGGACCACGGCCCGGATCACCGCGTTCAGGCCCGGGCAGTCACCCCCGCCGGTCAGGATGCCGATGCGCACGGCGGCCGGGCGTCAGGCGACGGGGGTCTCGTGCAGCACCCGGCGCACGAGCTCGAAGGAGTCCGTGACGACGCGCAGCGCGTCACGACCGGGGGGGACGAGGCCGCTGATCCCGGGCACCCCGAGATAGCCCGCCAACAGGGCCCGGCGGTTGCGGGCCACCCAGGCGTCCGCCAGCTCGACCAGGCCGTCGCGTCCCGAGGGGTCGCGCTCGTCGGCGGCCGTCTTGGCCACGTGCGCCAGCGACCACAACATGTCGGCGACGTCGGCGAGCGGGGACCGGAAGGCGAGGGGCGCGGGCTCGGTGCCCGAAGCCCCCTCGTCGGGCACCACGCCGGAGGGCGCCACCGGCAGGCCGCCGTTGGAGAAGTCGACGACGTACCACCCCTGCTCGGTCCGGCACGTGCGGCCCAGGTGGAAGTCGCCGTGCGTCCGGATGGCCTGCGAGGGCACCTGCAGCGTGCGCAGCTGCGAGAGCAGCTCCTCGATGTCGGGACGCTCGAGCAGGTGCGGCCGACGGGGCCGCAGAATGGCCTCGATGTCCTCGGCCCAGCGGCCCACGTTGCCGGGGCGACGGCCGAAGGCCTTGTCCAGGGACAGGTGCATGCGGGCCGCCATGGTGCCGAGGCGGTGCGCCTCGGCACCGAAGTCGCCGCCGGCCAGCTCGGGCGGGCCTCCCGCGGCGTAGAGGTCGCGCACCGACGTGAGCGCCAGCGCGTAGCCCGACGACGCGCCCGACAGGCACTCCTGCACGAGTCCCAGGTCGCGCCCGGCGCGCCGCCACACCGCCAGGGGCGCGGCCAAATGGTTGAACCCCGCGTCGTCGAGCGCCCGGAGGAGCTCGATCTCCGGGCGCGGCCCGTCCACCACGTCGTGGAAGGCCGTGAAGGCGACGCGGTCCTCCATGGCGAGGGTGATCGACCCGCTGTCCTCGTGCAGCGGGCGGACCAGGGCGGCGTCCACGCTCTCGCCCGACACCTGCTCGAGCAGCATGGCGGCGAGCTCGGGGTCGCGGGTCGCCTCGAACACGAGCGCGGGCCCGTCGTCGTCGGTCAGGGTGCCGAGCACCGGCTCGTCGCCGTCGGGGAGGAAGCGCACCTCCTCGAGCGACGCCCGCACGCCCAGCGCCACATGGGCGAGGCGGCCGTCGGCGCCCTCCACCCGGGCCACCACGTCGATGACGCCGGGGCGCCCGGGCACGACCACCTCGGCGTCGAGCAGGTGCACGGCGCCGACGTCGGTGGCACCGGGACGGCGCGCCAGGAACGTCGCCACCAACTCGGGGAGCGCGGCGCGCGCCGCGGCCGACACGGCGCGCACCTCGGTCCCCGACGGCGTCATACGAGCTCGCCCGCCGCGGTCCCGTCGGGCTCGAGGCGCTGCGCCATGAGCTCGAACCAGTAGAAGCCGTAGGGCCCCAGGGTCACGCTGTAGTTGCCGCTCCCCACGGGCGGGAACGGTATCCGTCCCAGGAGCTCGACGGGAGAGCGCTGGGCCCACCTGGCCAAATCCAGCTCGGCGGGCTGGGCGAAGCGGCTCAGGTTGTGCACGCACAGCACGGGGTTGGACACCGGCGCCTCGTCGCGCCCGGCCCGGTCCCCACGGCCCACGCCCCGGCCCACCCGGCCCGTCCCCTTCCCCATGCGGCTGGTGCGCCGGGTGCGGGCGCCGTCGGCGAGGTCGCCCTCCTGGGGGCTGCGCACGTAGGCCAGGATCGACGGGTTGGCGCAGGGCACGAGGTCGAACGCCCCGGTGCCGAACACCGGGAACTGCTTGCGTGTCTGCAGCATGTTCTGCAGCCAGTGCAGGTGCGAGCTCGGGTTGCGACGGTGCGCCTCGACGTTCACGGCCTCGAACCCGTACACCGGGTCCATGAGCGGCGGCAGGTACAGCTGGGCGAAGTCGGCTCGGCTGAACCCGCCGTTGCGGTCGGGGCTCCACTGCATGGGCGTGCGCACCGAGTCGCGGTCACCGAGGTAGACGTTGTCGCCCATGAGGACCTCGTCGCCGTAGTAGATCACGGGGCTCCCCGGCAACGAGAAGAGCACCGCGTGCAGCAGCTCGGCGAGGCGGCGGTCCCCGTCGAGCAGCGGCGCCAGGCGGCGGCCGATCCCCATGTGCCGGCGCATGCGGGGGTCCTTCACGTACTCGGCCACCATGTAATCGCGCTCCTCCTCGGTGACCTTCTCCAAGGTGAGCTCGTCGTGGTTGCGCAGGAAGATGGCCCACTGGCAGCCCTCGGGGATCTCCGGCGTCTGGGCCAGGATCTCGGTGACGGGGAAGCGCTGCTCGCGCCGCACGGACATGAACAGCCGGGGCATGAGGGGGAAGTGGAAGCACATGTGGCACTCGTCGCCGTCGCCGAAGTAGTCGACGAGGTCCGCCGGCCACTGGTTGGCCTCGGCCAGGAGCACGCGGTTGGGGTGGGCGGCGTCGACCTCCTTGCGCAGCTGGCGCAACAGGGCATGGGTCTCGGGCAGGTTCTCGCCGGTGGTGCCGTCGCGCTGGAAGAGATAGGGCACGGCGTCCAGGCGGAATCCGTCGAGGCCGAGGTCGAGCCAGAAGCGCACCACCCCGAACATGGCCTCCACCACGTCGGGGTTCTCGTAGTTGAGGTCGGGCTGGTGCGAGTAGAAGCGGTGCCAGTAGTACTGCTGGCGCTGGGTGTCCCACGTCCAGTTGGACGTCTCCACGTCCACAAACACGACACGGGCCTCGGGCCAGCGCTGGTCGTCGTCGTTCCACACGTACCAGTCCGCCTTGGGGTTGTCGCGCGACGAGCGCGACTCCACGAACCACGGGTGCTGGTCGCTCGTGTGGTTCATGACCAGGTCCGCGATGACGCGGATGCCGCGGCGGTGGGCGTCGTCGAGGAACGCCACCAGGTCATCGAGCGTCCCCAGGTCGGGGTGCACCGTGAAGAAGTCGCTGATGTCGTAGCCGCCGTCGCGCATGGGCGACGGGTAGTAGGGCAAGAGCCACAGGCAGTCGATGCCTAGCCACTCGAGGTAGTCGAGCTTGGCCCGCAGCCCGCTGATGTCGCCGATGCCGTCGTCGTTGGAGTCGAAGAAGCCGCGCGTGAGCACCTCGTAGAACACGCCTCGGCGGTACCAGTCGGCGCCCCCCTGGGCGGGCAGGGCGG
Organism: Acidimicrobiales bacterium; assembly: GCA_035515515.1. Lineage (GTDB taxonomy): Bacteria > Actinomycetota > Acidimicrobiia > Acidimicrobiales > UBA8190 > DATJBC01. The sequence goes on from DATJBC010000256.1 coordinate 13,270, forward strand.
CGGGGCGGATGCCGGGCAGGCGCGCCCCGGCGCCCCGGCGGGCGGGGGGCGGCCCGGCCGCCCGCACGCGGGGCACCCGTTGCGGGCGGGGCGGGCGGCTCGGTCGCGACATGGCCGGCCCCTCAGCGGCCGCCGAAGCGGGCACGCCCCGGGCCCTGGGCCAGGAAGGAGGCCACCCCGGCGCGGGCGTCGTCGGTCGCGCCCACGGCCACGAAGGCCTCGGCCTCCCGGGCCAGGCCCTCCTCCAGGGAGAGCTCGGCGGCCTCGTCGACCAGGCGCTTGGCGGCCGCCAGGGCCTCGAGGGGGCCGGCCGCCAGGCCGGCCGCCAGATCCAGCGCCTCCTCCAGCACCCCGTGGCGGGGCACGACCCGGTCGACGAGCCCGATGCGCAGGGCCTCGTCGGCCCGCACCTGGCGCCCGGTGCAGATGATGTCCTTGGCGCGGCCCGGCCCCACCAGCCGGGGCAGGCGCTGGGTGGCCCCGCCCCCGGGGATGACCCCCAGGAGGACCTCGGGCTGCCCCAGGCGGGCGTCCTCGGCCGCCACCCGCAGGTCGCAGGCGAGCGCCAGCTCCAGGCCGCCCCCCAGGGCGTACCCGGTGACGGCGGCCACCGTGAGCCGGGGCAGCGCCGCCAGGGCGCCGGTCACGGCGGTGAAGGCGTCCGAGATGCGCCGCGGCGCGTCCGGCTCCGGGAAGTCACGTACGTCGGCGCCGGCGGCGAAGATGCGGGGGCCGCCCCACAGCACCACCGCGCCGGGCGGGTCGTCGGCCAGACCGAAGAGGGCGTCGGCCAGCCGCCCCAGGAAGGCGACCGACAGCGCGTTCATCTTGGGCCGGTCGAGCGTGACGAGGGCCACGCCGTCGGCGCGCCGCTCCACGGCCACAGCGCCTTGCCCCGCGGCGCCCTCCCCGACGCCACCGTCCACGGTGGAGCCGCCCTCGCGGGCAGAACCCGACGGATGGCGCGCACCCACCATGCTCTCGCACCGTACCCGACCGCGCCCCGCCCGGCGCGCCATGAGCCCGTCGACGGCCCGGCCGCCGGCGGCGGGGACGCGCCCGGCGCGCTCAGGTGGCGTCGGGCTCCGCGGCGTCGCGCCAGGCCGCCGCCAGCAGCCGCTCGGCCGCCTCGTAGGGGTCGGCGCGGTGCTCCGCCACGGCGCGCGCCAGCTCGGCGAACTCGCTGTCGGCACACAGCCGGTCCACCTCGCGGCCGATGCGGGCCGCCAGCACCACGCGGAACTCCCGCTCGAGGCGCGACGCGCGGCGCACCGCCAGCTCCCCCGACGACTCGAGGTGGGCCTGGTGCCTGGCGATCTCGTCCCAGAGGGCGTCGACGCCGGCGCCCGTGGCGGCCACGGTGTCGACGATGGCGGGGCGCCACCGGGCGGGCGCGCTGAGCTCGAGCATCTGCTCCAGGTCGCGCCGCGTCTCGCGCGCGCCGGGCATGTCGGCCTTGTTGATCACGAAGACGTCGGCCGTCTCGAGGAGCCCGGCCTTGTTGGCCTGCACGGCGTCACCCCACTTCGGGTTGAGCACCACCACCGTGGTGTCGGTGGCCCCGGCCACCTCCACCTCGACCTGTCCCACCCCCACGGTCTCGACCACCACGACGGGGAACCCGACGGCGGCCAGCAGGCGGATGGCCTCGGGCACCGCCACGGCCAGCCCGCCGAGATGCCCACGCGACGCCATGGAGCGGATGAACACCCCGGCGTCGAGGGCGTGGTCCTGCATGCGCACGCGGTCGCCGAGGATGGCGCCACCCGAGAACGGCGAGGACGGGTCGACGGCGAGCACCCCGAGCGGCTCGAGGCCCGCGGCGCGCCCGGTGCGCACCAGGCCGTCGACGAGGGTCGACTTGCCCGCCCCCGGCGGGCCGGTGATGCCGACGGTCTTCGCCTCGAGGCCCCGCCGGTAGGCGAGGCCCGCCACCACCCGCCCCTCGGGGCCGCCCCGCTCGAGCCGGGTGAGGAGGCGGGCGAGGGCCACCCGGTCGCCGGCCACGGCCGCCTCGAGCAGCCTGTCGGGCGCCACGTCCCGGCCCCGGGGCGCCGACGGGGGCCCGGGGGGCGACGACGGGCGCGGCGAGGACGAGGCGGCGGGCATGGGCTACCGAGGTTAGGCGGGCGGCCCGGGCCTCAGGCCCGGGTGACGTCGGCCCCCAGGGAGCGCAGCGTGGCGGCGAGGTCCTCGTAGCCCCGGTCGATGTGGCCGGCCCCCGACACCACCGTCTCGCCCTCGGCCACCATCCCGGCCAGCACCAGGGCGGCGCCGGCCCGCAGGTCGGGGGCGCGCACCGGCGCGCCCGACAGGCGCCGCACGCCGCGCACCACGGCATGGTGTCCCTCCGTGCGCACGTCCGCCCCCATGCGGCGCAGCTCGTCGACGTAGCGGAAGCGCCCCGAGAAGAGGTTCTCGGTGACGATGCCCACACCGTCGGCCACGCAGAGCATGGTCACCAGGAACGGCTTGTAGTCCGTGGCGACGCCCGGATACGGGAGGGTGGCGACGTCCACACTGTGGAGCCGGCCCTGGGCGCTGGCCCGCAGGCCCTCGGGCGTCTGGAGCACGGCCACACCGATCTCGCCCATCTTGCGCACCACCATGTCCATGTGGTCGATGCGGGCGTCCTCCACGACGACCTCGCCCCCGGCCAGGCCCACCGCGGCGAAGAGCGTGGCCGACACCACGCGGTCGGGCACCACCCGGTAGGGCTCGGGCGCGGGGCGCAGCTCGTCGCACCCGTCGACCTCGATGCGCGAGGTCCCCGCCCCCCGGATGCGCGCCCCCATGCGGCCCAGGAAGGCGGCCAGGTCGGCCACCTCGGGCTCGCGCGCCGCGTTCTCTATGACCGTCGTGCCCTTGGCGAGGACGGCGGCCATGAGCACGTTGTCGGTGGCGGTGTGGCTGGGGTACTCGAACACCACCCGCTGGCCCACCAGGCGCGCCCCGGGTGCGCCCGGCACCCGGCCCACCACGTTGCCGTGCACGGTCTCGAACTCGGCGCCCAGGGTGGAGAGCCCGTGGAGGTGGATGTCGACGGGGCGGCTCCCGAAGTCGTCGCCACCGGGCAGC
>DATJBC010000257.1:0-6864 GCA_035515515.1 Acidimicrobiales bacterium
GGCTACGTGCAGGGCGTCACCTACACCGACGCCCACGCCCGGCTGCCGGCCCTCACCCTGCTCATCTGGATCTCGGTGCTGGCCGCCATCATCCTGCTCATCAACATCCGGCGTCGGGGTTGGGCGCTGCCCGTGCTGGCCGTGGGGCTGTGGGCCTTCGTGGCGCTGGTGATCGGGGTGATCGTCCCCACCATCATCCAGGCGGTGAAGGTCAAGCCCGCCGAGGACACCCTGGAGAAACCGTACATCGTCCGCAACATCGCCGCCACGCGGGCCGCTGTGGGCATCAACAGCGTGATCCCGGACAACTTCAACGCCACCCAGACCCTGACGTCCGCCGATGCGGGCACCAACGCTGCGACGCTGAACAACGTGCAGCTGTGGGACCCGACGCAGACCGAGAGCACGTTCACCAAGTTGCAGGCGACGAAGTCGTACTACTCGTTCAACACCCTGGCAGTCGACCGCTACCCGATCGGCGGCACGCCCTCCCCGGTGGTGGTGGGCGTCCGCCAGGTGAACGACAGCGACCTCCCCTCCCAGGGATGGGTGAACACGCACCTGCAGTACACCCACGGGTACGGCATGGTCCTGGCCCCCTCGAACGCCTCCAACGGGTCCCAGCCGTCCTTCGACATCTCCGCCGTCCCGCCCGTGTCCTCGTCGGGCGCCCCCCGGGTCACCCAGCCCCGCGTCTACTTCGGGGTGGCCAACCCCAACGGCGGGGACGCCGACTACGTCCTCGGCGACACCCGCCAGCCCGAGATCGACTTTTCGAGCGCCTCGGGCAACCCCATCACGAGCACGTACCACGGCGACGGCGGGGTGCGGATCAAGAACTTCCTCGTGAAGGCGGCCTTCGCCATCCGCTTCAACGACTTCAACCTGCTCGTCTCGGACCTGGTGACCGACCACTCGCGCATCATGTTCGTGCGCGACATCACCCAGATGGCCTCCAAGGCGGCGCCCTTCCTGTCCTATGACTCCGACCCGTACCCGGTGCTGTCCGGGGGCCAGGTCTACTGGATCCTCGACGCCTACACGACGAGCGACAACTACCCCTACGGCCAGAACGTCGACACCTCGTCGCTGCCCTTCTCGAGCGGGCTCCAGCAGACGTTCAACTACGTGCGCAACTCGGTCAAGGTCGTCGTCAACGGGTACTCCGGGCAGATCACCTTCTACGACGTCACCGGGCTGACGCACTCCAAGGACCCCCTGCTCCAGGCGTGGGAGAAGACGTTCCCCGGCATGTTCGTTCCCGTGTCCAAGATGCCGTCCGGGCTGCGGGCGCACCTGCGCTACCCCGAGGACCTCCTGGCGGTGCAGGCCGCCACCTACGGGCGCTACCACATCACCTCGCCCGAGCCCTTCTACACGGCCACCAACGCCTGGAACGTGTCGCAGAGCGCCGGCGCGGGGTCCCCCGACCAGGCGTTGCCCACCACGCTCACCACCAACGCCCAGGGGCAGATCCAGTCCACCGGACAGGTCACCCGCATGTCACCCGTCTACGAGCTGTTCCAGGTACCCGGGCAGAGCAAACAGAGCTTCAACCTGGTGGACGCGTTCGTGCCGGTGTCCAAGGGCGACCAGATCCAGACGATGTCCGGCTTCGTCGTGGCCGGCTCGGACCCCGGTGACTACGGCACGCTGCACGTCTACCAGACCCCGCCCATCGACGGGCCTGCGCTGGTCGACGCCGACATCGCCGCCTACCAGCCCATCTCGTCGCAGATCAGCCTGCTCAACCAGAGCGGCTCCAGCGTGCTGCTGGGCACGCTCCAGGTCGTGCCCGTGGGGAACTCGATCCTCTACTTCCGCCCGTTCTACGTGCAGTCCTCGCGCAACCCGTTCCCCAAGCTCGACTACTACATCGTCGTCTACAGCGGTCCCCAGGGCCAGAGCCAGGTGTACTTCGCCAACTCGCTGGCCAACGCCCTGGGCTCCTTGTTCAACGTGCCGGTGCCGAGCCAGAGCAACCCGCCGCCCGCCACCACGGGCCCGTCGTCGGTGAGCCAGAAAATCCAGGGCCTCATCAACCAGGCCAACACCGACTTCCAGCAGGCCCAGACCGACCTCAAGGCGGGCAACTTCAGCGCCTACGGCTCCGACATCGCCGCCCTCCAGAGCGTGCTCCAGCAGCTCCAGCAGGCGTCGGGGGGCAAGAGCTCCTCGTCGACGGGCTCGTCCTCGACCTCGACCTCGAGCACCAGTACCACGCTCCCGAGCGGCGTGGCGCTGGGCGCCGCCTTCACCGGGCGCTGAGCACGCCTGCCCGGCACCGGCGCGGCCGGATCGCCGCGACGGGCCCCGTGGTATCGTGGTGTCCCACGCCGCGGGGTGGAGCAGTCTGGTAGCTCGTCGGGCTCATAACCCGAAGGTCGCAGGTTCAAATCCTGCCCCCGCCACCAAGCCCGCTGGTCCGCGCGCACCGTCGGTGCTCACGGGCGCTGCCCAACGGTTCCCGCCCTTTCGGTCGAGCGACGGTCAGGCGCAGCTGGCTGCACAGCACCGCGTAGGAGCGACGGCTGCCGTCCCGTGGCTATCCCCCGAGCGTCTCCGGCCGGTGCTGGCGTCCGGTCACGTCGCCCTGGGGCCCGGGCGTGATCGACGCCGTGGCGACGTGGTACAGGCCCGACCCCTGTTCGTGTCGGCCCCGTGGCCCGAAGTAGCGTGCCCCGGCCTCGGCGGTGGACATGTCGTCGACGACGCCGAAGCCTCGGTCGGCGAGGAACGACGCCAGAGCGGCGGGGGACAAGCCGAAGATCCAGGGCTCACCTCGTCTGGTCACGCCCCTGAGCCACCTGGCGGCCTCGGGGAACGTCGCGCTGTCGCGCAGGACGGCGCTGTCGACGTAGGTGAACACGAGGAGGGAGCCCCCAGGGGCGATCTGGCGGATGAAGGCGAGCGTGCGGTCCACCGCGTCGGCCGACAGGTACTGGGTCACCCCCTCCCACAGGACCAGGGCCGGGCGACCCGTGCTGAAGCCGGCCCGGCGCAGGGCGGTGGCGAGGTCGTCGGTCTCGAAGTCCACGGGAACGAGGACGACATCGGGATTGTGGATCCGGGCGCGGCGGAGGGCGGCCTGCTTGTGCGCCTGGGTGCCGGGCTGGTCGACCTCGAACACCGTGTGGCCGCAGAGGCCGGTGAGCCGGTGGGGCCGGGTGTCGTAGCCGGCCCCGAGGATCACGACGTGGCCGACCGAGGGAGCGACGCCTTCCACGATGTCGTCGATCAGCCTGGTGCGGGCGATGGCCGAGGCGCGCGGGCCGGAGCCGCCCACGACGTCGTAGGCGGCTTCGATGGCGCGCCGGACGGGGCGAAGGTGCGAGGCGGCCAGGGCGATACGCCACGGCGCCGGGACGAACCGCTGCGCGAGCACGTCCTGGAACAGCCGGTCGCGCCGGGGCCGAGCCGATTCGAGCCCGCGCTGGACCGCCATCAGCGCCGCCGTCCGGCTCGGGCGCGCGTGCCGGGTCCGCCTCGCACGAGGGCGCCGGTCGCCGGGATCGGCCTCCAGGATCTGTCGCCAGCCTTCGGGGCTGAGGGCGTAGTTGGACACGCTGCCCGAGGCGAACCACGACCAGCTGGCCGGCCTGACCACCATGGCCGCGCAGGCCGCGGCCAGGGGAAGGAGCGTGCCGGGATCTCCGCCAAGGGGGGTGAGCTCCTCGGTGGAGCCGCGATAGTCGTGGGTCCCCCGTGCCGCATGGAGGAGCTCGGCCACGACCCCTCGGCGCCCTCGGCCGTGCTGGGCGGCGCCGAGCACGGCGAGCATGAGCTGGTGGGTGGCGACACCTGCGCTGCCGTCGGTCTGGGGAGCCGGGTGGCCGCCGGTGGCCAACACCAGCATGGCGCCGACGAGGTCGACGCCCGAGGCGTAGGCGTTCTGCGGTTCAACCAGGCGCGGGTTGACGTCGATGAACAGCGGCCCGGCGTCTCCCACGATGACGTCGGCCGAGAGTGCGCCGTGCCATCGCAGGTCCGCGCCGAGCACCTCGAAGAAGCGCCGGACCTCCGGCACGGAGACCCCCCGCTTGTGGCTGGCGCCCCCGCCGGCCCCTTCGGCGGTGCGCTCGTTGGCGTGGAAGGCGACCAGGGATCCGTGGTCGAACACCGACTGGCACATGAGGAGCGGGCCCTCGACGGCGGCCTGCACGAGCACCGCTCGTGCGCCCGCTGCCCGTTCGAGCTCGAGCCGCGAGCCCACCTTCCGGACGCCCCCCGACGCCGTGCCGATGGGGTCCTTGACATAGGCGGGGAAGCGGTCCCACCCCTCGGCCGTGGCCGCCGTCTCGGGTTGGGGAAGGCCCAGGCGGCGAAGGGTGGCCGACGCCGATACCTTGTCCTGGACGGCGGCGACGGCCGCGAACGGCGGAACCGCGCTGTGCACGCCACCGGCCTCCAACCGGTCCTTCGCCCACGAGAGCACCGCCACCTGCTCCTGGGTCGGGAGCAGCACGTCGAAAGGCCCCGACCGGTAGACCTCGAGGGCCGCGTCGAGCCAGCCGAGCGGGTCCGGACCGAAAGCCGGCACCCGGTGCAGGCGGGCGACGTGGCGGGTGAAGCGGCACAGGCACAGGGGATCGGGGGTGAGCGCCTCGACGCGGTGTCCGGCGGCGGCCAGCCGGGTGGCGCACTGGCGGGCGGTGAGCCCCGAGCCGTCGCTGAGCAGGACCCGCATAAGTATACAAGCTATACTAATTCGATGGGACGGCGGCCGAGGATCGGCCGGGACCAGGTCCTCGCCGCCGCGCTGGCATGGGCGGACGAGCACGGCATCGAGGCGCTCACCATGGCGGCCGTGGCCGAGCGCCTCGGGGTGACGCCCATGGCCCTCTACCGCCACGTCGCCAACAAGGCCGACCTCCTCGACGGACTGGTCGAGCGCCTGCTGACCGAGTTCCCGCCTCCGCCGGCCGAGCTCCCCTGGCCCGAGCGCCTCTCGGTGCTGGCGGCCAACATCCGGGCCTCGGCACGCCGGCACCCGAGCGTCTTCCCCCTGCTGCTCCAGCGCCCGGCCACCACCAAGGAGGCCAGGGCGACCCGCCACGCCGTCCATGTGGCACTGGCCGAGGCCGGCGTGGGCGAGGAGCGCGTCGCGCAGGTCGAGCGCCTGGCGAGCACCGCCGTGCTCGGCTTCGCCGTGAGCGAAGTGGCCGGACGGTTCGGCCACCACTCCCGCCGACAGCTCGACGCCGACTTCGAAGCCCTCCAGGGCCTCCTGGCCGGGTTCATCCGATCGGCGAGCCGCAACCCCTAGGGCGCGTCGACCACCTGGCGCGCCGTGCGGGCCGGCCGAGCACGCCGTCCCGTCAGCTCGGACCCTTGCGTCCCACGAGGTGGAACACGCGGCTGAGCTGGCGGTAGGGGTCCCGCCGGCTGGCTTCGAGCTCCACCGCTGCGGTCGGCGCCACCTGCGTCGCGTCGCCGGGGTCCAACTCGGCTCCGCTGAACTCGAGCCAGTCGACGAACAGCCACACCCCGTACCAGCGCACCGGCTCCACGCCGCGGTCCCGCAGGAGCTCGCTCAGCTCCTCCACCGTGTCGGCCCGACCGGGGACTCCCAGCACGCCGACCTCGCGTCGGGCGTCGAAGGAGGCCAGGGCATCGTCCCACCGCCGCTCCAGGGCCGGGCGCACCGCACTGGCTTTGGCGTTGCCCGTCATGATCGAGACGAGCCCGCCGCCCGCCGCGCACCGGCACAGCTGATCGAGCAACGGCTCGGGCTGCTCGAGGTAGCCGAGCACACCATGGCACAGCACGGCAGCGAAGCGCCGGCTGTGCAGCGCCTCCTCGGCGTGCTCGCCGTCGGCCTGTACGAGCGTCACCCGCCGTCGCGCCTCCGCCGGCAGCCGTTCGAGGCGCTGTCGGGCCTTGTCCAGCATCCCCGGCGACGCGTCGAGCAGGGTCACGTCGTACCCGGCCTGGGCCAGCGGGAACGATTGATGGCCCGCACCTCCGCCGACGTCGAGCACCGGCGCCGGGGGAGCCGGCAGGTGCTCCAGCAATTGCCGGTGCATGACGAAGGTGCGCACGTACCCCTTGACCGAGGCGTAGGCCTCGTCGACGAACACGTCGGCCAGGCCGGCCCAGGCGTCCTCGCTCACCACGCCACCGTATAGCGGGGCTGATCGCCCGGACGCCGTCGCCGTCTCGACCCGCGGGGTCGCCGTCGCTCTCGGGCACCGTGCCGGGGCTCCGCCGGCGGCGAAGCCCCGCCCGAACCGCTCTTTGGTCTTGGCTCGTCGTTCGATGGGCGGTGCCGGTCGGTGGACGAGGTTCGTGGCGACGCCTACCGATCGTGCTCGGCCTGGTCGGCCTCGCCGTCGTCGCGGGCCTTGGGATCCCCGCGGGTACCGGTGGTGGTGGCCGGGGGGACGTGGGCCTGTCGCGGTCGTGGGAGCTCCGAGGTTGGGGGCGCAGTCGCATCGCCGTTGCCCGTGGGGCCCCGGGTCCGCCACCATGGCGCCATGGGCAGCGCGCTGTTGGTCGATCTGTACGAGCTCACCATGGCCTCGAGCTATCTCCGCCGCGCCATGACCGCCCCGGCAACCTTCAGCCTCTTCGCCCGGCGCTTGCCACGCGAGCGGGGCTTCCTGGTCGCCGCCGGGCTGGAGGACGTCCTCCAGTTCCTCGAGGACTTTCACTTCGACGACGAGGAGCTCTCCTACCTGGCGTCGCTGGGATTCGGCGACGACGAGATCGCCGCCTTCGGCTCCCTGCGCTTCACGGGTGACGTTTGGGCCCTCGCCGAGGGGAGCGTCGTGCTCGCCGACGAGCCGCTCCTCGAGGTGACCGCACCCCTGCCCGAGGCCCAACTCGTCGAGACCTTCGTGCTGAACAAGATCAACTTCAACA
>DATJBC010000258.1:0-2293 GCA_035515515.1 Acidimicrobiales bacterium
AGGGTGGGGTGGGTGCCCGTCGCCTGCCCGAAGGACGAGACCCCCTGGGGGCTGTCGTTGCCGGCGTAGTCGCCCAGGGGCACCGACGTGACCGACGCAGTGGAGCTGGGGAGGACGCTGTTGCCCGAGAGGGAGACGAGAGCCGCCATGGCGGCGACCGCGGCCACCACGATGTGCCCCGCCCGGCGGCGCCACAGCGGTCGTGGCCGCGGGCGCCGTGAGAGCAGGGGCGCGGCGTGTGCGCCTCGGCCCTGCACGAGCCCGACGCTACGCAAGCGAGGTGAACGGTCAGCAAACGCCGGGTGACGCCTCGACGAAAACGCCGGCACCGTCCGGCGCCGAGCCACCAATGGCTCGCAGCGCGTCATCGAGCGCGCGTCGTGTGTCGGATTTGACGTCGGATCGTGGAGCGGCGGCCCGCTCCCGTGAGATGACGCGCGTCGTTGACACAACCGTCGCGAACTGTTCATCTCGCCGCGGCCACCGATCCTGGCCCGGCGCGGCCAGGGGGGCCAACATTGCGCCCTATGGGGATGCGCGGGGGGCGCGTGGGGGATGTGAGGTGTGGGCGCGCCGTCGAGCGGGCCCCCAGGCGCCACTGTCCACGTCGGCAGTGGACGCGGACCGGGGCCCGCTCGGGCGTCAGCGCCCTGGCAGTAGTGGCAGGATGGGGACTGCTGTCCGCCCGCCCGGCCGACGCGGCCTTCCCCGGAGCGGACGGGGTCATCGTCGTGTCCAGCACCAAGATCCCCGCCGGGCACTGCCCGGCGCACGCGCGAGGGGCTCAGCTCGTCGCGCTCCAGCGGGGGCTGGCGTCGACGCTGCTCACGTGCGTGCCGGGCGACGCCGTGCACCCCTTCGTCTCACCTGACGGCACCGAGGTCGTCTTCGTCGTCGAGAGCCGACGCAGCCCCAGTCAGCTCTTCACCGTGCCGCTGCCCACGTCCACCGCCGGCCGCCGTATGGCGTCACCCGTGCCGGCCTCGGCGTCCGCGGCGTTGAGCGACGACGATCCCTCGTGGTCACCTGCCGGGGACGGCACCATCGTGTTCCAGCGATGGGCGCCGGGGGCGCACGTCCAGCTCTACATCGAAAACGTCGCCGATCCCGCCGGCGCCCACCCTGTCTTCGCCGCACCCACGGGGTTCGACGACACCCAGGCCGTGTTCGACCCCGCCGATCCGAACGTCCTTGCGTTCACGCGCCCCATCGGCGGCCACAGCCACATCCTCACCTACGACATGGCCACGCACGTCGTCACCGACCTGTCGGCGGTCGACGGCGGCCGGTGGCGCGGTGACGACGTCAGTCCCGCCTTCTCCCCCGACGGCACCAGGCTCGTCTTCGCCTCGGACCGCACCTGTCACGCGATGCAGCTGTTCACGATGCCCGCCCACGGGGGGACGGCGACGCCCGTCCTCGCCCCCGCGCACCGTCACGGCCGACGACATGTCTCGACGTGCGACGCCACCGGAACGGACCCCGTCTACGCCCCCGAGGGCGAGGCTGTCTCCTACGACTCCGCCGCGTCGGGGTGCCCCCGGGTGTCGGTGGTCCCCGTGGGCACCGACGGCGTCGCCACGGGTTCACCGCACACGATCGGGACCGGCGAGGAGCCCGACTGGGCACCGAGGCCCGCCGGCGACCCGCCCCCCGAAGCGCCCGAGGCGTCGCTCCCCATCACCCTCCCCGCGCTCGGCGCGGCCATGGCCGGCTCCGGCCTGTGGGTGCGCCATCGGCGAGCCCGACGCACGGCACGGAGTACATCAGGGCGTGGCGCGCCCCGCGCCGCATGAGTCAGCAGACAATCCGTGGCCGCGGGTGATGACGACTGCGTTCACCAAGAGTTCACTTTTGCACCCCTCGATCCACGCCCTACGTTGTGCGCGCCCGTCCACACGTGACCTGTAGGGCGGTGCTGTGATGACAGCACTCGAGCCGATGGAGCACGCCGTGCGCATACGCCCCCTCTTCCTCCTCGCTGTGGGAGCCGCGTCGCTCGCTGCCGCCGCGATGCTCAGCACCTTGCTGCTTGAAGACGCCGGCCCGGCAGCGGCTGCGGCCGTCACCACCACGACAAGCTCCTCGTCTACCACCAGCGCGAGCTCGACGACGACGTCCTCTACGGCGCCCGTCACGAGCACCACGGGGTCGTCGACCACGACGACGGCCTCCACCACCCCGTCGGCGGCCACCACATCGTCGACGACGTCGACCACCGCCGCGGTGGCACTCGCCGCATCGGGCTCCTCCTCCCCGTCCTCGTCGGCCAACTCCTCAGAGCTGGCGTTCA
>DATJBC010000259.1:0-11907 GCA_035515515.1 Acidimicrobiales bacterium
AGGCGCACGATTTCCGGAACCACCGTGTGCATCCTCGCGCCGGGGGCGATCTGACAGTCGAGGCACGGGACCGCTAGCCTGCCGCACGGCATGGGATCGCTCATAAAAAAGCGGCGCAAGCGGATGCGCAAGAAGAAGCACAAGAAGATGCTCAAAGCCACCCGCTGGCAACGGCGGGCCGCCGGCAAGTAGGCGCCGCACTGGCTCCCGCCCGCAGGGCGGGAGCCGTCGCGTCAGGCCGTTGCCTGCCCCCTGGGCGAGGCGTCGGCGCCGGACACGGTCCGTGCCGCCATCACGACCCCCCGGCCGTCCTCGGTCTCGAGCACCTCGGGTTCGCTGGCGGCGTCGGGCAACTCCCCCGGCTCGCATTCCACGAACCACGCCGAGCCGCTCCCTGCCAGGCGCGGCCGGCGCCCGGTGTGGGCCCCGAGTCGGTCGCGCCAGCGCGCCAGCGCCGGCTCCACCTCCAGCGCGGCTGCCTCGAGGTGGTTGCCGGACGCGTCGGCGTCCCCGTCCCCTCCGGGAGCATCACGGTCGTGGCCATCCCGACGGGCGCGTTCGTCATAGGCCGCGTACACCGACGCTGTGTCCACCGAGAGCGGGCACAAGAGCACGAAGAAGGCGCGGGGCTCGAATGCAAGCGCGTCGACCACCTCGCCCACGCCGCGCACGCGCGCCCGTCCACCCCGCACGCAGAACGGAACGTCGGAGCCGAGCCGTAGCGCGGTGTCGAGATCGGACACGCCCGCCCACCGCAGCACCGCGGCGGCGTCGGACGACCCGCCCCCCAACCCGGCCCCGGCCGGGATGCGCTTGCGGAGGCGCACCGCGGCCCGCCGTCCCACCGCCTCGAGCGCCCGGGCCACGAGGTTGTGGGCGCCCACCGGCACGCGCCCAACCCCCAGCCCGCCGGCCACGTCGTCCTCCACCGAGATTCCCGTGCCGGGGCTGAAGGTGAGCTCGTCGGCGAGGTCGATGCTGACCATCTCGGCGTCGAGCAGATGCAGTCCGTCGCTGCGCACCCCGGTGATGTGGAGCGACAGCGTCAGCTTGGCGGGCGCGGTCAGCCGGACGGTGTCGTCGTGCACCGAGCCAGTCTCCCCCACTCCTCGACGCTCAGGCTCTCGGCGCGCGCCGCGGCGTCGATGCCGGCCGCCTCGAAGGCCTCGGCCGGAACCACGCCGGCCAACGCCCGCCGCAGCATCTTGCGGCGCTGGGCGAACCCGGCCCGCACTAGTGCGAACAGCTGCGCGGCGGGAACCTCGACGGGGTCGACGGCCGGCGTCGGGCGGCGCTCGATGCGGACCAGCACCGACTCCACCTTGGGACGGGGGACGAACACCGTTGCCGGCACGCGTCCCACGAGGCGCGCCTCGGCGTGGTACGCGACCTTCACCGACACCGCGCCGTAGGCCTTGCTCCCGGGCACCGCCACCAGCCGCTCGCCCACCTCCCGCTGCACCATGACGAGCATCCTGGTGACGCGGGGGGCCTCGTCGAGCACGCGGGCCAGCACGGGCACGGCCACGTTGTAGGGGAGGTTGGCCACGAGGATCGCCTCGGGCCGCGCCGCCCCCGCCAGCACGCCGTCGAGGAGCGCCGACCAGTCGAGCGTCAGCGCGTCGGCCTCGACGACGCGCACCGCCGTGCCCTGCGCCGCCTCGCGCAGCACCGGCACCAGGCGGGTGTCGACCTCCACCGCCGTCACCGACGCACCGGTCTCGGCCAGCGCCACCGTGAGGGCGCCCAGCCCGGCCCCGATCTCCACCACGCGGCTGTCGGGGCCCAGCTCCGCCAGCCGGGCGATGCGCCGGACGGTGTTGGCGTCGGCCACGAAGTTCTGTCCCAGGGCGCGCCGGGGGCGCAGGCCGTGACGTCCGAGGACGGCGCGGACGTGCTGGGGCGAGGTGGTCACGGCCCCGATGGTGACCGCTCGGGCCACCATCCGTCACCTACCAGCTGAGGCGGACCTCGATGAGCCCGGTGGCGGTGCTCGCCAGGCGGGCGAACGTCGCCTGCGACAGGTCGATGACCCGTCCCGGGTTGTCCGCCTGGCGGTCGTCCACGGTGCACTGCACCGACGCCCCCGTGGACAGGTCGGTCACCGTCACCACGGTGCCGAAGGCGAGGTCGGGGCTGGCGCAGGTGCCGGCGGGGGCGTCGTACCAGGAGGCCTCCCCGGTCGCCGAGTGCGGGGGCGCGGCCGTGGTGGTGGGGGCCGGCGCCGTGGTCGGCGGGGCCGGGGGCGGCGCCGGCCTGGGGGCCGTGGTGGTGGGGGCGGGCGGCGCCGACGTGGTGGACGACGAGCCCGTCGTCGCGGGCGACACCGTGGTGGTCGGCGGGCCGGCGGGCGGCGTCGACGTCGGCGGCGTGGCGGCGGTGGCGAGCGAACGGGCGAAGGCGACGCCCACGGTGTTCACCGCCTGGCTCAGCGCCGGCACCGTGGTCGGCGACACCGGTGGTGCGGCGTCGTCGTGTCCCGCTGCCGTCTGGTAGACGGCGGGCACGGTGCCCACGGGTCCATGCGACGGCAGGGACGGTCGCTCGGCGCGTGCATGCGCGCCGCCACGGTGGTGGTCGGCGAGGCGCGGCGCGGCGTGCTCCGGTGTGGCAAGCAGGAGGAGCGGCACCAGGACGAGGGCGAGACAGCACCCTGCCCGCACGAGCGGCGGCCGCAACCCCCCGGCGCTCTGGCTCTGGGTCCTCAGATCTCCACCCTTCCTCTGCGGACTCCACGTCAAGGACTGCGTCGGGATTACGAGCGAACCTAGGCGAGGTTGCGCGCGCCGGCAATTTCGGCACGGGCGACATGCGCGTCGAATCCCTACGCACGCACCACGTGTCGAGGGCGGTTCGACATATCGAATGACTGTGCGTGGCGATGCGGCTACGGGGAAGCGGTAAACCTGCTTTGCGTGTGGAAAAGGGCCGAATTTCCCGGGAAAACGTCACGGAGCGCACCGTCGCCCTCACGTCGGGGTCGTGCGTCCACAACAACCACACATGACACACGGCGGGAATTGCCCGGGAGAATTCACCTGCACGTCGCGCAGAGAAGACGGTGAGCCGACGCGTCAGACCAGCGCGAAGGCGCGACGCGTGGACAGCGCCGCCGCTCCGGCGAGCGTCGCGGGCGCCATGTCCTTCAGGGCCGCCACCGCCTCGCCCACGGCTGCGACCCACGCCGGCCGGTTCTGCTGGCCCCGATGGGGCACGGGCGCGAGGAACGGTGCGTCGGTCTCCACCAGGAGGCGGTCGAGTGGGCACAACGCGGCGGCGGCACGCACGTCGTCGGCGCCCTTGAAGGTGACGATGCCGCTGAAGGACAAGAACGCACCGATGTCCAGGCAGCGACGCGCTTCGGCCGGACCACCCGTGAAGCAGTGCATGACGACGCGCTCGGGGACGCCCGTGGCGACGAGCACGTCCAGGGTGTCGTCCCACGCGTCCCGGGTGTGCACGACCAGCGTCAGGCCGTGCCGGCGCGCCAGGGCGATCTGCGCGGCGAAGGCCTCGCGTTGGGCGGGACGCGGGGAGTGCTCGTAGTGGTAGTCGAGCCCGCACTCGCCCACCGCCACGACGGCCCCGTGGCCGGCGGCCAGTGCCTCGTCGAGGGCTTCTTCCACGTCGGCGACCCCCTGGGAGGCCTCGTGGGGGTGGAGCCCCATCGTGGCCCACGCCTCGAAGCCGGCCGGCACACGGCTCGCGGCACCCGCACCGGCGGCCGCCCGGATGGCGCCCACCAGCTCCACGGCCTGGCGCGAGGTGGGGGCGTCGGTCCCCACGCACACCACCCCGCCCACGCCGGCGGCGTCCGCCTCGGCCAGCGCGGCCAGGGCGTCGGCGCCGTCAGGGCGGTAGCGGTCCTGGAGGTGGCAGTGGGAGTCGATCCACCGCGGCGCGCCGGTCACCGTCGTCGCGGGAACAGCGGGCCGGCCTTCTCCACCGGCACCCCGCCGGGATAGCCGCCCCACGCGCCCGCCCCGGGCATGCGCTGTCCCTCGGGCGTGCCGGGCAGGCCGATGCGCCGCCACACCTCTGCGCTGGTCGCCGGCATGGCCGGCGACGCCAGCAGCGCCACGATGCGCAGCACCTCGAGCGCGCTCCCCAGGACGGCGTCGACCTCGGGACCGGGGTCGCGCTTCCAGGGCTCGGCCGCCTCGAGCTCGGCGTTGGTGTCGTGCACCAGTCGCCACGTCGCCTCCAGCGCGGCGTGGGGCTGCGAGGCGCCCCAGGCGGCGGAGGCCTCCCCGACGACCGCCTCCGACAGCGCCCGCAGGCGGCTGTCGGGGTCCGGGGCGGGGCCGGTGCCCCCGCACTTCGACCCCACCACCGTGGCCACCCGGGCCTGGAGGTTCCCGAGGTTGTTGGCCAGGTCGGCGTTGTAGCGGCTCGTGATGCCCTCGTAGGAGAAGTCGCCGTCCAATCCGAAGGTGGTGTCGCGCAAGAGGTAGTAGCGCACGGCGTCCACCCCGAAGTCGTCGGTCAGGGTGCGCGGCGCGGTCTGGTTGGCCTTGGACTTCGACATCTTCTCGCCCGACGCCAGCAACCAGCCGTGCACGAGCAGCTGCGCCGGAGGGTCGATGCCCGCCGCCATGCACATCGCCGGCCACCACACGCAGTGGAACCGCAGGATGTCCTTGCCGAGCAGATGGTGCACGGCGGGCCACCAGGTTTCCACCCGCGCCTCGTCCTGGCCGTAGCCGATGGCGGTGAGGTAGTTGACCAGCGCGTCGTACCACACGTAGAAGACGTGCCCGCGGTCCCAGGGGACCTCCACCCCCCAGCGGGTCGAGGTGCGCGTGATGGAGATGTCCTCGAGCCCGCCCTTGATGATGCCCAGGGCCTCGTTGCGCTTGGACGCCGGACGGACGACCTCCGGGTTGGCGTCGTACCACGCCAGCAGGCGGTCCTCGAAGGCGCTCAGCTTGAAGAAGTAGTTCTCCTCCTCGAGCAACTCGACCGCCACGCCGTGGATGGGGCACTTGCCGTCGACGAGCTCGGACTCCTTCTTGTAGTCCTCGCACCCCACGCAGTAGAGCCCCCGGTACAGGCCCAGCTCGGTGTACCCGTTGTCGTGGATCCTCCCCAGGAAGGCCTGCACCGCCACGCGGTGACGGTCCTCGGTCGTCCGGATGAAGTCGTCGTAGGCGATCCCGAGCCCGTGCCAGGCCTCCACGAAGCGCGCCGCCATGGTGTCGACCCACCGCTGGGGGTCCACGCCGTGGGCCTGCGCCGCCCGGGCGATCTTGTCGCCGTGCTCGTCGGTGCCCGTGAGGAAGAACACCTCGTCACCGAGGAGCCGGTGCCACCGGGCCAGCGCGTCGGCGATCACCATCGTGTAGGCGTGCCCCACGTGGGGCTCGTCGTTCACGTAGTAGATCGGCGTCGTCACGTAGAAGCGGGGCACCGGCGTAGCGTACCGACCGGCGGCCGGGCCCCGGCGCGGCGCCCACCCCGCCGCGCGGCCCCCCTCAGCGGGACTACCAGTTGGCCACGTGGCAGCCGCCGTGCCCGGTCCGCTCCGTGTAGCGCTGGTGGTACGCCTCGGCGGGCCAGAACGTCGACGCCGGCGCGATCTCGGTGACGATGGGGCGCCGGAACCGGTGCTGGAACTGCTCGAGGGACGCCTCGACCGCCTTGCGCTGCCCGTCGTCGTGGACGAACACCGCCGAGCGGTACTGCGTGCCCACGTCGGGGCCCTGGCGGTTGGGCGTGGTGGGGTCGTGGTGGCGCCAGAACTCCTCGAGCAGCCGCTCGTAGCTGACGACGGCCGGGTCGAACGTGACGAGGACCGCCTCGGCGTGGCCGGTGGCTCCCGAGCACACCTGCTCGTAGGTGGGCTGGGGACGGGCCCCGCCGGTGTAGCCCGACACCGCGGCCACCACCCCGGGCACCTGTCGGAAGAAGTCCTCGACCCCCCAGAAGCACCCCGCCGCGAACGTCGCCAGCGCCAGCCCCTCGGGGGCGTCGCCCGGCTCCACCGGGGGGGCCTGGGTCTTGTCCAGCCCGAATCTCACCACGACGGTGCTCCTCTCGGTCTCAGGGTCGCGCCCTGTTTCCAACCGCTCCTCACGACGGCGCATTCCGGCGCGCCCGCAGGCCGATCTCGTACGCCCGTCGGCGCGACACGCCGAGAGCGCCGGCCACGGTGTCGGCGGCCGTCCGCATGGTGTCACCGGCTGCCAGGCGCTCCCCGACGGCGCCGGCCACCACGTCGTCGGCGGGCTCCGCCCCCGTGGCGGCGGGCGCCCCGGCCAGCACGAGGGCGACCTCCCCCCGCACCTCGCGGCCCGAGAAGTGCGCAGCCGCCTCCGCCAGCGTCCCCCGCCACACCTCCTCGTGCAGCTTGGTGAGCTCGCGCGCCACCACCACCCGTCGCCCCGGCCCGCACAGCTCGGCCAGCGTCCCCAGGGTGCCCGCCAGGCGGCCGGGCGCCTCGAAGAGCACGACGGTGCGCGTCTCGGCGGCGACGGCCCGCAGCCGACCGGCCCGCTCGCCCGGCCGTCGCGGCAGGAAGCCCTCGAAGCAGAAGCGGTCGACGGGCAGGCCGCTCACCACCAGCGCAGCCAGCGCCGCGCTCGGGCCGGGCACGGCGGTGACCACCGCCCCCGTGGCGGCGACGGCCGACACCAGGCGGGCCCCGGGGTCCGAGACCACCGGTGTCCCGGCGTCGCTCACCACGGCGACGGTCCTGCCCTCGGCCAGGGCGGCGAGCACCATCTCGATGCGCGAGGCCTCGTTGTGGGCGTGCAACGACACGGTCCGGACACCGCTGATGCCGGCGTGGGTGAGCAGGGCGCGGGTGCGGCGGGTGTCCTCGCAGCACAACAGGTCGGCCGACGCCAGCGCGTCCCGGGCGCGCGGCGACAGGTCACCGAGGTTGCCGATGGGGGTGGAGACGAGCACGAGCGAGCCGCCGCCGCCCTCCCCCCTCATCGGGGGGCGGTGAGCTCGATGCGGTCCCCCACCTTCAGCCCCCAGCGCTCGAAGGCGCCGGCTTGGGCTTCGATCACCATGCGGGCCCGCACCCGGGGACGGGTCATGCCCCAGGGGCGCAACCGGACGATGTCCACGACGCACATGTTGCGGTCCACGAAGGCGACGTCGAGCGCGAAGCGCATCCCCAGCGAGTGGACGCTGCCGGTGCGAGGAAGCACGAAGGCCCCCTCGTACCCCGAGCGGCCCAACAGGCCCTGCACGCGCTCGCGGTAGGTGGCGGCCACCTCGGCGTTGGCCAGCACGGTGCCGTCGCGCAGCAGCCAGGTGGTGGACGGCACGGGGGCGCCCTCACACGTTGAAGCGGATCTCGAGCACGTCGCCGTCCTCCACGACGTAGTCCTTGCCCTCCAGCCGGATGCGCCCCGACGCCTTGGCCTGGGCCCACGAGCCGATGGCGACGAGCTCCTCCCAGCCGATGACCTCGGCCCGGATGAATCCCCGCTGGAGGTCCGAGTGGATCACACCGGCGCACTCCGCCGCGTTGGACCCCGCCCGGAAGCTCCACGCCCGGGACTCCTTGTCGCCGGTGGTGAAGAACACGCGCCGGCCGAGCAGCGCGTAGGCGCGCTGGGCCACCCGGGCCAAGGCGCCCTCCCCGAGCCCGAGGCCTTCGAGGAGCTCGGCGCGCTCCCCCGGCGCGAGGCGCGCCGCCTCGGCCTCGAGCTGCACGCACGCCCCCAGCACCTCGCCGTGGCCCTCCAGCGCGGCCGACACCGCCTCCACCACGGCATCGGCCTTCTCGAGCTGGTCCTCGCCCAGGTTCACCACCGCCAGCACGGGCTTGTCGGTGAGCAGGAACAGGCCGCGCCGCCCGGCGCGTCGGTCGGGGTCATCGGGCGCCCGGTACAGCGGCACGCCCGCCGACAGCGACTCGTAGGCGGCCTCCATGGCGGACACCTCGCCGGCCAGGCTCTTGTCGGCCCGCGCCGCCTTGCGCCGCTTGTCGATCTGCGCCTCCACGGTGGCCAAGTCGGCGAGCACGAGCTCGAGCTCGAGCGAGCTCAGCGCGCCCACGGGGTCGTCCTCGCCGGGCACCGAGGGGTCCGGGAAGGCCCGCAGCACCATGCACACGGCGTCGACCTCGCGGATGCCGGCCAGGAAGCGGTTCCCGAGGCCCTCCCCCGTCGAGGAGCCGGGGACGAGCCCGGCGATGTCGACCACCTCCATGCTCGCCCGCACCACCTTGCGGCTGGCGCTCATGGCCGCCAGCGCGTCGAGGCGGGCGTCGGGGAGCGGGGCCACCGCCACGGCGGTCTCGGTCGTGGTGAACGGATGGGGCGCCACGGGGCCCTCGGCCCCGGTCAGCGCGTTGAACAAGGAGGTCTTGCCGGAATTGGGCAGACCCACCAGGCCGAGGCGCTCCATCGGCCGAGACGCTACCGGGCGTGCATCGGTGTCGTCGTCCTCCGGTAGCGTGGTCCGCCATGTCGAAGCGTACGGTCAAGCGCAAGATCCGCAGCAAGAAGAAGGCCAACCACGGCAAGCGGCCCAACGCGGGCCGGGGCTGACCGCTCGCCGGCCGCGCCCGCTCACGGGGCGTAGGCGAGGCCCCGGTCCCCCACCACCGACACGAGCGCCGTGGGCAGGTCGGAGATGACGCCGTCCACGCCGAGGTCGACGAGGCGCCCCATCTCGGCGGGGTCGTTGATCGTCCACACGTGCAGCGCCAGCCCCGCCCGGTGGGCCGCCTCCACCAGGACGTCGTCCACCACGACGAGGTCCCCCTGGGCGGCCGGCACCTGGAGCGCCACGTGGCCGAGCTCGGGCGGGTCCTCACCGTCGTGCACCGCCCGCCAGAAGGTGGCCGTGGCAAGGGTGCCCGCCGAGGTGGCCACCGCGGGCGCGTGGGCGCGGAAGGCGTCGGTGGCGCGGTCGAGGAACGACGCCACGATGAAGCGGCCGGGATCCGGGCGCGTGGCCAGCTCGAGCGCCAGCAGCTCCTCGTAGGGCTCCACGGCGGGCGCTGTCTGCTTGATGTCGAGGTTGACGGCGACGCCGGGATGGTCGTCCAGGACGTCGAGCACCTCGGCCAGGGTGGCCACGCCGAAGGCCGGGTCAGACGGCGCACGGCCGCGGAAGGGATAGGACTGCGCCGGGAGGCCGGGGGTCTCGTCGCCGCCGGGCACGAACCAGTAGGCGTTGTCGAGGGCGCGCAGGTCCGCCAGGGTCAGGTCGTGGATGGGTCCGTGCCCGTCGGTCGTGCGGTCGACCGTGCCGTCGTGGCACACCACGAGCACGCGGTCGGCGGTGGCGTGGACGTCGAGCTCGATGCCCGTGACCCCGAGGCCCAGCGCGCGCCGCAAGGCGTACAGCGTCGAGGAGGGAGCCTCCCACGCGCCGCACTGGTGCGCATAGGTGAGGACGCGGCGCCCGAGCCAGGGGTTGACCGCGGCGGGGGCCACGCCGCCAACGGTAGCCTCTGGCGCGCCATGCTCGACCACATCCTGGTGGACCTCATCACGCACACCCGCAGCGCGCTCGAGGACGCCCTGTTGCAACGTCAGGCCGTCGAGGAGCGATTCCAGGTCGATGTGTTCCTGGGCGACGTGTCGTGGGAGACGTCGTACTCGCTCCCCGGCGAGGAGCAACCCCCACGGGTGCGGGCGGATCTGTCCCTCGACTGGCCGACGTGGAGCCAGAGCGCCTACCGGTCGTGGTCCATCGGCGAGCCCCCCGAGGACCTCCCCGAGGTGGTCCTCGAGATCACCCTGCGGGTGCAGCGCCTGGCCGCCATGCCCGACCTCGACCTGGTGGTGGCGTGCCTCCCCGAGGAGAGCCCGGCCATCGGCACCGACACCCTGGTGCGCGGCGCGCCGGTGGTGGAGCAGGTCTACGAGCCCGGGGGCGAGGGCCCGCGCTACGCGGTGGAGACCGCCTACCAGGGCACCTTCCGCCTGGACGAGGCGGCCCTGGAGGACTCGTCGGCCCTCGCCGGCCCCGTGGGCGCCCTGGGCCGGTGGGTGGCGTCGGTGCTCGTCCGCCTGGGCGACCTGAAGCTCGCCTACCTGCCCGCCGAGCCGCCGCCCGGCGAGGCCGCCACCTGAGCGCCGCGGCCCGGCGTCGCCCCCGCAGCCCCGGGGCGGGCGCCTAGAGCAGGCCGGCCGCGCCCGCCAGGGCGCGCACGTCGGTCTGGGGCCGGGCGCCGAGATGGGAGATGACCTCCGCCGCGCACAGACCGCCCAGGCGGGCGCAGTGCCCGGGCTCCTTGCCGTGGGTCAGCCCGTAGAGGAAGCCCGCGGCGTAGAGGTCGCCCGCGCCGGTGGTGTCGACGACACGCGCCACGGGGTCGGCCGGCACCGCCAGCGGGCCGGAGGCGCCCACCACCACCGACCCCGCCGCCCCGCGCGTGAGCGCGGCCAGGAGCCCCGTCTCCTCCACCGCCGACAGGGCGTCGTCGAAGTGGCGCGACCCGAACAGGAGCGTGATCTCCTCCTCGTTGGCGAACAGGACGTCCACCGATCCGTGCAGCAGGTCGAGGAACTCGTGCTGGTGGCGCGTGACGCAGAACGGGTCGGACAGGCTCATGGCCACCAGGGCGTCGGCGCCGTGGGCGATCTCGATCGCCCGGCGCATGGCGACCTTGGCGGGCTCGAGGTCCCACAGGTACCCCTCGAGGTAGAGCACCTTGGCCCGGGTCACGAACGGCTCGTCGAGGTCGGCGGGGCCGAACGTCGACGCCACGCCGAGGTGCGTGGCCATGGTGCGCTCCCCGTCGCCCGTGACGAACACCAGGCACCGCCCGGTGGCGCGGTCGAACCCGGGGTCGTCGGCCGCCAGCGGCGCGGTCGTGCCCATGGCCACGCCCATGGCGGTCATGTCGTGACGGAAGACCTCCCCGAAGGTGTCGTCGGCCACCTTCCCCAGGAAGCCCACCCGCCCCCCGAGGGCGGCCACGCCGGCCGCCGTGTTGGCCGCCGAGCCCCCCGAGACCTCCACCGTGGCGCCCATGGCGTCGTAGAGGGCGGCCGAGCGGTCCAGGTCGACGAGGGCCATGGTGCCCTTCACCACGTCCAGGCGGTGCAGGTCGCCCTCGTGGGCGTCGCTGAGCACGTCGACCAGGGCGGAGCCGATGGCCACGACGTCGAGGTCCCCGCCGTGCGCAGCCTGTCCAGGGGCGTCGGTCACAGGCGAGCAAACCTAGCCCGGTGACGGGACCGGTCCCCCGAGACGGCCCAGGTAGCCTGCGGCAAATGAGCGATGCCCCCGCCGCCGGCGGCGCCGACCCGTCCGCGCAGTTCCGCCTGCCCTACACCGTCGAGCCCACGCGCTACGCCGTGCGGCTGGCACCCGACCTGGGGGCGGCGACCTTCCGCGGGGAGGTGCGCGTCGACGTCGAGGTCCACGAGGCCACCACCGAGATCGAGATGCACGCCGCCGAGCTCGTCGTCACGCGCGCCCAGCTGTCGGGACACGACGGCACGCTCGAGGTGGTCATGGACGAGGCCCGCGAGCGGATGACGCTGCGTGCGGGCCGCGCCATCGGGCCGGGCCCCGCCAGCGTGGAGCTCGAATTCTCCGGCGTCCTGAACGACCAGCTGCACGGCTTCTACCGCTCGGCGTACACCGACGACGCCGGCGTGCAGCGCTCCCTCGCCACCACGCAGTTCGAGGCCACCGACGCCCGCCGGGCCTTCCCGTGCTTCGACGAGCCCGACCGCAAGGCCGTCTTCTCGATCACGCTGGACGTGCCCGAGGGCCTGGCCGCCTTCTCCAACGGGCCGGCGGTGGAGGAGGCCCCGCTCGAGGGGGGCGGCCGGCGGGTCCGATTCGGCGACACCATCCCCATGTCCACCTACCTGGTGGCCTTCGTGGTGGGCCCGCTCGAGGCCACGGCGCCCATGGAGGTCCGGGGCATCCCCGTCCGGGTGGTGCACGCGCCCGGCAAGGGTCCCCTCACCGCCTATG
>DATJBC010000260.1:0-4594 GCA_035515515.1 Acidimicrobiales bacterium
CAGCTGCCGGCGCGCCGCGCCCAGCATGCGCAGGCGGTCGTTGTCCTCGCGCTCCAGGGCGGCCTGGCGGACGAGGGCCTGGTCCACGAGGGCGATGGTCACCAGCGCGGTCATGGCCCCGAAGATCACGAGCGCCGCTACGACCAGGCGGATGCCCCGTTGGGCGCTGGCCGCCGAGGTCTGGACGTCGTAGACGTTGCCGAAGCTGGTGAAGACCTCGCCGTGCCCGAGGGCCAGGGCGGCCGAGGAGAAGCGCGGCCAGTCGGCCTGCCCGTGGCGCAGGCGCACGCCCAGGAGGTTGATGGCGGGGAGCTGCAGGGCGGGCAGGCCGACCCCCTTCGCCAGGCGGGGCAGGAACGCCGGGGTGACGTACATGTTCTGCTCGCCCTCGTATGAGGCGCCCGAGCGGTCCGCCGTGGCCGCCACGGCGTTGACGTCCTGGGGGAAGCGGACTACGGCGGCCACCCGCACCGTGAAAGCCGGTCCGAGCGGCCGGCTGACCCGCTCCACAGCGGCGGTCAGGGTGCCGCTCTGTATCTGCGCCCTGGAGTAGCTGTAGAGGCGCACGCGGCTGCCCACGTGAAGGTGCTTCTGCGTGGCGGCCAGCTCGTTGACCATGGCCTCGAACGGCTGGCCGGGGTCGGGCAGGTGCCCGGCCAGCACGAGCGGGCGGTCGAGGGCGCGGAACATGTCGGCGTCGGCGATGCCCACGACGTTGAGGTCGCCGGGCCGCCGGGCGCCCGGCCTGGTGCCGACGAACAGGTACGGGGCGCGGAAGTACCCCACGACGTCAGGGAGCGACACGATGCGCCGGGCCAGGGGCGGCAGGGCGGTCGAGTCCGCCGGGACCGACGGCTCGGGGGGCGGCACCGAGTGGTTGCCGTAGAGGAAGCCCCCGGTGTCGGGGAGGCTGTAGGCCACGAACCGGGGCAGGGCCCCGCTGGTGCGACGGGCGCCGGCGAGGGCGGCCAACGCCGCGCCGCCTCCGAGCCCGAGCACGAGCGCCAGGACGACGGTCGTGCGCCAGGTGGTCCGCAACTCGGCCCGGGCGCGCATCCAGATGAAGCTCATGGACCGCTCACTTGCGCCGTCCGCCGCACCCTCGTCCCTCCTCTCCGGGATCACCTTCGCGCCACACCCCGTCGGTGCCAATGGTGGTGTCGCGGTGCACCTCGGGGATGCTGGCTCGACCACACCGGTGGGCCTTCGCCCCCGCGCCCGCCCGAGACGGGCGGGCCTCCACCGCGCCACCCGGCCTCCCGGAGGCCGCCCGGCGGGCCTTCGGCGGATGGCGGCCGGCCGCCTGGCCGGCCCGCGGGGCGGGGCCGGCCATCGAGCTCGAGGCGGGGGCGCCGGCGCCCGTTGGGCGCAGGTTGACAGGCCGTAGAGCGGGGCGTGACCTGGCGAGGCGAAGCTCGGTTTCGGTGACGAGGCGACTCCCCTACGTCCTGGCAGCGCTGGCCGCCGCGGCCACACTGATCGTCATCCCCTTCCTGCACCTCCCGAAGATGATCACGCTCTCCGACCTCGCTCCGAGGACCACGGCACGGACGCCCACCACGGTCACGGGTGCGCCCGACTCCGAACTGCCCGCGACGGATGCCGCTCACGAGCCGGGCTCCACCGTGGCGACGCCCAGGACCACGGTGGGGACGACTGCCAGGCCGCCGACGCCGACGACGAAGCCGGCCAGGCCGGTTCCTCCGCCTACGACGCTCACGACGCACCCGCCCCCGGCACCGGCCACCACGGCGGCGCCCAAGATGGTGGTCGTGCCCGACACGGTCGGTGACGACGAGGCGACGGCGCACCAAGCGCTCAGCGCGGCCGGCCTCTCGGTGCTGGAGCAGTGCACCCCGCCCGGCACCGGGGACCCGTCCTACGTGGAGTCGCAGTCCCCCGCCGCCGGGAGCACGATCCCGGCCGTCAACCCGGCCACGAACACGGCGAGTGCGGTGACGCTCACCTTCTCCTGCGGTCCCGCACCGACGACAACGACGTCGACGACGGCGCCACCGCCGACGCAACCGTAGGGGTCTTCGTCGGTGCGCAAGGCGCTCGTCGGGGGTGGCAAGTAGGAGACCAGGGAGTGATGCCGCGTAGGTCCGCCATCGACGTCGACGGGCCCACGCTGCGCGACGAGTTGGTCGTCCAGGGCGCCGCGAACGACGTCATGCGTTGACCCGGTGGGCCGCCCGGGGCTCGAACCCGGCACCTTGGGATTAAAAGTCCCCTGCTCTACCCGATGAGCTAGCGGCCCGAGGCGCGACGAAGGACAAGGGAGGGCGTTCGACACACTACCGGCAGCGCGCCGACATCCTCGGGGGCGCGCACGACGCCACCACGAGCCCGCCGCAGGGTGCGTGTGGCGATCTCCCGCCCGGCGTGACTTCTTGGTCGAGCAGCGCGCCCGCGACACGTGGACGGGGGTCCGGCGCCGCAGGGCTGGGCCCGCACGTTTTGCGATTGGTTGGGCGCGCCGTGCCCCGGTCCCCATGGGCCGGGCGGGCCGGGGTGAGCGGCGGCCATGGCCGGTCTGGCGGCGGCTGACCCTGCGACGGCTGCCCGGTTGCGCCCCCGGCCTGTATCGTATAAAAAACCGGTAGATAGAGTTTTAGACTGGTCACGGTCGAGGGGAAGTCGAGGGGGAGCGGTGGACGACACCACGTTCGATGCCGGCGTGCAGGGCATCTCGGCGCTGCGCGACCCGGTCCGCCGGCGGGTGTACGGGCTGGTGGCGGCGGCCACCGAGCCCGTGAGCCGCGACCGGGTGGCCCGGGAGCTGGGCCTGGCCCGCTCGGTGGCGGTCGCCCACCTCGAGCGTCTGGAGGCGGACGGCCTGCTGGAGGCGGAGTTCCGGCGCCTGAGCGGGCGGCGCGGGCCCGGCGCGGGGCGGCCGGCCAAGCTCTACCGCCGGGCCGCGGGGGAGGTGTCGCTCAGCCTGCCCCCCCGGCGCTACGAGCTGGTCGCCCGCATCCTGGCGCGTGCGCTGTCCCGGGCCTCGGCCGGCGACGACTCGGTGCGCCGCGCCCTGGCGGAGGTGGCCGTGGGCGAGGGCCGCTCGGTCGGCGAGGCGGCGCGCGCCGCGCTGGGCCCCGACGCCCCGGCCGCGGCCCGCAGCGCGGCGCTCGTGTCGGCCCTGCGCCTCCACGGGTACGAGCCGCGGAGGGAGGGGGACGTCATCGTGCTCGGCAACTGCCCCTTCCAGGCGCTCGCCCGGGAGTGCACCGACGTGGTGTGCGGGCTCAACCACGACATGCTCACGGGTCTGGTGGCCGCCCTGGGCGCGGACGACGTCCGGCCCCGGCTCGAGCCCGCCGCCAGCGCGTGCTGTGTCCGGCTCTACGTCCACGACGAGGAGGAGACGACGTGAGGCATTTCTCGTTTCGTCCGGCGCTCACCCTGCGGGGCCGGACCTTCAAGGGCCTGCGGGGCTGGGCGGGCAAGCCGCTGCACCCGCCGCTCACCGACGTCCCCGTGGCGGCCTACCTGTTCGCGGCGGTCTTCGACGTGATCTCGGTCGTGGGCGGCGCCGGGCACCCCTGGGCGCGGGAGTTCTGGCACGCGGGCACCTACGTCTTCGTGGGCGGGGTGGTCACCTCGCTGGGGGCGGCCGCCACCGGCTTCTGGGACTGGCTCAAGTCCACCGAGCCCGGGAACCAGGCACGGCGCACCGTCAACGCCCACGCCTGGATCATGCTGTTCGTGACGGCCGTGGCCCTCTCCGACACGCTGTGGCGGGCGCTCGAGTACAGCAGCCGGTCATCGACGCCGGTCGGGATCCTCGTGCTGTCGCTCGTGGCCGCGGCGTGCGTGGCCGTCGGCGCCACCTACGGCGGCAGCGTCGTCTTCGACTACGGGTTCAACGTGGAGACCGCCGGCGACAGCCCGGTGTGGCACCGCTCGGAGACCGACGTCCTCCCCGGCGGGCACTGACCGCCCCGCGGGCGGCGGCGCCCCGGCGAGAGGCGTGGCCTCCACCGGCGCGGCCCGGCGGAAGCGCAGCACGCGCTGGCGGTGGCGCTCCTCCTGGAGCTGGCGCTGGCGCGACGCCAGCACGTCGAACTCGGTGATCACCCCGACCACCACGCCCGGTTCGGCGTGGGTCACCACGGGCAGCGCGCCGAGCTCGTGGGTGGCCATGCGGTCGGCCGCCGCGCGCAACGTCTCCTCGGCGTAGGCCACCACGATGCGTCGACGCGCCGCGGCGCCGGCCGTCGCGCCGGCGCCCGACGGGCCGTACACGTCGGAGACGGTGACCACGCCGACGAGCGCGCCTCCTATCTCGAGGACGGGGAACAGCCGCTGGCGGCGGTCGGTGGGGTTGGCGTCGAGGAGGTCGCGCAGCTCGCGCAGGGGCTCGTCGTCGGCCACGCTCAGGACGTCGGTCCGCATGACCTCCCTGACGAGGAGCGCCTCCAAAGGCTCCACGCCGTACTCGCGCACCACATGGAAGCCGCGCCGCGCCACCTTCTCGGTGAGGATCGACCGCTTGAGCACGAGCGTGCTGAGCCCGTGGGCCAGCGTGCAGGCGAGCAGCAGCGGCAACAACGCCCCGGTGTCACGGGTGAGCTCGAAGGCGAACACCGTCGCC
>DATJBC010000261.1:0-5763 GCA_035515515.1 Acidimicrobiales bacterium
CGAGGGGATCACGACCCTGAGCGACGCTACCTTTGACGAGCATGTCAAAGCCGCCGACACCCCGGTGCTGGTGGACTTCTGGGCCGAGTGGTGCGGTCCGTGCAAGATGATCGCCCCCGTCCTCGAGGAGATCTCGGCCGAGCACAGCGGCAAGATCGAGGTGGCCAAGCTCAACATCGACGAGAACCTGGACGTCACGCGCCGCTACGAGGTGATGAGCATCCCGACGCTGATGCTGTTCAAGGACGGCGAGCCCGAGGTGCGCATCACGGGCGCCCGGGGCAAGGCCCAGCTCCTCCAGGAGCTGGCGGACTACCTGTAACGGGCGCCGGCGCCCTCCCCCTCGCCCTGGGGGCGCGCGGGGAGGCCGTGTCCGACCTGCAGCGGCGCCTGGCCGACCTCGGGCTCCCCTCCCTGCCCGACGGCGAGGGCGAGTTCGGGGCCGGCACCCAGGCGGCGGTGGAGGGCTTCCAGTACCGGCGGGGCCTGCGCGTGGACGGCGTGTGCGGCCCGCAGACGTGGGCGGCGGTGGTGGAGGCGGGGCTCCGCCTCGGAGACCGCTTCCTCTACCTGCGCCGGCCCATGCTGCGGGGCGACGACGTGGCCGACCTCCAGCAGCGCCTGTCGGCGCTCGGCTTCGACACCGGGCGCGTGGACGGCATCTTCGGGGACCTCACGTCGCAGGCCATGGCCGATTTCCAGCGCAACACGGGCCTGCCCGTGGACGGGATCCTGGGGGCGTCGACCATGCTCGAGCTGCGGCGCGTGGCGCCCCGCCACGGCGACCCCGAGCTGGTCAGCACGGTGCGCGACCGGGACCGCCTGCGCCGGGCGCCCCGCACCCTGCTGGGCAGCAGGGTGGCCATCGGGGAGGAGGGCGGCCTGGACGCCCTGGTGGCGGCGGTCCGCCGTCGGCTCGTGCCCACCGGCGCCCACGCCGTCCCCCTGCTCCACCCCGACGGCTCCATGCGGGCGGCGGCGGCCAACGAGGCGCGCGCCGACGTGTACCTCGGGCTGCGGCTCGATCCTGACCACGCACAGTGCATGGCCGCTTACTATTCGGGCTATCGGTTCGAGTCGGCGGGGGGCAGGCGGCTGGCCGAGCTGGTGAGCGTGCTGGGGGCGGCGGCCCTGGGCGTGGCCAGCGGGGGGACCCAGGGCATGGCGCTGGCCGTGCTGCGCGAGACCCGCATGCCGGCCGTGGTGTGCGAGCTGGGCCCGCCCCCCCTGGTCGTGCGGCACGCCGACCGGCTCGCCCAGGCGCTGGTGGAGGCCCTGGTGGCGTGGGCGGCGACCCCCGTCGACTGAGGACGCCGCGCCGGGGAGCCGACGGCCCGCACCCCGGCGGCCCGTGGGATTGTCCACAACCTCGTGCACAGGGTGTGGATCGCCTTGAGGTTGATATCGAGGGTGGCCCGACCCCCGCCCGGTGGCTGCAGCGCCACGCGCACCCTCAGCCTGAGACGCCGCCCACCATGAGCTTGTAGATCCGCTCCAGGTCCTCGAGGGTGGCGAAGTCCACCACCACCCGACCCCGCTTGGCCCCCATCTCCACCTTCACCCGGGTATTGAGGTGGCTGGACAGCAGGTCCTCGAGCTCGAGGACCCCGGGGGCGGGCAGGCGGCGGCGCACGGCCGCCGGGGGCTCGGCGGGGGGGGCCTGCGGGGCGGGGGTGCTGCCGT
Organism: Acidimicrobiales bacterium; assembly: GCA_035515515.1. Lineage (GTDB taxonomy): Bacteria > Actinomycetota > Acidimicrobiia > Acidimicrobiales > UBA8190 > DATJBC01. Next base: position 1,684 of record DATJBC010000261.1, read on the forward strand.
TCTCCGAGTCGGGGGCGGGGGTGGCGTCCTCGCCGCTCGCGTGGCGGCGCACGGCCTCCTCCACGGACCGGACGGTGAGGCCCTCGCCGACGGCCCGCTTGGCCAGCTCCTCCTGGAAGCTGCGGTCGGGCGTGCCGAGGAGGGCCCGGGCGTGGCCCGCCGTGATGGCGCCGTCGGCCAACGCCCGCTGGACGCCGGCGGGGAGCTGGAGCAGCCGCAGGGTGTTGGTCACCACGGTGCGGCTCTTGCCCACCCTCGACGCCACCTGCTCGTGCGTATAGCCGAACTCGTCCACCAGCTGCTGGAAGGCGCCCGCCTCCTCGAGGGGGTTGAGGTCCTCCCGGTGGAGGTTCTCCACCAGGGCCTGCTCCAGGCTGTGGACGTCGGAGACCGACTGCACGAGGACCGGCATCGTCTGCAGGCCGGCCCGGCGGGCCGCCCGCCACCGCCGCTCGCCGGCGATGAGCTCGTACTCACCGTCACCCGTCTCGCGCACCAGGATGGGCTGGAGCACGCCCACCTCGCGGATGGAGGAGGCCAGGCTCGACATGGCCTCCTCGTCGAAGTGGGTGCGGGGCTGGAGGGGGTTGGGCCGGATGCTCGTCATGGGAACGACACGGAGGGCGGAGTCCCGGTCCCGTGCCTCGGTGGGGATGAGGGCGCCCAGGCCCTTGCCCAGGCCGCTACGACGCGCCACCGCTGACCTCCTTGGCTAGCTCCCGGTAGGCGATCGCACCCCGGGAGGTGGGGTCGAACGTCGTGATGGGTTGCCCGAACGAGGGCGCCTCGGAGATGCGCACCGTCCGGGGGATCACGTTCCTGCACACCTTGTTGCCGAAATGGGCCCGCACCTCGTCGGCCACCTGCTCGGCCAGCTTGGTCCGGCCGTCGTACATGGTCAGCACGATCGTGGTCACCTCGAGCTTCTCGTTGAGGTTGGCCTGCACCAGGTGGACGTTGCGCAGCAGCTGGCCCAGGCCCTCCAGCGCGTAGTACTCGCACTGGATGGGGACCAGGACCTCGTCGGCGGCGGCCAGCCCGTTGACCGTGATCAGGCCCAGCGAGGGCGGGCAGTCGATGAGGATGTAGTCGAAGTCCCCCACCACCGACTCGAGCGCCTTGCGGAGCCGGAGCTCGCGGCTGAAGGTGGGGACGAGCTCGATCTCGGCCCCGGCCAGGTCGATGGTGGCCGGGGCCACGAACAGGTTCTTCATGCTCGTGGGCTCGATGGCGTCCTCGAGCTTGGCGTCCTTGATCACCACGTCGTACATGGAGAGCTCGAACGAGCGGCCGTCGATGCCCAGGCCGGTGGTGGCGTTGCCCTGGGGGTCGAGGTCGATGACGAGCACCCGGTGGCCGAGCTCGGCCAGCCCCGCGCCCAGGTTGACGGCGGTGGTGGTCTTGCCCACCCCGCCCTTCTGGTTGGCCACGGCCAGCACGCGCGGCACCGGGCGGGGGACATAGGGGCCGTCCACCATGCCGGTGGCCGACTCAGGCATGTCCGACCAGTGGTGCGACCCCCGAGGGGAGTCCCCCCCCTGGTCGGCCGGCGCCGGGGCCTGCCCGGCTCCCGGCGCGTCGACGGCCGGGGCGGACATGTCCCCGTACATCTCGTCGGCCACGGCCACGGGGTCCTGCACGGAGGCGCCCGGCGCTGGTGCCGGCGCGGGGAGGGGCTCCCCAATGACCCCAATCGCCTCGTTGGCCCCGATAGTGGTGTCGCCAACCTCGCTGGCGGCCTCCGGCGGGGACACCGCGGGCGGCCGGTCCGCCTGACGAAACGCCTGGTCAGAGCGATGATCTCTGCCGCGGATGCGGACGCGCACAGTCAGCCCTCCCGATGGTCACGACTTGCGGCCCCCCATCCTTCCCATCGCCGTTCCCCGGGTCAAGAGGGCACAGCGGTGATTTCTCGGGAAAATCGGGGGCCGGGGGGCGTCGCCGGACGTCATGTGGCGTCCGGCGCGGGCGCCTCGGGACTGGCGCGCAGGCGGCGGGCGTAGCGTTCCACCATGGCGTGAAAGCGCTGGTGGCTGGGCTCGTCGAGCTGTGGCGACAGGCTGTCGGCCAGGATGGGCAGGAGGTGGTCCCGCAGGTAGGAGCCTCGGGCCATCCACTGGTAGTAGTTCCGGCCGCCGTGGCTGTAGGGCCCGTAGAGCTTCCCGCCCGGGAAGGTCCGTTCCAGCCACCGGAAGACGGCCTCGTGGCGCACGTGCATGCGCAGGGTGACCTGGGGCTGGCGGCCGTCCCCCCCGAAGTGCCCCTCGCCGACGAGCAGGCCCGTCAGCAGGCCTTTTTCGAACTCCGTGGGCATGTGGGCTCCCGGTCGGGGGGCGGGGTGGGTGTTTCACCGTAAGGATTCACGTGGAACATCCCCCAAACAGGCCATCTACGCAGGGAAAACCCTAAACGACACAAATGGAGTTCCGCTCGCCCCACGGGTCGGGCCCCTAGTAGATGGGCCTCTTGGCGGCCGACCCGACACGGCGGGGGAACCGCTCGGGGCAGGGCGCCGCCTGGCGCACGACCTGGTAACCAAAGCCATACCGGACGAACGGACCGGGCTGCTGCCCCACCACGGCCAGCCCCTCAGCCGGCCAGCGGCCTGAGGCGGCCGCCCCCGCCGCGCCGGCGGTCGGGGGCTCCGACACGACAAGGAGCCCGCCGGGGCGCAGGAACGGGGCCGCGCACTCGGCGGTGACGGGGGGGAGCCCGAAGGACCGGGCCACCACCAGGTCGAAGCGGGCGCGCAGGTCCGGCCGCCGACCGGCCTCCTCTGCCCGGGCCCGCACCACCGTCACCCTGCTGTCCCAGCCCAACGCTCGAACGGCGGCGGCCAGGAAGCCCGTGCGGCGCTGGGCGCCATCGAGGAGCACAGCCTGTGCGTCCGGCCAGCACAGGGCCAGCACGAGCCCGGGGAGACCGCCCCCCGAGCCAAGGTCCAGCCACCGCGCCGGGCCGGGGGCCTCCGTCAGGCCGGGGGCCTCCGTCAGGCCGGCGGGCAGCCCCCGGAGGTAGGCGGCGGCGAAGCCCCGGGCGTGGGCGACGTGCTCACCGAGCGGCCCGGGACCCAGGAACCCCCGGCGGCGCGCCTCGGCCAGGACGTCGACAAGCTCGCCCGGAACGTCGGCGAGGTCGTCCATCGAAGGCGCCGCGGGACGTCGCCCCGCCCGGGGGTGGGCGGGTGCTCAGTCCTCTTCGGCTGCGGCCCCGCCCGGGGCGATCACGATGTAGCGGCGGGGCTCCTCACCGACCGAACGGGTCGTGAGGCCACCGATCTCGTTGATGGCGTCGTGCACCACCTTGCGGTCGGCGGGGGACATCGGCTCGAGCGCCTGCTCGGTCCCGGAGCTCGCCACCTCCTCGGCGATCTGGGCGGCGAAGCGCTGCAGGGCGGCCGCCCGCTTGGCCCGGTAGCCGGCCACGTCGACCACGATCCGGCTGCTGTGGCCTCCGGTCTGCTTCTGGACGTAGGTGCGGGCGAGCTCCTGCAGCGCCGCCAGCGTGGCTCCTCCCGGGCCCACCAGGACCCCGAGCTCGGGGCCGTCCACGGCGACCTCGGCGGTCTCCTCGTCGAGCAGGCGGGTCGACACCTCGGCGTCCATCCCCAGCTCGGCCACCAGCCCGGCCACGAACTGCCGGGCCGCCTGCCCCTGCTCCTCAACGGACAGCGACTCCCCCACGGGCTCCTCCTTGGTCTCCCCGGATGCCCGGGACCCCCTCTTCCTGGCGGAGGAGGCTCTCGCCGTTGTGGCCCTCCCCTGGTCGTCTCCGGGCTCCTCGGATCGCTCCGCCCCGGTGACCTCGCCGGCCGACCCGGCCGCCGGCCGCGCACGACGACGGCGGCTCGAGCCTCCGGGCCGCGTGCCGTTGCTACCGGCCCCTCCGGTTGCCTGCGCAGCGTCTTCGGCGCTTCGTTCGGCTACCGCCACGCCGGTCTCGGAGCGGCCCCGGCCTCCGGCGCCGGACTCGTTGCCACTAGCCGTGGTCGTACGACCACGGCCGCGACCGGCCCCTTCGCGCTGGGGCCCCCGCTGCTCGGACCCTCGCCGGCTGCGGCCCCGCTTGGGCCGGGGGCTG
>DATJBC010000262.1:0-11098 GCA_035515515.1 Acidimicrobiales bacterium
TTCCCGTCTGCTGTTCGCCCTCTCCGCCGTCGACCGGCTGTGCGTCGGCGACCTCGCCCTGGCGCTGGAGGTGTCCGACGACGCCGTGTCCTACGGGCTGCGCATGCTGCGCACGGCCGGCCTGGTGAGCTTCCAGAAGGAGGGCCGCGTCGTCTACTACAGCCTGGCCCCGTCGTTCCCCCACCCGTTGCTCGAGCACTGCCTCCGGCAGCTGCTCGCCATCGCCGCCCCCGAGGACGAGTGATGGGCGCGCTGCGCGCCGTCGGGCACGCCCTCGAGACCACCGGCTCGATGACCTGGGAGATCCTGTGGGCGCTGGTCTTCGGCTTCGCCCTCAGTGCGCTGCTCCAGGCGGTCGTGCGTCGCAGCACCATCGAGCGACACCTCGGGGACGATGGGCCCCGCGCCGTGGCCGTGGCCACGCTGGCGGGGGCGGCGTCCTCGTCGTGCTCGTACGCGGCCGTGGCCCTGGCCCGCGCCCTGGTGCGCAAGGGCGCCAGCTTCACCGCCGCCCTGGCGTTCGAGATCGCCTCCACCAACCTGGTCGTCGAGCTGGGCATCGTGCTCGCCGTCTTGGTGGGGTGGCAGTTCACGGTGGGCGAGTTCGCCGGGGGCCCCGTCATGATCGTGGTCGTCGCCCTGGCGTGCCGCCGCTTCCTGGGGCGACCCCTCGCCGAGGCGGCGCGGGCGCAGGCCGAGCTCGGCCTGGCCGGGTCCATGGAGGGCCACGCCGCCATGGACATGAGCATCGACGCCCCCGGTGGCCCGTGGCGCCGCCTGCGCTCGCCCGGGGCCCTGAGCGCCGTCTCCCGCGTCTTCGTGATGGAGTGGGCGGCTGTCCTGCGCGACGTGGCGCTCGGCCTGGTGGTGGCGGGCGCCGTGGCCGCCTGGGTCCCCACCGGCTTCTGGCACCACTTCTTCTTCACCGGGCACCCGGGATGGACCGAGGTGTGGGGGCCCCTGGTGGGCCCGGTGATCGCCATGGCCAGCTTCGTGTGCTCGGTCGGCAACGTGCCGCTCGCCGCGGTGCTGTGGAACGCGGGGATGAGCTTCGGCGGAGTGGTCTCCTTCGTGTTCGCGGACCTCCTCATCCTCCCTGTGGTCGTCATCCACCGGCGCTACTACGGCACCCGCATGGCGCTGTTCGTCCTGGCCACCTACTACGGCGCCATCGTGGTGGCGGGCTACGTGGTCGAGCTCGTCTTCGCCGGGACGGGGCTGGTCCCCGCCGGCCGGCACGCCCGCGTGGCGGCACGGGCGTTGCACTGGGACCTGACGTCGGCCCTCGACATGGTGGCGCTGGTGCTGGCGCTCGTCCTCGTCGTCCGGTTCGTGCGCAGCGGCGGGCTGCCCATGCTGAAGGAGATGGGGGGCGCGCCGGGGGGCGCCGGGCACGCCCACCACGACGGCGCCGCCGGCGACGCCCACAAGGGTGCGCGCCCCGGCCCCCTCGACGGCCCGGCCGGCGGCGCCCACCCCGGCCGGGGCAAGGCCGCGCCCGACGCCCACGATTAGTCTGCGCCCATGGAGCCGCGAGCTGAGCTGCGCGCCAGCGTCGACCGCGTCCTGGGCCGGTCCGGCGCCTCGCCCACCGGGCCGGCGGAATGGGGGTTCCTCGACCGCACCGGCGTCCTCGACGACGCCGGGGCCGAGGACGAGCCGGCCGCCTTCGTGGCCGAGGAGATCATCGAGCTGCGCCGCGAGGTGGACGCCATGGCCTCGGAGCGCTGCCCCACCCGCAACGGGGCCCGCGACAGCGCCGAGCTGGCGTCGCGGATCCAGGCCGAACTCGAGGCGACGGAGCCCGCCGGCGACGGTGATCGGCCCGGCCTGTGGGAGCGGGCCCGGGCAGCCGCCTTCCTCTTCTACCTCGAGCGCACCGGGCGGGGCGCGGCCGGGGGCCGGCGCTCGCGCGCCGACGCCGTACCGTCGGCCGAGGCCGCCGCCTACGAGATCGCCCACCCGGTGCGCGTCCTCGACGTCACCACCGTCGGGCAGTGGCAGGCCACCACCAAGGTGACCCTGGCCCTCGACCCCACCCTGAGCGCGGCCCAGGTGGCCGCCCTGTGGCAGAAGATCCGCACCGCCGTGCTGCGCCAGGGGGCGCGGGGCCGCTCGATGAGCCGCAAGTCCTTGGCCCTGGCGCTCTTCGTGGCCCACCATCCCGGCCGTCCCTGGAAGGACCTGCGCCGCAGCTGGAACCAGCTCTACGCCCACTGGGCGTTCAAGTCCCCGGACCTGCGGGTGTTCCGCAACGCCGCCGTGCGGGCCCGGGCCTATCTCCTCGAGCCGCCCGAGCTCGAGGGCGTGGCCGCCGGCACGTGGCAACGCGTGCACCGCCGGGCGGCCCGCCTCACCTCGGGCGCCAACAGCCGCTGACCACGGGCAGCGCCACGGCCGGCCGCCGCCGCGGCGCTCACTAGTGTCTGCGCCGTGTCGGGCACGGCTCCCTCGGTGCGCACCATCGTCGCCTCGGACATCTACGGGTGGACCCGGGCCATGGGCGTGGGCTTCCTCTACGGCGTGGCCGAGGGCTACGCCGAGTACTTCCTGGGCGACGTCGATCTCGGCCGGACGTGGGGCGCCTTCGACGGCGACGCCGTCGTCGGGACGTTGCGGTCGTTCCCCACCCCCTTCACCGTGCCCGGGCCGTCTGAGGTGACCGCCAGCGCCCTGACCAACGTCACGGTGTCGCCGAGCCACCGCCGCAGGGGACTGCTCACCCAGATGATCCAAGCCGAGCTGCGCCGTTCGGCCGGCGACGGCGAGCCGCTCAGCATCCTCATCGCCTCGGAGTACCCCATCTACGGGCGCTTCGGTTACGGCGCGGCCATCGAGGGGGCCGGCTACCGCATCGACCTGCGCGCCGCCCGCTTCCGCCGCGACCCGGTGGGAGCCGTCGAGCTCGTCGACCTGAAGACGCTGCGCAGCGAGGCCCCTCCCCTCTACGAGCGCATGCGCGCCGCGCAGCCCGGGGCCATCGGCAGGGACCGGCGCTGGTGGGACCGCCACCTGCACCAGGTGGAGGTGCCCGGCGCGGCGCCCCCCGAGGGGTATGCCGCCGTGTACCGCTCCCCCGCGGGCGACGCCGAGGGCTACGTGCGCTACCGCGCCAAGCAGGAGTGGGACAGCATGCGCAAGGAGGGCGCCCTCACCGTCGACGAGCTGGTGGCCACGTCCCCCCACGCCTACGAGCGCCTGTGGCGCTACTGCTGCGAGGTCGACCTCGTGACGTCGGTGCAGGCGGGCGACCGGGCCGTGGACGAGCCCCTGCCGTGGCTCCTGCACGACGGCCGGGCCGTGCGCCAGAGCGGCCGCTACGACTTCGTGTGGGTCCGCATCCTGGACGTGGTGCGCGCCCTGGAGGCCCGCCGCTACGCCGTGGAGGGCCGCCTGGTGGTCGAGATCACCGACGGCCTCGGCATCTCGGCGGGGCGTTTCGCCCTCGAGGGCGGCCCCGACGGCGCCCGCTGCGCCCCCACCGCCGAGGACGCGGAGCTGTCCATGGGCGTGGACACCCTGGGCTCGCTGTACGCCGGGGGGGTCTCGGCCCGCGCCCTGCACCGGACGGGCCGCATGGACGAGCACCGCCCCGGTGCCGTCGCCCGGGCCGAGATCATGTTCCGCTCCCCGGTCGTCCCCTGGTGCTCGACCTGGTTCTGACGCGGCCACCGCGGGCGCCCCGGCCCCAGACGCCGGCGCGCGCTACAACGGTGCCCTCGTCCCGACCGGGGAAGGCGCCATGGGCATCATCGACATCACCACGTTCTCGCTGGCGGACGGCGTCACCGACGACCAGTTCCGGCAGGCCGACGCCACGATGCAGGCCGAGCACGTCTACCGCCAGCCCGGCATCGTCCGGCGCACGACGGCCCGCGGCGAGGGCGGGCGGTGGCTCGTCGTCACGCTGTGGGCCACGCGCCACGACGCCGAGGCCGCCGAGGGAGCCGCCCGGGCCGACGCCGTGGCCACGGGTTTCGCCCGCCTCCTGGACGCCACCACCGTGACCTCGGCGCGCTACGAGACCCTCGATTGACCGGGCCGCCGACGGCCGGTGCCGTCCCCGCCGCGCCCCGGCCGGCGGGGCCTCACTGCTGCACGAGCATCACGGGGTTCCCCTCGGGGTCGGTGATGGCGGCCAGGGTGGGGCCGTCGGGGACGTCGAAGGGCTCGGCCACGACCTCGCCCCCCAGCCGGCGGGCGTCCTCGAGGGCGGCGCGCAGGTCGCGCACCTGCACGTAGAGCGTCACGCCGCTGCGCTCGCCCTGCCGGAGGTGGCCGGCGGGGCCGGGCTCGGGCCCGCCCAGCCCCGGGGCGATGGGCATGATGAAGCCCTCGCCGATGTCCCAGTTGAACAGGTCGCGGTAGAAGGCCTTCTGCCCTTCGGGGTCACGGGCCTCGATCTCCCAGTGCACCACCGGTCTCGCCCAGTCGTCCACGCGCTCGCCTCCCGCTCCGGCGCCGGGCGGGGAACGCCGCCCTCGACGTCCCGAGCGTAATTGCCGGGAACCTTTCGGGCCCGAGGGCGCTCTTTCAAGGTGGCGCGCGGTGGGCGACGGCCCCGCCACACGAGCGCCCACGACGACACACGGAGGTCCCCATGGCGAACGTCCCTCTCGTCACCAAGGGCACCGGCCTGGTCTCCCGGCTGGCGCTGCGCTACTCGCGCCGTCGCTTCGGCACGGTGGTCGAGCCGGCGGCGGCGGCCGCCCACCACAGCGGCGTGCTGCTCGCCATGGGGGCGCTCGAGACCGTGGTCGAGCGCGGCTGGCGACGCCTCCAGCCCGAGCTGCGATGGCTCGTCGTGCAGTCCTCGGCCGGTGACATCGGCTGCTCGTGGTGCACCGACTACGGCTATTTCGAGGGGGTGGAGCGCGGCGTGGACCCCGCCAAGGTGCGCGCCGTCGCCCACTGGCGCGACAGCGACCTCTTCGATCCCCGGGAGCGGGCGGTCCTCGAGTACGCCGAGGCGCTGACCATGACGCCGGCGGCGGTACCCGAGGAGCTCGTCGAGCGCCTGCACCGGCACTTCAGCGACGCCGAGATCGTGGAGCTGGCGGCCTGGGCTGCGCTGGAGAACTTCCGGTCCCGCCTCAACGCCGGCTTGGGGCTGCGCAGCCAGGGGTTCTCCGACAGCTGTGCGCTGCCGTCCCCGGCGGACCGAGGCGGGCGGGCCATGGCGGGCGCGCCCCCGGCCTGAGCCGGCGCGCACCATGCCGTGAACGACGCCCACCGGGCGCTACCGTGAGATGCGCACCGAGGAGCGGCACGCGGGCGGAGGTTGGCAACCATGGCGCAGGTTGCTGCGGGCGTCGATCTGGGGGGGACGAAGATCCAGGCGGTCGTGGTGGCCGACGGTGCCGTCGTCGGCCAGGCCCGTCACGCCACGCCCAAGACGGACGCGCACGACGTCATGGACGAGATCGTGGCCAGCATCCACGCCGCCCTCGACAGCGCCGGCATCGGCCCCTCGGACCTCTTCGCCATCGGCATCGGGACGCCCGGCTCGGTCGACGCCACCACCGGGCACGTGTCCAAGGCGGCCAACGTCCCCGGCTTCGTGGAGGACGTGCCGCTCGGCCCCACGGTGCGCGCCGCGTTCGCCGGGACGCCTGTCCTCATCGACAACGACGTCAACGCGGCGACCATGGGCGAGTACCGGCGGGGTGCCGGCCAGCCCTACCGCGACGTGCTCGGCGTGTTCGTGGGGACGGGCGTGGGCGGAGGCGTCGTGATCGACGGCCGGCTGCGGCGGGGCCGGGGCACCGTGGGCGAGATCGGCCACACCCTGGTGCGCCCGGCCGGGCGCCGCTGCAGCTGCGGGCTCCTCGGCTGCCTCGAGGCCTACGCCGGGCGGCTCTCCATCGAGCACGCGGCGCGGCACCGCCTCGAGAAGGGGCACAAGACCAAGCTGTTCGAGATCATGGAGCGCAAAGGCCGCGACCGGGTGACGAGCTCGGTGATCGCCGACGCCCTCGAGCAGCACGACCCCGTGACCGTCGAGCTGATCGACGAGGCGGTCGAGGCGCTCGGCGTGGCGCTGTCGAATGCCCAGAACCTCATGGAGTTCGATGCCATCGTGCTGGGGGGCGGGCTGGGGGACCGCCTGGGCGAGCCCTTCGTCCGCCGCGTGGAGCGGGCCATGGCCACCACGCTGCGCTTCCCCGAGCAGCCTCCCGTGGTACTGCCCACCGAGCTCGGGGACCTGTCGGGGGCGGTGGGCGCCACCGTGCTGCTCCAAGAAGGGTGAGCGAGGCCCCCACCTCTACGCCGTCTGCCTCGGCGGGGTCCCGGCGCCGGGGCGGCTGACCGAGGACCACGAGGTCGTGCTGGTGGTGGCGGACGACGTGCCCGCCGCCCGCCGGCGCGCACGCCGGAAGTGCCGGGGTGTCGCCGGCCTACGTCGACGCCGTGCGGGTCGTCGACGTGGTCGACGGGTTCGCCGTGTCGCTGTCGGCCACCACGGAGCCCGAGACCCACGCGGTCGACCTCAGCTTCGAGGCCGAGGCCCCCTGAGGGCTCACGACGGCTCCGAGCTGCGGCGCCCTGCGGCGCGCCGCCGGGCCGGCGCCACGGGGGCCGGCGGCCGGCGGGACGAGAACGTGGCCTTGCCCGGGGCGCGCTGCGGCGGGCGGCGCGGGGCGATGGGCCCCGAGCGCAGATGGGTGCGGGCCCCGGACCACGGGGCGGGGGGCGCCACCACGCGGTTGGCCAGGCGGTAGGCGATGGTCTCGTAGTTGACCCGCCACCCCCGGAAGTTGGGCCACGCCTCCTCGGCCGTGCGCTCCATGGGGAACCCGATGTCGCGCAGCATCTGCACGGCCTGCTCGAACTCCTCGAAGGTCAGCTCGATGGGCCCCTCGGGGTCGGGGTCCGGGTCGACCTCCCACCCCAGGGTCCTGGCGATGCGGTGCAGCGCCGTGAACCCCATGCGCAGGCACAGGCGGGCCTGGGACGTGGCGCTCTCGGGCGCGAGCGCCAGGTGCATGGCGGCGCCGTCCAGGACAGCCAGCAACCCGACGGCCCACGAGTACCAGGGCTCGGGGGACCGGAACAACAGCAGCACCGGATAGGTGGTGTGGCTCTCGGCCAGGTCGGCGGCCCACCGCTCCCACTCCGAGTAGAAGCCGGGCAGGGTGTCGATGATGCCCACCAGCTGGTGGCGGGCGAGCACCTCGGGACCCCACGCCGGCAGGCCGGCGCGGCTCTCGAGCATGGCCACGAGCGCCTCCCGGCGGTTGAAGGCGTCGTAGAGCGCCGGCAGGTAGGCGATCTGCAACGCCACGACCACGGCCCACGTCGCCCCGGCGGCGATGTCCACGGCCCGGTTGGGGGGGCCGCCCGCGTGCTCGGTCCCCACCGAGAAGAGGGCCACCGCCGACTGCATGAAGGCGTCGGAGAAGCTGTGGGTGGTGGCCTCGAGCATGAGCGCGTAGCCGGCGATGAACGACCCCAGCCACAACGCGAGCTGGAGGCCCAGCGCCACGGGGCCCGTGGGCGCCATCACGGCGTCCTTGCCCTCGTAGCTCCGGGCGAACCGGGACAGGAAGATGAAGGCGTGACGGGCGCTGCGGTTGACGACGAGCGACAGCCGCTCGATGCCCGCCGGCCGACGCGGGAGCACGAGCGTGAACATCACGTTGGCGGCCGTCACCACCACGACCACCAGGCCCGCCACGAACGCCAGCGCGCTCACGGACGGGCCGCCGTGTCCAGGTCCGCCGGGTGCGCCACCATCGGGGACTGATCCTTCCACGGGGTGCCCGGCGACCCGTAGATTCCCGCCCGCCCGCGCCCCGCACCCACCCGGCCCGCGTCGGGCCGTGGACCGGCCCGCGAGCCGAGCACCTCGGCCGGCGAGCGAATACGCTCGGGGCCCATGAGCCGGACGGGGGGCTCCGTCGTCGCCGGGATCATCCTGCTCGCGCTGGTGGCCGTCGTGCCCACGCCCGTGGCGGGCGCATCGGGCCCGTGGGTCCCGGCACCGGGGCTGCGCTGGCAGTACCAGCTCCAGGGCACGTTCAAGCCCAACCTGTGCGTGGTCCCCTCCAAGGGCGGGGCGTGCGTGCGCCCCAACGTCTACGACCTCGACCTCTATGCCACCAACGGGGTGACGCTCAACAGCGCGGCGGTGGCCGCCGTGCACGGGGCCGGCGGTCATGCCGTCTGCTACGTCGACGCCGGCACGTGGGAGAACTGGCGTCCCGACGCCCACAGGTACCCGGTGTCGGTGCTCGGGAAGGGGAACGGGTGGCCGGGTGAGCGCTGGGTGGACATCCGGAACACCTCGGTCCTGCTCCCCATCCTGAGCGCCCGGGTGGCCAAGTGCGCGGCCGCCCACTTCGACGCCGTCGAGTTCGACAACGTCGACGGCTTCGCCAACAACACGGGGTTCCCGCTGACGGGCGCCGAGCAACTCACCTTCGACGAGGACCTGGCGTCGATGGCCCATGCGGACGGGCTCTCGGTGGGCCTCAAGAACGACCTCGCCCAGCTGGGCCCGCTGCAGTCGGCGTTCGACTTCGCCATCAACGAGCAGTGCGCCCAGTACAACGAGTGCGCCGACTACGCCGCCTGGGAGGCGGCCCACAAGGCGGTCGTCGAGGTGGAGTACCGGGAGAAGCCGGCGAAGTTCTGCCTCAGCGCGGTCCTGGCCGGCCGAGATGCCATGCAGAAGGGGCTGTCGCTGCGGGCCAAGCCGTGGAAGCCGTGCCGCTGAGCCGTGCCCGGACCAGCGGGGCGAGCCCCAGCCCCAGCCCGGCCAGAGCAGCCGCCTCGTAGCACCCCGCGATGACCGGCGGTGATCCGTGGAGAGCCAGCCACGACAGCCCGTAGCGGGTGGCGACGATCCACGCCACCGACCACACCGGGACCGTCCGGGTGCTCATGTCGAGGAGGAGCAGCATGGCCCCCACGGCCAGCAGGTAGTAGTCGAGCAAGGCGATCTCGAACACCAGCCGCAGCGCCAGGCACGCCACCGCCAGCCCGATGAGCGGCCCCGGCGACGACAGCGCCCACCGGCGCCGCCAGCCGGCCAGGCCGGCCACCACCAGCGCGGCGACGACGGGGGCGTCGCGGGCGATGTCGAGCTTGTGCTGCTCGGAGATACCCAGCTGGCCGATGACCGTGGGCGTCTTCACGAGCACCACCCCCGCCACGTACACGGCGCTCAGGGCATGGCCGGTCGCCACCGGGGCGACGACGGCGAACGGCACGATGCCCAGCGCCGCCATGGCGACGGCGGCTCCCCCGGCCTTGAGGCGCGCCGGCCACGACGGGGCGGCGGCCAGGGCGGCGATCAGGACGAGCAGGGCGAACTGCTTGCACAGGAAGGCGGCGCCGAAGGCCGCGCCGCACAAGAGCCAGCGCCGGCGCAACGCCTGCGCCAGGCCCACGCACCCCAGGCCGACGCTCATGAGGTCCTGGGGGTGATACGTCTGGGCGATGGCGTCGGTGGAGGCCGGCAGGACCGTGAGCGCCACCACCAGGGCCGCCTCCCGCACGCCGCCCCCCCGCCCGGAGGCCCGTAAGAGGCTCACGCCACCGAGTGTCAAGACGACCCACCCCAAGATGGTGAGCAGGGCTTGTGACCGGTACCAGACGGGCAACGGGTGCGCGGCCGACGCCTGCGCCGAGCACGGCATGAGGATCGACCGGAAGTAGGCGTCGCGCGGCCCCTGCAAGATGGCGGGGACCGGCTTGTCGTCGCACCAGCGCGGCGAGCCGATCCAGGGCCGGAAGACGAGGACCCAGGGTGCGGTGAGGAGCGGGTAGCCCGGGGGGTTGGGCACCAGCGTCGCCCGGGCGGCGGCGGCGAGGTCCCCGTGGGAGATGTCGGTCGCCGGCACCGTGACGGCGTGCGCGTCCGTCTCGGCGGGGTTGGGCCCTCCCCGCACCAGGAGGATGGCGAAGAACAGGCCGCCCGCCAGGGCCCACACGAGCAGGCGGACCGGGGAGGGCAGCGCCACGTCGGCCGGGCCGAGGCGTGGAGATGACGACACCGGCAGCGCTCCCTTCGCCGTCCGCCCTGGCGCGGCCCTGGCGAAGAGTCTTGCCCAGCCGCGGCGTCACTGCGGGGCAGGTGGCGCTCGAAAGCCCTGGCCGGCGCCACGGCGCCCGCCCCGGGGGACGGGGTGGTCAAGTCGGCCCGCTCCCCCGCCGATGCCTTTGCCGGGTGGGGGGTTGGGGAGGACCGATGTCCCAGGCGATCTCACGAACGATGCGCAGCCGGGCGCAGTCGGCTCGGCTCGACCGCCTCGCCGACGACCTGCGGGGCGCGGTGGTGCACGCCGTGCAGGCGACGGACCTCGACGCCAAGATGCGGTGGTGGAGGAGCTACCGGTCGGCGCGACGCGCCGCCCTGTCGATGCTGGAGGACGAGGGGCGGGAGGGCGACGGCACCGAGGTGCTCGAGGCCGCCTCCCGCTGAGGAGGCGTCACCTCGAGGTCCGCGTGGCCGTGATGGTCCCCTGCCCGCCGCGGCTGTTGGAGAAGGTGGCGGCCAGCTGCAGGCGGCCACCGCTGGCCGACAACACGGCCGTCCCCGCTTCCGTGGCGCTGCCCAAGCGGATCGAGAAGGACACCGACGACCCCGAGACCGTCCCCGAGATGACCTCCGTGCCCACCGGAGACGCCACGGTCCCCGAGTAGGCCCCCGTGTGCGGGTTCTCCTGGCTGATGCGGGCGGTCTCCTGGAACAGGGCGTTGTCGTAGTCGACGACGAAGGCCCACGTGCCCTTCACGTCGGGACGCACGGCAGGAGCCTGCGCCGATGCCGGTGCCTGGCCTGCCAGCGCGTGGAACGGCCCGTCCTTGGTCACGAGCAGGACCACGAGGACGAACGCGGCCACGAGGCCCACGGCGAGGCTCAGACGCGACGGGCGCCGGAAGCCCCCGGGCCCGCTTCGCCCCGGGCCCGTCGGCCCCGGCCGGGCGCGGCGCCGGCGCCGGGGACGACCCGGGGCCTCGGCGTCGACGGCCGCGTCGGGCCCGAAGGTCCATCCGCCGCGCTCGGCCCCCGCGGGAGGGACGAACCGTCCGCTGTGGACGCCGGGCGCAGACGCCGTCGGCGCCGGGCCCGGCTGGGTGCCGGGCGCGG
>DATJBC010000263.1:0-2446 GCA_035515515.1 Acidimicrobiales bacterium
TCGACCTCGCCCAGAGACACGGCCACGGCGGCGCCGGCGTCAGCCCATCCGTCGCCACGCCCCCAGGCCGACGGGGCCGGCCCGGTGGCGACGCCCGCTTCGGTCACGGCCTCCTCGACGAGCAGGTTCCACTCCCCGCACGCCGGACAACGGCCCGACCAGCGAGGCGCAGCGCCGCCGCAGGCGCTGCAGCGGAAGCGGGTGCGGGAACGGGCCACGCCCGCACCATAGGGAGCGGGTGTGTCGCCGGCTGTCGCGGGGCGGCGTCAGCCGGCGCGGCGAGCGGGGACGCTCAAGAGTCGGCGCCGGCGCCGGCCAGCTCGACCGGCGGGGGCTCGAGGCCCTCGACGGAGCGGAACACGATCTCGTCGCCCTCGACGTCGACGATGATCGTCTCCCCCACGCGGAATTCCTTCCACAGGATGCGCTCCGACAGGGCGTCCTCCACGTACTGCTGGATGGCCCGGCGCAGCGGGCGCGCCCCGAGGGTGGGGTCGTAGCCCTTCTCGGCCAGGTACGACTTGGCGGCGGGGGTGAGCTCCAGGCCCAGGCCCTGGGACTCGAGCTGCTCGCCCACCCGGCGGATCATGAGGTCCACGATCTCCACGACCTCCTGCTTGAGCAGTTCGTGGAACACGATGACCTCGTCGATGCGGTTGAGGAACTCCGGACGGAAGTGCTGCTTCAAGGCGTCGTGCACCTTGGACTTCATCCGCTCGTAGGTGACCGCCTCCGAGGTCTTGGCGAACCCCACCTGCGACTTGCGCAGGTCGGCCGTCCCCAGGTTCGACGTCATGATCAGCACAGTGTTCTTGAAGTCCACCGACCGGCCCTGGGCGTCGGTGAGCCGGCCGTCCTCGAGGATCTGCAGCAGGGCGTTGAACACGTCGGGGTGGGCCTTCTCCACCTCGTCGAAGAGCACCACCGAGAACGGCTTGCGCCGCACGGCCTCGGTCAGCTGCCCGCCTTCCTCGTAGCCCACGTAGCCGGGGGGCGAGCCCACCAGGCGCGACACGGTGTGCTTCTCCATGTACTCGCTCATGTCGAGCTGGATGAGGGCGTCCTCGTCGTCGAAGAGGAACTCGGCCAGCGCCTTGGCGAGCTCGGTCTTGCCCACGCCGGTGGGGCCCAGGAAGATGAACGACCCGCTCGGCCGCTTGGGGTCCTTGAGGCCCGCCCGCGTCCGGCGGATGGCACGCGACAGTGCCTTGATGGCCTCTTCCTGGCCCACCACCCGCTTGTGGAGCTCGTCCTCCATGCGCAGGAGCTTGGAGGTCTCCTCCTCGGTGAGGCGGTACACCGGGATCCCCGTCCAGTTGGCCAGGACCTCGGCGATGACCTCTTCGTCGACGATGTCGAAGAGCTCGACGCCCTCGGCCCGCCACTCGGCCTCCATCGCCGTCTTGCGGTCGAGGCGCTCCTTCTCCTGCTCGGCGAACTTCTTGGCCTGGTCGAAGGCCTGGCGCTCGATGGCCGACTCCTTGTCGCGCCGGATGCGGTTGATCTCGTCCTCGAGCTTCTTGTAGTCCGGAGGCGTGGTCATGCGCCGGATGCGCAGCCGGCTGCCGGCCTCGTCGATGAGGTCGATGGCCTTGTCGGGGAGGTAGCGGTCGGCCAGGTAGCGGTCGGCCAGGTTGGCCGCCGCCACGAGGGCCTGGTCGGTGATGGTCACCGAGTGGTGCGACTCGTAGCGGTCGCGCAGGCCCTTCAGGATCTCGATGGTGTGGGCCACCGTGGGCTGCTCGACCTTGATGGGCTGGAAGCGCCGCTCGAGGGCGGCGTCCTTCTCGAGGTGCTTGCGGTACTCGTCGAGCGTGGTGGCGCCGATGGTCTGCAGCTCGCCGCGCGCCAGCATGGGCTTGAGGATGGAGGCGGCGTCGATGGCCCCCTCGGCCGCGCCCGCACCCACCAGGGTGTGGAGCTCGTCGATGAACAGCACGATGTCGCCCCGGGTGCGGATCTCCTTCAGCACCTTCTTCAGGCGCTCCTCGAAGTCGCCGCGGTAGCGGCTGCCCGCCACCAGCGCGCCGAGGTCGAGGGTGTAGAGCTGCTTGCCCTTGAGCGTCTCGGGCACGTCGTTGGCCACGATGCGCTGGGCCAGGCCCTCGACGATGGCGGTCTTGCCCACGCCCGGCTCGCCGATGAGCACCGGGTTGTTCTTGGTGCGGCGCGACAGCACCTGCATGACGCGCTCGATCTCCTTTTCGCGTCCGATGACAGGATCGAGCTTGCCGTCGCGCGCCAGCTGGGTGAGGTTGCGCCCGAACTGGTCGAGCACGGGCGACCCCGAGGGCGCCTCCGACGAGGAGGATCCCGGGCCGGCGCCCACCGACTCCTTGCCCTGGTACCCCGACAGCAGCTGGATGACCTGCTGGCGCACCCGGGCCAGGTCGGCGCCGAGGCTCACGAGCACCTGGGCGGCCACGCCCTCGCCCTCGCGCACGAG
>DATJBC010000264.1:0-11314 GCA_035515515.1 Acidimicrobiales bacterium
GCGGCTCACGGCCGCCACCGCCTGCTTCCGACGCGAGGCGGGGGCGGCCGGGCGTGACACGCGGGGGTTACTGCGGGTCCACGAGTTCGACAAGGTCGAGCTGTTCGCCTACGCCACCGCCGAGCAGTCGGCCGCCGAGCACGCCCAGATGACGGCGCGGGCCGAGGCGCTCGTGCGCGCCCTGGGGCTGCAGTACCGGGTGCTCGACCTCTGCGCCGGGGACATCGGCGCGGCGTCCATGCGCACCTTCGACGTCGAGGCCTACGCCCCGGGGTGCGGCCTGTGGCTCGAGGTCTCCTCGGTGAGCTGGTGCAGCGACTACCAGGCCCGCCGGGCCAACATCCGCTACCGCCCCGCCGACGGCGGCAAGCCGCTGTTCGTGCACACCCTGAACGGCTCGGCCGTCGCCTGGGCCCGCATCTGGGCGGCGCTGGTGGAGACGGGGCGCCAGCCCGACGGCTCGGTGGCGCTGCCCGAGGTGCTCGCCCCCTACCTGGGGGGCACCACCGTCATCGAGGCGCCGGCGCGCTGAGCGCGCCTGCGCCGGCCGCCGGCGCGCCGCCCGGTGGCGCCGGGGCGCCGGGCACCAGCACGCAGCGGGTGCCCCGGTAGATGGTGGGCATGCAGCGGTTGCAGTGGATGCACAGCGACGCGTGGGAGGCGTCGGCGCGCATGGCGTTCACCAGGTCGGGCTCGCGCAGCAGGGCGCGGGCCATGGCCACGAAGGAGAAGCCCTCGTCGAGCGCCCGGTGCACGGTCTCCAGCCGGGTCACGCCCCCCAGCAACACGAGGGGCATCTTCAGCGCGGCCCGGAACTGGCGGGCGTAGGGGAGGAAGAAGGCCTCCTCGAAGGGGTACTCCACCATGAAGCGCCGCCCCACGGCCCGGAACCCCAGGCGGGCCGGCCCCGGGAGGGTGGCGGCGAATTCCCGGCGCGGCGCCTCGCCCCGGAACAGGTACATGGGGTTCGACAACGAGCTGCCCCCCGTGAGGGTGAGGGCGTCGAGGGCGCCGTCGGCCTCGAGCAGGCGGGCCACCTCCACGCTGTCCTCCAGCCACAGCCCGCCGGGCACGCCGTCGGCCATGTTGAGCTTGGCCGTCACCGCGGCGCGATCCCCCACCGCCTCGCGCACCGCCACGGCCACGTCGCGGGCGAAGCGGGCCCGCCCCGCCACGTCGCCGCCGAAGGCGTCGCGCCGGCGGTTGAGGCGGGGGCTCAAGAACGCGCTCAGCAGGTAGTTGTGGCCCATGTGGATCTCGAGGCTGTCGAAGCCGGCCTCCACCGCCCTGCGCGCCGCCGCGGCGAAGTCGCCGGTGATGCGGGTGATCTCTGCGGCGGGCACCGCCTTGGCCGTCGTGCCGAGGGGGCTCACATGGCGCGACGGGGCCAGCGCCGGCATCCGGTTGGAGCGGGGGTTGGCCACCGGGCCGGCGTGTCCCAGCTGGGCGCCCACCGCCGCCCCGGTGGCGTGCACGGCGTCGGTCAGCCGCCGCAGCGCCGACCGGGCGTCGTCGTCGAGCACGATGCAGTGCCGGTCGGTGCGCCCCTCGGGCGAGACCGCCAGGTAGGCCACCGTCGACAGCGCCGCCCCGCCCTCGCCCACGCGGCGGTGGAAGTCGACGAGGGCGTCGGTGACCTCGCCGCGCGGCGAGGCGCCCTCGAAGGTGGCCGCCTTCACGAACCGGTTGCGCAGCGACAGCGGCCCCAGCCGGGCGGGGGCGAAGGGGTCGACGCTCACGTCTCGGCGGGGATCTCGAAGCGGTATCCCACGCCCCGCACGGTGGTGATGATGGCGGGCGCCGAGGGGTCGGCTTCGACGTGGCTGCGCAGGCGCTTGATGTGGACGTCGAGGGTCTTGGTGTCGCCCACGTAGTCCGCCCCCCACACCCGGTCGATGAGGGTGTCACGGGTGAGCACGCGCCCGGCGTTCTCGATGAGCAGCACGAGCAGCTCGAACTCCTTGCGGCGCAGGTGCACCTCCTGGCCCCGCACGAAGACGCGGTAGCGGTCGGGGTCGACGCGCACGCCGCCCACCTCCAGGACCATCCCCTTGTCGCCCCCGTCGTCGGCCGCCCGGGACGCCCCGGGGACGGCCTGGGGGACGCGCCGCAGCACGGCGCGCATACGGGCCACCAGCTCGCGTAGGCGGTAGGGCTTGGTGACGTAATCGTCCGCCCCGACCTCGAGCCCCACCACCGTGTCGATCTCGGTCCCCTTGGCGGTCACCATGATGATGGGGACCTGCGAGCGTGACCGGATGGCGCGGCACACGTCCACGCCAGACATCTTGGGCAGCATGATGTCCAGGAGGACGAGGTCGGGGTCCACGGAGTCGAACAGCGCCAGCGCCTCGGACCCGTCGCGGGCGATGGTCACGTCGAAGCCCTCGCGCCCCAGCCCGATCACGAGGGCGTCCACGAAGGACTCCTCGTCCTCGGCCACGAGCACCGACACCGCCCCGGGGCCGTCCCCCTCGGGGCCGTCCCGCTCGGCGCCGGCCCGCTCGGGGCGCACGGCGCCGTCACCCCGGCCCCGCCCGGCGCGCCCGGCCCGCTCGGCGCGCCGGGGCGCGGCCCGCGCCGAGGACGGCGGGCTCGACCCCGCGGCGCTGCTCACGACGGGACCGGTGGGGCGCGCACTCAGGCGATCTCCGAGTGCGTGGGGAGGATGAGGCGGAAGGTCGAGCCCTCACCCTCCCGGGAGTCGACCTCGACGTGTCCCTGGTGGTTGGCGGCCACGTGGCGGACGATAGACAACCCCAGGCCGGTCCCCCCACTGTTGCGGCTGCGGCCCTGGTCCACCCGGTAGAAGCGCTCGAAGATGCGGTCGAGGTCGCGTGCCGGGATGCCCACGCCGTGGTCCTCCACGTCGAGGTGCACCTTCTCGTCCGCCACGCGCCCCGCGAAGCGCACCGAGCTGCCGTCGTAGGAGAACTTCACGGCGTTCTCGAGCAGGTTGTAGAGGGCCGACACCAGCTGCCGGCGATCGCCGAGCACCGTCACCGGCGGCGAGGGCTCCTCGAGCTCGATCTTCACGTCGCGCTGCTCGGCGGCGGCGCGCACGCGCTCGACGGCCTCGGCCATGACGAGGTTGACGAGCACCGGCTCGCGCGGCGGGGCCTCCTCGGCCTCGATGCGCGACAGGTCGAGCAGGTCGTCGATGATGCGGCTCACCCGGAAGGCCTCGGTGTGGATCCGGCTGGCCAGCCGCTGGGCCACGGCGGGGTCGGTCTCGGCCACGAGCGTCTCCGCCAGGAGGCCCAACGCCCCCATGGGCGTCTTGAGCTCGTGGCTGACGTTGGCCACGAAGTCCCGCCGGATCTCCTCCAGGCGTCGCCGCTCCGACACGTCGTCGATGACGGCGATCACGCCGAGGGTGCGCCGGCCGTCGTCGATGAGCTGGGTGGAGACCGCCAGCGTCCGCCGGGGCGGGCCGTAGAGGTCGAGCGTGCGCTGCGCCGAGCCCTGCTTCCAGGCGTCGGCCAGCAGGTCGACCACGGCTTCGGCCGCCAGCGCGTCCCCGTGGCGCCCGCCCATGAGGCCCACCGCCCGGGCGTTGCGGAACACGACCGTGCCGTTGTCGTCGCACACGATCACCCCCTGGGGGAGGGTGTCGAGGGCCCGCCGCAGGCGGATGGCGTCGGCCGAGGACTCGGCCACCGCCTCGGCGGCCCGGTCGGCGACCAGCTCGAGGTGGTGCAGGGTGGGCTCGACCCCGTCGTCGCGCTCCTCGGGGGCGTCCACCCCGAGGCGGCTGGCCAGCGCGGCCAGGCGCTGCTCGAGGGCCTGGCGACCCGAGCGCCTCCCCAGGACCGTGGCCACCACCACGGCCAGGACGCCCAGCACGGCGAGCGCGGCGAAGCCTGCGATCACCACGCTGGACGACACCGAGCCCGACGCGAGCACGGCACCAGCATGTCAGGCGCCGCACAACGCCGGCGTGCTCCCGCCCGCCCCCGCCGCCACCTGCGGATCCTCCACCGCCCCGCAGGGCTCTGGGCGGCTCCCCGTGTAGAAAAACATGAAACTGCTTGAATCATCATGACGAGGGTCGTATGGTGCCGACGCCGAGGGTCACGGGCCCCCGGCAGGCGCAGACACCAGGCGCGCAGACACCAGGCGCGCAGACACCAGGCGCGCAGACACGAAGCGCGCAGCCACCAAGAGAAACAGCGCAACAGAACGGACACGAGAGGAGGCGCCGTCGTGCACTGGGCCGTGCTGTGGGCGTCGTCGGTGACGCTCGATCCCGATCCCAGCAACCTCCCCGGCGGAGACGTGCTGCAGGGGCTGACCAACGGGCTCGGCGGCTGGGCGCTCGTGCTGGCCCTCGTCGGCCTGCTCGTGGGGGCCGCCGCCTGGGCCCTCGGGGCGCACGCCCAGAACTACCACCAGGCCTTCAACGGCCGCCGCACGGTGCTCGTGTCGGGCCTGGCCGCGCTGCTCATCGGCGCCGCGCCGGCGATCATCAACTTCTTCTTCCACACCGGCCAGGGCGTGCACTGACATGGCGATGGCCCTCGGGGTGTGCCCCGGGTCGGTGCCCGTGGTCGGCGCGGCGTGCACGGCGGTGTCGGGGGCGGCCGGCAAGGTGGCGGGAGCCGGCGTCGACGCCGTGTTCGACGCCGCCAGCACCTGGGTGTCCTCGGGAGCGGTGTGGCTGCTCGGCGAGGTGGGTCACGTCCTGTCGGCGACCACGTCGGTCGACCTGGGCGCCCCGTGGTTCGCGGCGCACGAAGCCGTCATGGCCGCCCTCGCCGCCGCCGTCGTGCTCCCCATGACGTGTTGTGCCGTCATGCAGGCCGTGTACCGCCAGAGCGCGTCGATGCTGGCGCGCACCTTCCTCGTGCACCTGCCGCTGTGCCTGTTGCTCACCGGCGTCGCCGTGACGCTGGTGCGCCTGGGCCTGGCCGTCACCGACGAGCTCTGCGCGCAGGTCCTGTCGGGGGCGGGCGTCGACAGCGCCAACCTCTTCTCCGGCCTCACGGTCTTCTTCGCCGGGACCGCCGTCGCCGCGGGCCCCGCCGTCCCCAGCTTCGTGGTGTTCGTGGGCGCCCTGGTGGCGGCGCTGGCCGCGCTGGTGCTGTGGCTGGAGCTCGTCGTGCGCGCCGCCGCCGTCAGCGCCGCGGTGCTGTTCCTGCCGCTGGCGATGGCGGCCCTGGTGTGGCCGGCGGTGTCGCACTGGTGCCGGCGCCTGGCCGACACGCTCGTGGCGCTGGTGCTGTCCAAGCTGGTGGTGGCGGCGGTGCTGTCTTTGGCCGTCGGCGCGCTGGCCGGCGGCCTCGGGCTGTCGGGGAGCGGCGGCGGTGGGTTCGCGGCCGTGGTCACCGGCATCGCGCTGCTCGTCATCGCCACCATGTCGCCCTTCACGCTGCTGCGCCTGGTCCCCGCCGTGGAGGCGGGGGCGGTGGCGCATCTCGAGTCCACCCGGCATCGCCTGCAGGGCGCGGCGCGCGCCCCCATCCGCAGCGGCGGCAACCTGGCGCTCGATCTGGCCCGGGCCCGGGGTGGCGCACCGGACGGCGCCGGCGGGACCGACGGCGTGGCCGTGGGGGCGGCGGACGGCGGGGCGTCGGCCATCTCGATGGTGGCCGGGAGCGAACGTGGCTTCGACGCCGTCGCCGTGGCCGCGGGCACAGGGGGCGCCGGGGCGGGCATGGCGGTGGCCGGCGCCGCCTCCGGAGCCGCCTCCGGGGGTGCAACCGGATCCCAAGCCGCGTCGGGACAGGGGGTCGGCGGTCCGCCACGGCGCCACGGCGAACCCGGTGCGGCGTTGGACACGGCCACCACGGGCGGTGCCCGCGGGGGCGAGAGCGAGCCCGGCGGGCTCCCGCTGGCGGCCGCCGAGGGTCGTGGCGTCGAGGGCGGTCCCGCCGAGGGGCGCAGCGCGTACGAGCGGGGCCGGTCCCGGGACGATCCCGATGCCCGAGCGTGACGCCGGCGCCGACGGCGCGCCGGTGCGCTACCGGTTCGGTCCGCTCGAGCGCCGCGGCCTGGTGGCGGGCTGGCGCGGGGGGCAGATCGCCGCCCTGTCCGTCGCCCTGGTGGTGGGGGTGGGGGTGCTGCGCGCCTCCACGTCGCCCGTCGCCATCGGCGTCGCCCTGGCCTGCCTGGCGCTCGGCGTCTTCGTCGCCACCTGGCCCGTGGCGGGACGGACCGTCGAGGAATGGGTGCCCGACGCACTGCGCCACGTCGCCGGCGCCCGGCGCACGACGCGGGGCCGCGGCTCGCCCTTCCACGGCATCGGGATGTTGCGCGTGGAGCTCACGGCGCGCCGTGGGGCCTCGGCCGGCGGGCCGGAGGCGGGCCCGGCGTGGGCCGGCGTGCTGCACGACCGCCGTGCCCGCACCTTCACGGCGGTGCTGGGCGCCTCGTCCCCCGGCTTCGTGCTCCTCGGGCCGCACGACAAGGCGCGTCGCATCGACGCCTGGTCCGGCGTCCTGTCGTCGGTCGCCCGCGACGGCACGGCGGTGCACCGGATCCAGTGGCTCGAGCGGGTGGATGCCGGGCACGCACCGCGGGCGGCCGCGGCGCGCACCGAGGAGCACGCCGACACCACGGCCCTCGACCGGGCGCGCGCCTCCTACGAGGCACTCGTCGCCACCGAGAGCGCCGCGGCGCGCCACGAGGTCCTGGTGGCCGTCACCGTGCACGCCGGTGAGGCGGCGCGCGCGGTCAAGGCGCACGGCGGTGGTGACGCCGGCGCCTGCACCCTGCTCCTGCGCGAGGTGGCGGCCCTGCGCCGGCGGCTGTCCGACGCCTCGGTGGACACCGGCGGCGTACTCAGCCCCGAGCACCTCAGGGGGGTGCTGCGCGGCGCTTACGCCGGCTCGCCGCCGGGCGGCCCGCCGGCCCCGGCCGGCGACGGGCCCGGGTGGCCCTGGCCCATGGGGATGGCGCCGGAGTGGGGCCGCCTGCGCGTCGACGGCACGTGGCACGCCACGTACTGGGTGGCGGAATGGCCCCGCACCGACGTGGGCCCGGACTTCCTGGGCCCGCTCCTGTTGACCTCGGACGTCCGGCGCAGCGTCTCGGTGGTCATGAAGCCCCTGGGCCCGCGGGAGGCCGCCCGCCAGATCGAGCAGGCCCGCACGGCCGACATCGCCGACGCCGAGCTGCGCCGGCGCGGCGGGTTCCTGGCGACGGCGCGGCGCCGGCGCGAGGAGGAGGTCCTGGCGCGCCGCGAGGCGGAGCTCGCCGACGGCCACGCGCAGTTCCACTTCTCGGGCTACGTGTCGGTCGGCGCCGCCGACGCCGACGCGCTCGAGGTCGCCTGCGGGCTCGTGGAGCAGGCGGCCGCCCGCTCGGGCGTGGAGCTGCGCCGGTGCTACGGCGACCAGGTCAACGCCTTCATGTGCTGCCTCCCCCTCGGGCGCGGGCTGCGCTGAGGCCGGCGAGCCCGGCGACGGCGTCCGAGCCGGCCATGGGAGTCCCCGCCCACCACGCCACCACGCGCAACCTGGGCGCGCTGTACCCCTTCGCGGCCGAGCCCGGGCTGGGTGCCGACGGCGTGCTCATCGGCCGCGACCTGCTCGGGTCGGCCTTCTCCTACGACCCCTTCTCGCTGTACCGGGCGGGCATCCTCACCGACCCGAACATGGTCGTCGTGGGCCAGATCGGCAGGGGCAAGAGCGCCTTCGTGAAGACCTACCTGTGGCGCCAGTCGGTGTTCGGGCGCCGGGCGTGGGTGGTCGACCCCAAAGGCGAGTACGGCGCCCTGGCCGCGGCGTGGGAGGCCGTGCCCGTGGCGCTGCGCCCGGGCGGCGCGGTCCGGCTCAACCCGCTCGACGGGGGGCCCGGCCGCGCCGACGACGACGAGCAACGGCGCCGGGCGGAGCTGCTGGCCTCGCTGGCGGCGGCCAGCCTGGGACGGGCGCTGTTGCCCACCGAGCGCAGCGCGCTCGAGTTGGCGGCGGCCGAGGC
The DNA here is from genome assembly GCA_035515515.1 of Acidimicrobiales bacterium. Lineage (GTDB taxonomy): Bacteria > Actinomycetota > Acidimicrobiia > Acidimicrobiales > UBA8190 > DATJBC01. Next base: position 7,924 of record DATJBC010000264.1, read on the forward strand.
GGCGGCGTGCGCCCCCGAGCCGACCCTGCCCGGCGTGGTGGACGCCCTGCTCCGCCCCACGGCGGCATCGGCGCGCGCCGTGGGCACCGACGTCGCCGGCCTGGCCGCCGACGGCCGCCACGTGGCGCTCGAGCTGCGCCGCCTGGTGGCGGGCGACCTGCGGGGGATGTTCGACGGGCCCACCTCGGCGGGCATCGACCTCGACGGTCCCCTGGTCGTGCTGGACCTGTCCGCCGTGTACCACTCCGCCGCCCTGGGCGTCCTCATGACGTGCGCCACGGCGTGGCTGCAGGGCGCCATCCGGCGGGACCGTCCCGGGGGCGCGCCGGGCGAGGTCGTGGTGGTGGTCGACGAGGCGTGGGCCATCCTCGGCGACCTGGCCGTGGCGCGCTGGCTGCAGTCGTCGTGGAAGCTGGCGCGGGCCTGGGGGGTGTCCAACGTCGCCGTGCTGCACCGCCTGTCGGACCTCGAGGCCACCGGCACGGCCGGGTCCGAGCAGGTCGGGCTGGCCATGGGCCTGCTGTCGGACTCCGAGACCCGCGTGCTCTACGCCCAGCCCCCCGGCGAGATGGGCCGCAGCGCGGCGCTCCTCGGCCTGTCCTCCACCGAGGCCGAGATCGTCCCCCACCTGCGCCGGGGCGTGGCGCTGTGGAAGGTGGGCGGCCGCTCGTTCCTGGTGGAGCACCGGCTGTCGGCGGCCGAGCGCCGCCTGGTCGACACCGACGCCCGCATGGGGCGCCGGGCGTGAACGCGCTGGCCGAGGGGGCGCTGGGCGCCGCCGCGCTCGTGGCGTGGCGGCTGTCGTCGCGTCCCGGTGTGCCCGGCGCCGCGCCCCACCGGGGAGGCGGGCCGGCACCTGCCCCCCGGCGCGGCCCGCGCCCGGGGCGACAGGTGCCCGAGCCGGCGCGCTGGGCCACCCGGCGCAGCGCCCGCCCCCTCGTGCTGCGGGCGCCCGCCCCCGGGCGGGTCACCCTCGGGACGCTCGAGCGCCGCCTGGTGGCGGCCGAGGCCGGGCACTCGGTGCTGGTCGTGGGCCCCACCCAGAGCCGCAAGACGAGCGGCCTGGCCGTCCCCGCCCTCCTCGAGTGGCAGGGCCCCGTGGTGGCCGCGTCGGTGAAGTTCGACCTCGTCCGCCACAGCCTCGCCTGGCGCCGCCGGGGCGGCCCGGTGTGGGTCTACGACCCCACGGGGTCGACCGACCTGCCCGGTGCGTCGTGGTCGCCCCTGGCGGCGGCGCGCACGTGGGAGTCGGCGCGCCGCACGGCGGCGTCGCTCACCGAGGTGGCCCGGGCACAGGGGAGCGGCCTCAGCGACGGCGACTTCTGGTACGCCACGGCCGCCAAGCTGCTGGCGCCGTTGTTGCTGGCGGCGGCGCGCAGCGGCCGCACCATGGCCGACGTCGTGCGCTGGGTGGACACCCAGGAGGTCGACGAGGTGCTCGACGTCCTGGCGGGCGCCGACGAGCGCGCCGCCCTGCAGGCCGCCGCGGCGTCGTGGGCCCGCGACGACCGCCAGCGCAGCGCGGTGTACACCACGGCCGAGACGGTGGTCGAGGCCTATGCCGATCCGGCGGTGGGCGCGGCCGCCGCCGGCGCCGGGGGCGACGCCGTCGACGCCGAGCGCCTGCTGGACGAGGCGGGCACGCTCTATGTGTGCGCGCCGGCGCACGACCAGCGCCGCCTGCGGCCGGTGTTCGCCACGCTGGTGGCCGACGTCATCGACGCCGCCTACCGGCGCGTGGCCCGGCAGGGCGCGCCCCTCGACCCGCCGCTGCTGGTGGTGCTGGACGAGGCGGCCAACGTCGCCCCCGTGGCCGAGCTCGACGTGCTGGCGTCCACGGCGGCCGGCCACGGGGTGCAGCTCGTCACCGTGTGGCAGGACCTGGCGCAGCTCCAGGCCCGCTACGGGGGGCGGGCGGGCAGCGTCGTCAACAACCACCGCGCCAAGGTCTTTCTGTCGGGGATCGCCGACACCGTCACCCTGGAGCACGCCAGCACGCTCATCGGCGAGGGCGAGCAACGCTCGTGGGCGACCACCCTCGACGGCTCCGGCACCGTGTCGCACACCGGTTCCCCAATTCTCCGCCGCCTGGCGCCCGCCGACGCGTTGCGGCGCATCCCCCCGGGTCACGCCGTGGTGGTGTCGGGCCACCTCCCCCCGGTGCGCGTGCGGCTGCGGCCGTGGCAGGACCACCGGGACCTGCGGGCGCGCGCCCGGGTCGGTACGCTCGGCCCATGAGCCAGGAGCCGGCGGGCGGGCCGGGCACCGAGCTGGCCGACGCCGTGGCGCAGCGCAGTGCCGAGATCTCCAGCGCGGCGCGCGCCGCCCGTGACGCCGCCGCGGCGCGCGGCGCGCTGGTGTGGGACCCCTTCGACCCCGCCTGGGTCGAGGACCCCTACGCCGTGTACGCCCGGTTGCGGCGCGACAACCCCGTGCACCGCAGCCCCCTCGGCTTCTGGGTCTTCACCCGGCACGCCGACTGCCTGGCCATGCTGCGCGACCGGCGCTCGAGCAGCGACGCCCGCAAGGCGAACTACGAGACGTTCCGCCAGCTCCGGGCCACCGACGTCGCCTCGCAGGGCGCCGAGGCGCTCCTGGACGAGATGGCGCCCTTCCTCTTTCGAGACCCGCCCGACCACACCCGCCTGCGGGGGCTCGTGCAGAAGGCGTTCACACCGCGGGTGGTGGAGGGGCTGCGGCCCCGCATCGAGGCGGTGTGCGACGCCCTGCTCGACGACATGCTCGCCCGCGGCCGCGGCGACCTGGTCGCCGACTACGCCTACCCGCTGCCCGTGCAGATCATCGTGGAGATGCTCGGGGTGCCGGCCGAGGACCACGAGCAGTTCCGGGTGTGGTCGCACGCGCTGGCCCGGGGGCTCGACCCCGACTTCCTCCTGCCGCCGGACGCCGCCACCGAGCGCCTGGGGGCGGTCATGTCGTTCGTGCAGTACTTCGCCGCCCTCATCGCCGAGCGTCGCCGGCACCTCGGCGACGACCTGCTGTCGCGGCTGATCCAGGCCGAGGAGGCCGGCGACGTCCTCACCCAGGGCGAGCTGCTGGCCACGTGCATCCTGCTGCTGGTGGCGGGGCACGAGACCACGGTCAACCTGATCTCGGGCGGGGCCGACGCCCTCATGGCGCACCCCGGGCAGCTGGCGCGCGTGCGCGACGACGACACCGTGGCGCGCACCGCGGTGGAGGAGATGCTGCGCTACGTGTGCCCCGTGCAGCTCACCGGGCGTATCGCCCTCGAGGACATGGAGGTGGGCGGGGAGCTGGTGCGCACGGGCGAGTTCTCCATGCTCCTCATCGGGTCGGCCAACCGCGACCCCGCGGTCTTCGCCGACCCCGAGACCTTCGACGTCACCCGGGGCGACAACAACCACCTGGG
>DATJBC010000265.1:0-4247 GCA_035515515.1 Acidimicrobiales bacterium
CGCCACTTCCACGAGCTCGTGGACGAGCCCAACCTCTACGTCAAGATCCCCGCCACCGCCGAGGGCGTGCCCGCCGTGCGGGCCATGATCGCCGAGGGCCGCAGCATCAACATCACGCTGTTGTTCAGCGTGGAGCGCTACAGCGAGGTCATCGAGGCCTACATGGGGGGCTTGGAGGACCGGCTGGCGTCCGGGGTCACCGACCTGTCCCCCGTGCGCAGCGTGGCGTCGTTCTTCGTGAGCCGGGTGGACACCGAGGTCGACCGGCGGCTCGAGGCCCTGGCCGCCGGGACCTCGGGGGCCGAGGCCGACGCCATCCTCGCCCTCCGGGGGCGCGCCGCGGTGGCCCAGGCGCGGGCCGCCCACGGGCTGTTCACCGAACGCTTCGCCGGGGCGCGCTGGCAGGCCCTGGCCGAGCGGGGGGCCACCCTCCAGCGGCCCCTGTGGGCGTCCACGTCGACCAAGAACCCCGCCTACCCCGACCTCGCCTACGTGGACACGCTCATCGGGCCCCACAGCGTCAACACCATGCCCGACGACACCGTGGCCGCCTTCCTCGACCACGGCACGGTGTCGCGCACCGTCGACGCCGACCCGGCCGCCGCCACGCGGACGCTGGCCGAGATCGAGTCGGCCGGCGTGGACATGGCCGACGTGGCCCGCACCCTGGAGGACGAGGGGGTGGCCAGCTTCACCAAGTCCTTCGACGAGCTCCTGCAGTCGCTCACCGACAAGGCCAACGCGCTGGCCGACCGCCACTGAGCGCCGCCGTGGCCGACGCCGCCGCCCTGCTGCGTCGCCTGGAGGCGCGCGACGGCACCTTGTGGCCCGAGGGCAACGTGTCGGCCCAGCGCCTCGGCTGGCTGGACGTGCCCGCACGCATGCAGCGCGAGGCCGCCGACCTCGCGGCGTGGGCCGCCGGCGTGGAGCAGGGGACGGTGGTGCTGCTCGGCATGGGGGGCTCGTCGCTCGGGCCGGCCGTCCTGGAGGCGGTGCTGGCGGCGGGCCCGGGGGCCACGGCCCGCCGGCGGCTGGTGGTGTGCGACACCACCCACCCCGCCACGGTCGCGTCGCTGGAGCTGTCCGACGCCTTCGTGCTGGTGTCGTCGAAGTCGGGGACCACCCTCGAGCCCAGCGTGCTCCTGGCGCACGCCTGGGAGCGGCTCCCCGACCCCACGCGCTACGCGGCCATCACCGACGCCGGCACCCCGCTCGCCGCCCTGGCCGACGAGCGGGGCTTCGCGCGCTGCTTCACCAACCCGCCCGACATCGGGGGGCGCTACTCGGTGCTCTCGTACTTCGGCATGGTGCCCGCCGCCCTCCTCGGCTACGACGTGGCCGCGCTGTGCGGGGCGGCCCTCGACGCCGACCGCGCCGAGGCGGCCGCGCTCGGCCTGGCCATGGGCGAGGACGCCCGGGCCGGTCGCGACAAGGTGACCATCGTGGTCCCCCCCGCCTTCTCCTCCTTCGGCCTGTGGGTCGAGCAGCTCATCGCCGAGTCGACGGGCAAGCAGGGCACGGGTTGCGTGCCCGTCCCCACCGTCGACCCCGAGGACGGCCCCGACCGCCACGTGGTCCGCCTCGACCTCCGCCAGCCCGAGGACCTCGGCGCCCAGTTCTACCGGTGGGAGCTGGCCACCGCCCTGTGCGGGCACGCCCTGGGCATCGACCCCTTCGACGAGCCCAACGTGGCCGAGTCCAAGAAGAACACCAACGACGTCCTCGCCCACCTGCCGCTCCCCCACCTGGAGACGGCGCCCGCCTCGGGCGTGCTCGACTGGCTGCGGGCCACGGTGCGGCCCGGCGACTACGTGTCGCTGCAGGCGTACGTCCCCTTCGGCCACGACGACGAGCTCGCCGCCCTGCGGCGCGCCGTGCGGGACGGGCTGGGGGGCGTGGCCACCACGGCGGGGTACGGCCCCCGCTTCCTGCACTCGACCGGCCAGCTCCACAAGGGGGGGCCGGCATCGGTGGTGGCCGTCCAGATCGTGGACGCCGGCGCGCTGCCCGAGCTGGCCATCCCCGGCTACCCCTACGACTTCGCCACGCTCATCGGCGCCCAGTCGATCGGCGACCACCGGAGCCTCCTGTCCCACGGCCGGCGGGTGCTCCGGGTGGCGGCCCCCTCGCTGGAGGCCGTGCGCTAGCCCACGCCCGGCCGAGGTGCCCCCGCCGGGCGCCCGGGCGGGGCGGGAGCGGGCGCCCGGGCGGGGCGGGACCACACAGAATGAGCCGAGGAAAGGACACCACATGAAGATCGGCATGGTGGGGCTGGGGAAGATGGGCGCCAACATGACCCAGCGGCTCATCGACAAGGGCCACGGGGTGGTGGCCTTCGACCTCTCCGAGCAGGCGCGCGCCGCCGTCGGCGCCAAGGGGGCCGAGACGGCCGCCACCCTCGCCGAGCTGGTCGCCAAGCTGGACCCGCCCCGGGTGGCGTGGGTCATGGTCCCCGCCGGGGCGCCCACCACCTCCACCATCGACACCCTGAAGGGGCTCATGGCGCGCGGCGACGTGGTCATCGACGGCGGCAACTCGAACTACAAGGAGGCGGCGCCCACCGCGGCGTCGTTGGCCGAGAAGGGCGTCGGCTTCGTCGACGCGGGGACCTCCGGCGGCGTCTGGGGCCTGGCCAACGGCTACTGCCTCATGGTGGGGGGCGACGCCGCCGTGGTCGAGACGTGCGAGCCCGTCTTCCTGGCGCTCGCCCCCGAGGGCGGCTACGCGCACGTGGGCCCGGTGGGGGCCGGGCACTTCGTCAAGATGGTGCACAACGGCATCGAGTACGGCCTCATGCAGGCCTACGGCGAGGGCTTCGAGATCATGCACAAGGCCGAGGAGTTCTCCCTCGACCTCCACCAGGTCGCCTCGATCTGGCGCTACGGGTCGGTGGTGCGCTCGTGGCTGCTCGAGCTGGCCGAGCGGGCCCTCGCCGCGGGCTCGGGCTTCGAGCACGTCGAGGGCGTCGTCGCCGACTCCGGCGAGGGCCGCTGGACCGTGCAGGAGGCGATCGACCGCGGGGTGCCCGCACCGGTCATCACGACCTCGCTGTACCAGCGCTTCGCCACGCGCGACACCGACTCCTACGCCGACCGCCTCATCGCAGCCCTGCGGAACCAGTTCGGGGGCCACGCCGTGGTGACGGACCCCGGCGCCTCGTCATGACCGACGCCACCATCGCCATCGAGGCGACCGACATCGACGCCACCGAGCCGGCCGCCGAGCTGGCGCACGAGCTCGACGCCGTGTCGCCGCCGCCCCCGCTCGCGCTGGTGGTGTTCGGGGCGTCGGGCGACCTGGCGTCGCGCAAGCTCCTCCCCGCCATCGCCGCGCTGGCCGAGCACGGCGCCCTGCCGGGGGGATTCACCGTGGTGGGCGTGGCCCGCACCCAGTGGAGCGACGAGCAGTTCCGCCAGGCCGCCCTGGACGCCGCCCCGTTCGCCGGACCGGGGTGGCACAAGGTGGTGAGCCGATTCCGCTACGTCACGGGCGAGTACGCCGAGAAGCCCACCTTCGACCGCCTGAAGGAGGTCCTGGCCGACGCCGACACCCAGCTCGGCACGGGCGGCAACCGCGTCTACTACCTCGCCACGGTGCCCTCGATGTTCGGCCCGGTGGCCACCGCCCTGGCCGAGCACGGCTGCAACCGGCCCGGTGAGGGCGGCGAGTTCGCCCGCATCGTCATCGAGAAGCCCTTCGGCCGCGACCTGGCCGGCGCCCGGGCGCTCGACGACACGCTGCACGCCGCCTTCGACGAGAGCCAGATCTTCCGCATCGACCACTACCTGGGCAAGGAGACGGTGCAGAACGTGCTGGCGCTGCGCTTCGGCAACGCCATCTTCGAGCCCATCTGGAACCGCCGGTACGTCGACCACATCCAGATCACGGTGGCCGAGAGCCTGGGCGTGGAGCACCGGGGCGGCTTCTACGAGACGGCCGGGGCCCTGCGCGACATCGTCCAGAACCACGTCATGCAGGTGCTGACGCTCATGCTCATGGAGCCGCCCGCCACCGTCGACGCACAGGGGATCCGCGACGAGAAGGTGAAGGTCCTGCGGGCGGTGGTCGTCCCCGACGTGAACGAGGCGGTGATCGACTCGGTGCGGGGCCAGTACACCGCGGGTGCCATCGACGGCGACCCCGTGGTGGCCTACCGCGACGAGGCCGACGTCGACCCCCGCAGCCGGACCGAGACCTACGTGGCGCTCAAGCTGGCCGTCGACAACTGGCGGTGGGCCGGGGTCCCC
>DATJBC010000266.1:0-16238 GCA_035515515.1 Acidimicrobiales bacterium
AACGGCCGGTAGTCGACCATCTCGCGACCGAGGCAGTACAGGGGGAACTGTGGTCCGGGCACGTTGGTGGCAACGGTGTTGATCGAGCGTTGCGAAAGCCGGTGTGCGGCACGGATCGCGATACGGCTCAACGACCCGACGACCATCGGCGGGGCCAGATTCCCCATGGCGGCGATCAACTCGCCGGATTCGGCCATATGCGATGCCTTCAGCTTCACCATGGCGTCGTGCACCGCCATCAGCCGCTCGACGGGATCGGCGATGTGAACGGGGAGATCGTAGAGCAGGGTCGAGACTCGGTTGTCGGTCTGGCCCTCGCCGTCCTCGTGACGCGTCGACACCGGCACCAGGGAACGGACTCGCGCTCGGTGTACGTCCTCACCGCGTGAGAGAAGCAGCTCCCGGTACCCGCCGCTCACCGCGGCGAGGATCACGTCGTTGATCGTCGCACCCGTGATTGAGCGGATCGCTTGCACATCCCCGACACTGGCCGACGAATGGGCCCAGCTGCGGTGGGGCCCAATGCTGCCTTGGATCGACAACGGCGGGGTGGGGCGCAGTTCCCCGGCGAAGCGAGCCAATCCGCGAACGGTGGCGGCGGCGAAGCGAACGCCGTCCGCGGGGCGGACGATTGCACGAGAGAGCCACCGTGTCGTGGCAAACGCATCGGTGGCCAGGCCTCCCCACGCATCGAGCACCTTCGCCACGCCACGAGGTTCGGGCCGCGGATCCCATGGCTGGGGGGTAGAGACTGTGGTCTCGGGCTCGAGATCGAGCACGACACGGAGCAGCCCGACGCCGGCGATGCCGTCGACCATGCAGTGGTGGATCTTGAACACGAGCGCCCACCGTCCGTCCTCGAGGCCTTCGACGAACCACGTCTCCCATAGAGGTCGGTCGCGGTCGAGCGGCTGGGACATGATCCGACCCATCAGGCGACAGAAGGCCGCGTCGTCACCGGGAGAAGGCAGTGCGGTGTGTCGTAGATGGTACGGAAGGCTGAAATGGGGGTCGTCGACCCAGACGGGTCGGCCGAGCTCGAACGGCACACGTCTCACGCGCTGGCGGTAGCGAGGGATCAAGTGCAGCTTGGACGCGATCATGCTGGCCATCTCGTCGAACGACGGTGGCGGATCGGCGAAGACACAGGCGGCCCCGATGTGCATGTGGCCGATCCCGTCCTCCAGGTAGAGGAACTCGGCGTCGAGCGTGCTCATTCGCTCCATGGTCGCCCACCTGCCTCGCCCGATGTCGTGGGTGCACAATAGGGCGAGAGCCACCCGAGCAAGGGCCGGTTGGACCGCGTCGCCCGAATCCTGACCGGACTGTGATGTGCATGGGAGGCCGGATCCACCCAGGGCCGCGGCCCATGTCACCGGCGTCTGAGTCTGAGATGGGCAGCGGGTGCCGGCGGCTACGAGAAGACGCTCAGATCGTGAGGTCACGACGTGGTGGGAGATCGGCGTCGCGTGGGAAACGCCCCCGGGGCTGAGGCAGCATCTGCCAGTGAGGCCATTCTGTCGATACCCCGCTGGCTCACTGGGTCTTGACAGCGCACTACCCGGCCGACCGGCTTCCTGGCGTAGTGCCTACGCAGCTGGCGGGGCCTACCTTGGGAGCGGTGGCTCAGCCAGCGGTGCGGCGAAGGGGTCTCCGCCGTGCCCGTTCGTGCTCGAGCCGGGCCCGTTGTCCCTGACATCGGTGACCCAGAGCGCCGTGACCGTGTGTCGTGAATCGTCCCGGACGGGTGTACGCGCACCTTTCTGCTCGACGCTCGTTCCGACAGCTCCGAACTCGAAGGGCTCGGGAACGGGCCTGAGGAGCCCTCGGGAGACCAGCCCGCGGGCTTCGGCCCACACCAGGATGGGGGGGAGCACGACCAAGGCGCTCAACAGTGCGACGATCACGTTGAGCGCCATGATGATCCCGAAGTCCCGGAGCATCGGCATGGAGGACGTCGCCACGACGGCGATGCCGCCCACGGCTGTCATGGCGGACACCAAGAAGGCGCGACCCGTGCGACTGGCCGTGACCGTCATCGCCTCCCGAGGGGCCAGGCCCCGGTTCCGCTCCTCCACGAAGCGCAGCAGGATGAGGGACGTGAACTCCGTGCAGACAGCGACGACGAGCGGCCCGCCCACGGCGGTGAGCGGGCTCAGCTTGACGCCCAACGCGAAGGCGAGCAGCGCCACGGCGCCCACGGCGATGAGCACCGGGACGAGGGACAGCAACGAGCGGACGACACTCCGAAGCCGCAGTGCGAGGAAGACCCCCACGAACAGCAGCGCCAGGTAGGTCAGAAGGACACGGGACTTCGCCAGGTTCTCGAGCAGCCCGACACCGACGACCCCGATCCCCCCCGGAGCGATCGAGAACCCCGGTGGAGGCGGTGCGTCGGTCCGGAGGTTCTCGATCATCGGCTCGAGTGCGGAGAAGTCGTTCGTCCGAGAGAGAAAGACCAGATCGAGCGCGTGGCCGCTGGCGCCGACGAGCTGCTTCTTCAGTGCCGGCGAGGACAGGCGGTAGAACTCCTGGAGCTGGGCGGGCGTCGGGGGCACGATCTTCGCACCCGACGGGGTCAGGAAATCGTCCGCGCTGGAGATGAGGCCCGCACCGGGATACAGGATCGAGCCGTATCTGTGCGTCTCCGATTCGGTCAGCCTGGTGACGTAGTCGATCGTCCGCCTCGAGAACGGATGCTCGGTGGTCACCACGATCCCGATCTGATTGTCCGATCCCGTCACGCGCTCGAGGGTGACGATGTCCCTCACGGCGGCGGAGTGGGGGCTGAGCCACTGGATGGGGTTCGGCTGGACGACGAGCTTCCCCTCGATCACTACCCCCGTGACGAGGACGACCGCCGCGACCCCCATGAGCGGGACCGCGAGCCTCGAGGGGAGGCTGCTCAACCAGACAACCGCACGCCCGAGTCGTCCGGGCTCGAAATTCCCCGGGGCAGTGGGTGACCGGTACTCCCTGATGCCCAGGATGGCCAACGTGAGGGCGATGCTGCAGACGCACACGGCGATGATCCCGATGATCATCAAGGAGCCGAACTGCCGCACAGCTGGGACCTTGGCGAACCACAGGGCCATGAAGGCGAAGACCGCATCGAACGTGACGACGAGCAGGGCGGGGCCGAGCCCCCGGGCGGCCGACTGGATGGGATGCGGTGCCCTGTTCAGGCGGACCTCTTCTTCGATACGTGAGTGCATCTGGATCGAGTAGTCCATGCCGACGCCCATGAGCACCGGGAGGGCGGTGATCGTGGCGAACGTCAAGGGCACATTGAAGTAGCCCACGAGCCCGAAGGCCCAGACCATCCCGACGCCGAGGATGGCCAGCGGGAGAAGGCGCCAGCGCACCCGGAACGCCACTACCAGGATCACGATCATCAACAGGGTGGCTGCCCCTCCGAGCGTCCGCAGCCCGCTGTGGAGGTAGTCGTTGATGTTCTTCTCGATCTCCGGCACGCCCGTGGTGATGGTGGTGGCGTTCTGGTAGTGCGCCGACTGGGTGATCTTCTCGATCCTGGCGGCAGCGGCCAGCTCCTGGCCGAAGGTCAGGTTCGACTTGAGCAGGATCGCCATGAAGACGTGATGGTCGTTCGGTACGACGGCCCTAACCGAGGATCGAAGCGATCCATCCGGATTGTGGAGGATGAACTGCTCCCAGCGGGGGTTCGAGAGCAGCTCCTCGCTCTGCGTGAAGGAGGCGAATTGCTGCTCCTCGGCGGCCAGAAAGCGCTGTCGGAGCGCTCGTGAATGGGGGTCGGTGTCGCGGTAGAAGGCCGAGAGGAACATCTGGAGCCCGAGGCCCGAGCCCCTGAGCAAGACCGACGAGAAGCTCAACGCCGTGAGGGGCGAGATGGCGTCGTACACCGCAGGGTCCGCATTCAGCGCGTTGTCGACCCGCGTCATCTCCGCCTGGTTGGCGGGAGTCAGGAGGTCGTCGACGGTCTTGCCCTTGTCCATCGTGAACAGCACGGCGATCGGGTCCCCTCCGAAGAGCGAGGAGTACCGGGCGTTGCCGATCGAGATCGGGTCGTTGCCGTTGAGGTAGTCGGAATTGCTCGTCGAGAACCGAACCCACGTGAGCCCGAATCCGAGGAGGATCGTGACAGCGAGCCCCACGGACGCGACGGCGCCCGCGTGCTTGCCGAGGTTGAGGCCAAGCCACTCCCAGCCGCGCCGCACCTCCGCCGAGTCCCCCCTCCAGCCGTACTCAGGGCCTTGTACCCCACCGGCAGGCCGCCTCGCTTGCGGCACCGACACCCCGTTTGTACTCTACGTCCAAACCGAGGGTCCAGCACTCCGGCTGGAGAAGGACCACCCGCGGTCGATGTCGCCCCTGTGGTCCGACAGCCACGGGCACGAGCGTGGGAGGTGCGGACGATGCGTGAGGTGCCCGACGGCATCGCCCGGAGGCTGACGCACGCCGCCGATTCGTTCGCTCCGTCCTTCGAGCACCTGCGCATGGAGGACATCGCCCAGTCGAGCGGGATCCCCCGCGCCACGCTCTACTACTACTTCTCGGGCAAAGACGACATCCTCGGCTTCCTCTTCACCTCCCTCCTGGCCGAGATCCGCGCCGGCCTGGCGGCGGCGGCCGACAGCCCGGGCTCCACGAGGGAGCGGCTCACCGCCTTGATCCGCGTCCTACTGGCGCGCCTCGCCGCCCGGCCCGCGGCCGCCCAGCTCCTCCTCACCAACCTGGGGAGGGCGGGCAAGCTCCCGGACATGGCGGCCGCCATCCGGGCGGCCGCATACGAGCCCTTCGGACGCGTGCTCGCCGAGGGCATGGCGCGGGGAGACCTGCGGACCCGAGACGTGGAGCTCACGTCGACGGCGCTGTTCGGCAGCGTGTGCATCGTGGGCCTGCAGACCCTCGTCACCGAGGGCGGGCTCGACGCCCAAACGCTCGCCGTGCGGCTCTGCGACATCTTCTGGCACGGGGTATCCGTCGGGACGCCACCGACGGGGAAGCGCACGTCGTGACCAAGACCGAGTTCCGGCCCGAACCTCCGGCCACAGCCGGCGGACCGGGGCCGGCCCATCGCCATCTCGGGCTGGCTCTCCTGGTCATCTGCGCCACGCAGCTCATGGTGGTGCTCGACGCCAGCATCGTGAACATCGCCCTCCCGTCGATCCAGCGGTCCCTGCACTTCTCGTCGGCCGGCCTCATCTGGGTCGTGAACGGGTACACCCTCGCCTTCGGCGGCCTCCTGCTCTTCGGCGGCCGGACCGGTGACCTCTTCGGGCGACGCCGCATGTTCCTCGTCGGGGTGGGCGTGTTCACGACCGCCTCGCTCGCTGGCGGCCTGGCGACGACGCAGGCCTGGCTCGTGACGGCCCGGGTCGCCCAGGGGGTGGGCGGGGCGATCGCCGCGCCCACGGCCCTGGCGCTCATCGCCGAGACGTTCCCCGAGGGCCGGCCCCGCAACCGGGCCATGGGCGTCTACGCCGCACTGTCCGGCGCCGGGGCGGCCATCGGCGTCCTCCTGGGCGGGGCGCTGACCAGCGGGCTCGGATGGCGGTGGGTCCTGTTCGTCAATGTGCCCATCGGCCTCGCGGTGCTCGTGGCGTCACCGTTCATCGTGGCGGAGACCGGCGCCCGTCGAGGTCGCCTCGACCTCCCGGGGGCCACCACCTCGACGCTCGGGATGACGGCCCTGGTGTACGGGCTCATCCACGCGGCCACGTCGTCCTGGAGCGATCCGTTGACCGTCGCCGCACTGGCCGCCGGCTCGGCCCTTCTGCTGGCCTTCGTCGGTCTCGAAGCCCGCTCCCGCAACCCCCTCATGCCGCTGCAGATCTTCCGGTCACGGAACCGCTCCGTCACCTACGCCATCATCCTCGCCGTCGGCACGGCGATCTTCTCGATGTTCTACTTCGGGACGCTGTTCATGCAGGACGTCCTCGGGTACCGACCTCTCGAGGCCGGCATCGCCTACCTGCCCCCGTCGCTGGTCATCGTGGTGGTCGCCGGCGTCACGTCGCGGCTCATCGCCTCGGCGGGCACCAAGGTCTTCCTGGCGGCCGGCTGCGCCTTGGCCGCCGCCGGGCTCTTCTGGTTCTCCTCCGTCCACACCGGGAGCACCTACGTGAACGGCCTGCTCGGCCCCTTGCTGTTGACGGCGACGGGGATGGGGTTCGTGTTCGTGCCCCTGACGCTGAGTGCGGTGTCTGGTGTCTCGGGCGACGAGCAGGGCATCGCCTCCGCGCTCCTCAACGCCGGCCAGCAGGTCGGGGGGACGCTCGGCCTGGCCGTCCTCGGATCCATCGCCGTGGAGATCACGAACCACCGGCTCGCCGACGTGGTCAGGAGCGTCCGCCGGGCCGGGGGCTCTCCTTCTCACCCCGTCGTCGCAGCCACCTCGTCGTCACACGCTGCGACGACCTCACCGGCGATGCACCACGCCATGGCGTCGGCCCTCGTGAGCGGCTACACCACCGCCTTCGCCATCGGCGGGGCCGTGCTGGTGTTCGCCTTCATCCTCTCCGTGCTCGGGCTGGAGAATCTCGCTCCGGGGGCGCCTGCCGCCGGCGACGCCGAGCCCGTCCTCCCATGACCTGCCCCTCTCGGTGAGCAACGATGCCGTGCTCGTCACGGGCGCCTTCGGGCTCGTCGGCCCGGCCGTCGTTCACCTGCTCGCGTCCGAGGGCCACCGGGTGGTGGCCACCGACATCGACACCCCCGGCAACCGGAAGAAGGCTCGGCGCATCGCCCGGTCCTCAGCGGCCGAGGTGCGGTGGGCGGACCTGACCGACGAGGGCGCCGTGATCCGGCTGGTGCACAGCGCCCAACCGTCCGCGATCGTGCACCTCGCCGCGGTGATCCCCCCGCTCTGTTATGCACGGCGGGGGCTGGCGCGCCAGGTCAATGTCGGCGCCACGTCGTCCCTCGTCCGTGCCGGCGGCGCCCTCCCCTCCCCGCCGCGGTTCGTCTTGGCGTCGAGCGTGGCGGTCTTCGGCGCGCGCAACCCGCGTCGCTGTCCCGGTCTCCTGACGGCGACAACGCCGGTCGACCCGGTCGAGCTCTACGGAGCGCTCAAGGTGGAGGCAGAGCGGTCCGTCACGTCCTCGTCGCTCGAGTGGGTGATCCTGCGACTCGGCGGGGTGTTGACGCCCGCGCCGCGATGGGGCGCCGGTGCGGACCTGCTCGACTTCGAGGGATGCCTGCCCGTTGACGGACGCCTGCAGACGATCGACGTTCGTGACGTGGCGTGCGCTTTCACTCGGGCCGTGACGACCGATGCCGTCAACGAGGTCTTCCTCGTGGGCGGGGACGACTCCCACCGCATCCTCCAGGGAGAGCTCAGCACCGCCATCGCCGGCGCCATGGGCCTCGCCGGCGCGTTGCCGCCGGGCAGGCGTGGAGACCCCGAGAGCGTCCGGGACTGGTTCCCCACGGACTGGATGGATTGCGAGCGCTCCCAGAAGGTGCTGTCGTTCCAGCGACATAGCCTGCCTGCGGTGCTCGCCGAAACCCGGGCGGCCGTGGGCGCGCTCCGGTGGCCGCTCGCTGTCGTCGCGCCGATTTCCCGCGCCTACCTGCGATCCCGATCGACGTACCGCCGCCGAAGCGGGACTTACGCTGACCCCTGGGGATCCATCCGCCGCCGGTGGGGCGAACCCCTTCCCGACGTCCCCTCCGTCACCTGAAGGGGATGCACTCCGACGCGGGCTCGCGTCATGCCTGGCAGCTCCTCAGGGCATTGCGCTCGAGTTTGGCGATCTCCACGTCCCCTGTCTTCGTGGGGTGGACGCCGTCGGGCTCGAGCCACCCCCGCCTGCCGAACTCGATGTTTCCCCAGTCGATCGAGTGAAAGTTCGGGCGGAGGGTGATCGCCTGTGCGATGGCTTGGTTGATCCCGGTGGCGATGGGCCCGAGGCGGGGGTTCACGGTCAGGAACGTCACGCAGCGTTGCGACGCCAACGCGTCGACCTCATTTGCGAAATCGACCGCCCAGTTGCTGTTATTCTGAAGTGCGTCGTTCGTACCCAGCTCGATCAGCCAATCGCGGGTGTGGCCGTCGCTCTGGATCTGCTGGATATTCGAGAAGTGCTCGGCCATGGTGGATCCGATCACGGCGTCGATATAGGGGTCGTCACGGGCCAGGATGCGCTCGAGTGAAGGCGTCGCCAGCACGGTGATCGAGTCCCCGATGATCGCCACGTCGGCGGGAGCACCGGGCGACACCCCTGTGGAGACACCCGGCCCTCCGCTGCCAACTGTGGCCACTCCGGTCGTTGCCGTGACGATCGTCGACGGCACCGCCGACGTTGCAGGGTTGGGCGCCGCGCTCGCGTCTGCTGTGCTCGCCCCGGCGGAGGCTGGTGATGCCGGAGCGTTGCGACCGACGGTGGAGGGAGCGGGGGTCGAGCCGTTCGTGGCCAGCACCAACAGGAGCACCGTCGATGCGACGAGGGCGGCGAGTACGGCGAACGTCGTCGCCCGAGCACGTCTTGACCACCCCGCCTTCGGAGGCTCGGCCGCCGTGGGAGGCAGGGGTGCTGGCGGAGGGACGTGTACTGGTTGAGGGGGTGGGCCGGGGGCGACAGCCTCGAGCGTGAAGGGGGTTACGACGTCGGAAAGGTTGACCCAGGCGGTGCCGTTCCAAAACGACCGTCGGCCCGTCTTGCGGTCGCGGTACCAGCCCACCTTCCGCACAGAAGGGCCCCCGCTCTCACCGCTTGACGCCATCTCAGATGCCTGACCCCGTCATCCAGCGTCCCCTGATTGACCCGAGCCGGGACCGGGCTTCTCCTGCCAGAGCCCACGCTCACGCCGCCCGAATCGACCACTCCGTGGTCCGAGGCGTCCCCTCCGCCAAGCGTCAACGATAGTTGTCCTCTCACAATGAGTTCCATTCGGCGCGAGCGGGCGAGCCGGCGAGGCGCACCTCCAAGGAGCCGGCCTGACCGCGCTGGCGCTCCTCGCCGCCGATGACGGTGGCGGCCGCGCTCGCCTCGCCGAGGCGCGCCGCCGTATCGGTGGCCCACGGCCGGCCGGACGGCATGGCACGCCGGTGGCCGATGGAGCGCGGGTCTTGCCCTTACTGCTCTTGCCCCAACCCGAGTCGCTCGTTCGCCACGGACACGCGGTGTTGCACTTCGGCGTCGGCGTGCTCGACCTCGCCACTGGGAACGAACCACCGGATGGTGGCACCGATCACATCGGGCCCTCCGCCCTCGACCCATTCGGATGAGCCCTGGCGATCCGACGGCACGGCCATCTGAAAGACCTCGGCCCACTCAAGTTCGGGCTTGACGTTCAGCTGCCATTCGATCTCGAGCCTGTCGCCGATCTCCCTGACGGCCGAGCGGCCCACGATTCGGACATCACTCTGTCTGGTTCCCGCCACCTCGAGCACCATTCCTTTCTTGTGTCGTGTCTCGGTCAACGATGCTGCCGGTCCGGCGTGAGCAGCGTGGACGAGCCGGTGGCAGGTTCGGTGATCAGCGTGTACCCGGCGGCCGTGAAGGTCGTGGCGGCCGGGTGATCCATCAAGTCAGGCGCCGCCGGGGCCGCCCCGGCGCGTGCCGCCGCGTCAGCAGCGTGGCCGAACGTCAGCGTCTCGTCGAGGACCGCGCGCGCCTCTCGGTCGAGCAGGGCGAGGTTGTCGGACACGAGCGCCGAGCCGCCCGACAGGCCCACCGCCCGCGCCCATGTGCGTGCGGCCGCGGGTCGCAGGTCGGTGCTGGTGGTGCGCAGCATCACGCAGTCCGGGTCGTTCAGCCACAAGCGGCGGTGCATGAAGCTCCGCGCCAGCGTGGCCGCGTACGCCCCTCGGGTGGCCGGTTGCACGTCGAGATAACCCGGCACCACCTCGGCCGACCGTTCCAGGGCCCACAGGGGCGCCACGTCCGGGCCGATGCGCATGGCGTCGACCACGCCCACCACGTGGGACAAGGGTGCACCGCAGGCGAGGATGAAGGTGCCGTCTCCCGCGCCCCGCCGCAGCGCTTCGAACCCGGCGCGCACCCTCTGGGCGGGGGTGCAGGAGGCATCCCCCCAGACGCCGTCCACACTCGGGGCGAAGGTGAAGTCGAGCTTCAGGTACTCGAACCCCAATTCGGCCACCCGTCTCGCTGTCTCCTCGAGGTGCGCCAGCACCTCGGGGCGTGTCGTGTCGAGTCCGTACACGAAGCCGTCGTGCCCGCCGCGCCAAGCCGGGTTCCACCACACGTACAGCGGAGCCGAGGTGCCATCGGGCTGGCGGCGGCGCGCAAGCCACTCGGGGTGCTCGATGGCCACCCGCGAGTCGGGAGCGGCCAGGAAGGGGGCGAGCCAGAGGCCCGGCCGCCGGCCCGCCGCCCGCACGGCGTCGGCCAGCGCGCCGAGACCGGACGGGAAGCTGTCGTTCGTGTCCAACCAGTCCCCCACGGCGGACTGGAAGCCGTCATCGAGTTGAAAGACGTCGAACGGCCAGTCGTCGGCGCGCGCCAGGTTCTCCCGGAAGGCGGCCTCGGTGACGGCATCGAAGTAGTGGTACCAGGAGCACCAGCCCACCTGGTACGGGGCACCCGTCCGGGCCCCACCGCTTCGCCCCGCCGACGCCGCCCACTCGCCCAGGAGCTCGGTCGGGTGGCGGCCGTCGCCCTCGCGCACCGCGATGCCGTGCAGGACCCGGCGCTCCCCCGGGTCGAGGACGCTGTCGCCCAGGAACGCCTCGGCCCACAGCTCGACGCGACCGTCGCCTGTGGGCCGCAGGCGTAGCGTCCCGTCGTGCTGGGTCCCGGCCGTGAATCCGACCAGCAGCAGGGCCCCGGCGGCGTCGGCGAGCACCGTGACCCACTCCGAGCGCAACTCGCCTGGGGTCGTCACGTCGCGCTGGTCGGCGTTGTGCAGCGCCTGGAGGAATTCGAAGTGTGCGATCGACGACGGGTCGCGGTCCACCCCTAGCGTGGCCACGCCCGAGGGCGACCACGACTGGTAGCCGTGGCGGAACATCCGCAGCGGGGGGGCGACGTCGTCGACGCCGAAGACGATCGACAACGACCGGACGGCGACCGCGACGTCGCTGCGGTTGGACAGCGCCCACGTCAGCGCCGGCCACCCGTCCCCCTCGGCCACGTCGACGACGAGGGGACCGAGGCGCACCGAGCCCCCGCCGGTGACCTGGGCAGCAGGGGTCGGAACCTCACATTGAACCTCCACCCGCAGCGGTCCCAGGTGCACCGCTGGATCGTAGAGCGACCGGGGCCCTCGACCCACGGAGCCTCCGCCGCGGGGACCGGCGCCCAGGCCCTTCTGAGCGAACTCGCCAAGGGCAAGCATGAACACGGTCGGTGACCACGACGGGCGTGGCGCGACGACCATGCACGCTGTTGTGAGCCTTGCCAGGGCGTGCTAGCACAAGGGGCGCAGGCCACCGGGGTCCTGCGCGTCCTCCAGGGAGATCACCATGGATCAGTCGATCGCTGGAACGAGCCGTGCACGACGTCGTTCGTCGAGACTCATCGGCGCACTGGTGCTGGGCGGATCGATGCCGGTCGTCGCGGGGGCTCTCGTGGCCTTGACGCCCGACGTCGCCTCGGCGGCAACGTGCACCGCTGACGCGGGCGGTACCGGCCTGAGCGCCGCCGTCGTCGCCACAGCGTCTCAGAACATCAACACAGACGTGGACGCCACAGGATGCGACGTCGGCATCTTCGTCGGGTCCAGCGCCACCAATGTGACCATCACCGGCATCACGGTGTCGGGCGCCAACGACCACGGCATCCTGGCGGTCGACACCAGCGGTCTCACCGTCCAGAACTCCACCATCTCCGGCAACGGCGTAGCGGCGACCACCGGCATCGCCGAGAACAAGGCGGTCGAACTCGTCGGGACGAGCAACTCGACCGTCACGGGCAACACCGTGACCGGCAACCTCGCCGACGGCGGCATTGGCGTTGCCGACGACGGCGCGTCGCCCGGAATCGACCCCGGCGCACCCAACGCCGGGACGGACACCCCTGCCACCAACGACGTGGTGACCAACAACACCGTCTCGGGCAACTACGGGGGCTGCGGCATCGTGGTGGCCTCCTACAACGCCAGCGGCGTGAGCAACGTGACGGTGGGGGGTGCCTCGGCCGGCACCGCCAACACGCTGACGGGCTCGCCTGGGCAGTTCGGGCCGAACGGCCCGGTCATCGGGGGCATCGTCGTGGCGGCCGATGCAGCGGGTGGCAACGTCTCCAACGTGACCGTGGAGGGCAACAGCATCACCGGGTCAGGCATCCCTGGCGTGATCGTCCATTCCAACGCACCGGCCTCCGGATCCCTGGCCGCCGACAACGTGACCGGTGTCGCGGTGCTCAACAACACGATCTCGGGCAACGACTGGCTGGCAACCGACGGTCCGCCCCAGCCCGCCGGCGTCGTGGTCGCGGCCACGTCCATCCCGGCACCGGCGGGACCAAAGCTGTCGGGAACGGTGGTGAACGGCAACACCATCACGAACGAGTTCGACGGCATCTGGATCGCAGGCGCCCCCGACACGGACGTGACGACGTCGCCCAACCACATCACGGTGACCCCCAACG
Source organism: Acidimicrobiales bacterium (assembly GCA_035515515.1). Taxonomy (GTDB): domain Bacteria; phylum Actinomycetota; class Acidimicrobiia; order Acidimicrobiales; family UBA8190; genus DATJBC01. The sequence goes on from DATJBC010000266.1 coordinate 12,537, forward strand.
GCCAGGCGGTGTTCTTCGTACCGGCGCCCGGCACCGGCTACTGGATGGCGGCCAAGGACGGCGGGGTCTTCAACTACGGGCAGGCCGGCTTCTACAGGTCCCTCCCGGGCCTCGGCGCCCACGTCACGAACATCGTGGGCATGACGCCCACAGTCGATCAAGGTGGGTACTACGAAGCGGCCTCCGACGGCGGGGTGTTCGCCTTCGGTGACGCCGTGTTCAAGGGATCCATGGGCGGGAGGCACCTGGCCGCGCCCGTGGTGGGCATCGCCAGCACCCCCTACGCGTCCGCCGAGCCGCCCGAGGAGCCTGTCACCATGGGCGAGGGCTACTGGCTGGCGGGCGCCGACGGCGGGGTGTTCGCCTTCGGTGACGCCAAGCCCTACGGCTCGTTGCCGGGACTCAAGGTCCACGTGGGGAACGTCGTCGGCATCGTGCCCACGTCGACTGGGCTCGGGTACTGGCTGGTCGGCTCGGACGGCGGGGTGTTCGCCTTCGGGGACGCCAAGCCCTACGGCTCGCTGCCCGGCCTCAACGTCCGTGTGAAGAACATCGTCGGCATGGTTCCCACGTCCACGGACCAGGGCTACTGGCTGGTGGGCTCGGACGGCGGGGTGTTCGCCTTCGGCGACGCCAGCAAGCACTTCTACGGCTCGATGGGCGGGAAGAAGCTCAACAAGCCCGTGGTGGGCATGGCCGCCATGCCCGGCGACAGCGGCTACTGGCTGTTCGCCTCGGACGGCGGCGTCTTCAGCTTCTCCTCCTCGTCTCCGGCACCGTTCTTCGGCTCCGCCGGTGGGGCCAAGCTCGTCCAGCCCGTCGTGGGTGCGGGCGCGGTGGGAGTGACGGCCGCCGCGTAGGCACGCCACGCATCGAGGTAGCGGCCGACGGGCTGGGAGCTCCCAGCCCGTCGGCTCCGCTCCCGAGGACGGCGCCGGGGACGGGGACACCATCCTCCGGGGGAAGATGGCGCTGACTCCTTGCCCTGCGATCGTCACGACGGCCGATCGGCATGGGGTCTTCCGGTGTCCTCCCTCATGGCGCGCGGCACCGGTACGCTGCCTCGAACCGCGCGACGAGCAACGGAACGAGAGACATGGCCATGAAGATGGTGGTTGCCGTCATCAAGCCCTTTCGGCTCGATGAGGTCAAGCGAGGACTCGACGCCCTGGGGATCAGGGGCATGACGCTGTCCGAGGCGCAGGGCTTCGGTCGCCAGCGTGGCCACACCGAGGTCTACCGGGGCGCGGAGTACTCGATCGACTTCGTGCCCAAACTGCGTATCGAGATCCTGGCGACGGACGACCAGGTCGACGACGTGGTCCGAGCAGTCGTCGGCGCGGCGCGCACGGGATCCATCGGTGACGGCAAGGTCTGGGTGCAACCCCTCGACGCGCTGGTGCGCGTGCGTACCGGCGAGCGCGGCACGGACGCCCTCTGAATCCCTGAGCGAGAGCCCGAATCCAAGGAGCGCATTCCCGCCATGCATGCCGTCGATACGACTTGGGTGCTCGTCTCAGCTGCCCTCGTGCTGTTCATGACCCCCGGCCTCGCCCTCTTCTACGGAGGGATGGTGCGATCGAAGAACGTTCTGGCGGTCATCATGAACAACTACGCCGCCATCGGCGTGATCAGTATCCTGTGGGCGGTCGTCGCATTCAGCCTCGCCTTCGGAGGGGATGCAGGCGGAGGGTTGATCGGCAACCTGTCACTGACCGGCTTGCGCGGCACAACACATGCGCTCCCGGGCCTGTCACACGCCGGCGCGTCGCCCATGTCGATCGCCATCTTCCAGATGATGTTCGCCGTGATCACGGCCGCGCTCATCAGCGGAGGCACGACCGACCGGATCAAATTCTCGTCGTTCGTCGTCTTCATCTGTGTGTGGCTCCTGGTGGTCTACGCCCCGTTGGCCCATTGGGCCTTCAGTCCGCAGGGATGGCTGGCGAAGCGGGGGGTGCTGGACTTCGCCGGCGGCACGGTCGTGGAGATCAACTCGGGCTTCTCGACCTTGGCCATCGTCCTGGTTCTGGGGCCGCGCAGGGGATGGCCGAGCGAGGGGATGGCTCCGCATTCGGTCCCACTGAGCCTGCTGGGCGTCGGGATCCTGTGGTTCGGCTGGTTCGGCTTCAACGCGGGATCGGCGCTCGGCATGAACGACATCGCCGTGTCCGCGTTCGTCAACACGCAGCTCGCCGCGGCGTCGGCCCTCTTGAGTTGGATCCTGTTCGAGCGCGTCCGCGAGTCGTTCCCGACGACCCTGGGTGCGGCGTCCGGCGCCGTGGCTGGCATGGTCGCGATCACGCCGTGTGCGGGCTACGTCACCCCCATGGGCTCCATCGTGATCGGGCTCGTCGCCGGATTGGTGTGCGCCGTGGCCGTGAGGGTGAAGTTCAAGCTCCGCTACGACGACTCGCTCGATGTGCTGGGCGTGCACGGCGTCGGAGGGCTCGTGGGCATGGTCCTCCTCGGCCTGTTCGCCAGCAAGTCGATCAACCCCGGGGGAGCCGACGGGCTGTTCGCCGGCGGGGGCTTCCACCTCCTCGGGCTCGAGAGCTTTGCGGCGATGGTCGCCATGGCGTTCTGCTTCGGGACCACATGGTTGGTGGCCAAGGCCGTGGACACCACGCTCGGCCTCCGGGTGAACCCCGAGGACGAGTTCACCGGCTTGGACCTGACGCAGCACGCCGAGAGCGCCTACTCGCTCGGTGGCATGGGCCGCATCGGGAGCTGACGCCGGAACGGGGCGGGCCGGCGGCCGCCCGCGGGAATTGGGTCCAAAGACCTTGGTCCTCGGTGACCAAGGTCCCTGGGAGGGGACGGCGATCGGGGCGCATCCTGCTTGAAGCCCGAGTGAGGAGGCCCGAGACATGACCCCAGGTCAGCGTTGCGACGAGATCATCCGCCTGATCGACGAGGCCCTCAAGGGCCGCCCGGGCGCCCCGGTCAAGGCCCCCCGCCCGGTCCCGCCCCCGCAGGTCGCACGGTGACGCGCCGTCGCCACCGGCGCGAGTACGCGCTCCTCCTGGACCTGATCGACCTGTGGACCGAGGCCGTCCGGCACGTGCGCCCGAGCGCCGGGACGGCGTCCACGCCCGCACTGTGACCGCTACCGGGAAGCCAACCCGCGGGGAGCGGTGCTCGCCCCGAATCGAAGCATCCCATGGGTGCCACGTGGACCGGGAACGAAGGAGACGTCCTCGGCCAGCGCGCCGTCGTGGACCGTTTCCACGGTCGCGTGATCCAGGACCCTCCTCGCGTTTCACCGGGAGCGGGTCGGGTATAGCGCCACCAACGCGGCGGTGCTCGCCGGATCTCGGACGGACGCTCCCGCGCGCATTCGCCACCCGTTTCGGAGGTCCCATGCCCGCCCCTTCCGGTCCGACGGCGACCGAGTCCAGCGCGCTCGGCCGGCGGGCGCCTGAGCTCGCCGGCGATCTGGCGCGCCAGCTCGGGGAACTCGTCCATTCGGAGATCGAGCTGGCCACGGCAGAGCTGGCCCAGAAGGGACGGCGAGCAGGCATCGGGGCCGGGGCGTTCGGCCAGAGGTCCTGGCCGCCGCGGCCCTGCTGGGCGCCGTCGTCGGGTTCGTGAAGGCGGCCCTGGACGGCGCCGGCGGCACGGCCTTCGGGCGGACCACCGGTGCCGGGTCCGCCACCTGAGACGGCCCCGTGAGCCCGCTCCGGGTGGTCAAGCACACGA
>DATJBC010000267.1:0-23185 GCA_035515515.1 Acidimicrobiales bacterium
TTCGACCACACGTCGCAACTCAAGTTCCTCCAGGCGCGCTGGCCCCAGCTCCCCATCCCCAACCTCTCGACGTGGCGCAACAACACGGTGGGCGACCTCACGGCCACGCTCCCCAAGCTGCACACGCCGGACAACGCGAGGCCCAATCTGCCGGCAGCCAACTACACCTTGTACAACCCCCCGGTGAGCACCCAGTGCAACGGGATCGACATCTACGAGCTCGACCTCGACCAGGTGCCCTACCCGGTCCCGGCCACCCAGTCCATGCCCACCCAGGACGGCACGGTCCTCACCCGTATCTCCTGACGCCGGCGCCCCGCCGCGCCGGGGTCACCTGACGGGTGCCCCGGTCGGCGGCCCGGGGCGGGGGCCCGATGTGCCGGGAGCGGGACGGCGCCGGCGCCCGGCCGAGGCCTCGGCGGGCCGCCCCAATCGCCCGGACGGGGTATGACGCGGCCGCCGCGGGGGAAGTTCCTATGATCGAGGCGTCGCGTCGACGCCGGCGACGCAGGGGCCGCGGCCGGCGAGGATCAGCCGGAAGGACCCCCTCAGCTTGATCACAGGAACGAGGCCCAGAGTCCCGGGGATCGACCACGAGCCGGCCGTCCCCAGCGCTCCCGCCCCGAGGCCCGGGTGGGCGCGCCTTGGACGGTGGGCGGACTCGCCGCTCCGCCTCGGCTGCGCCAGCGGCGTGGTGGCACTGGCTTTCGCCGTCCTGCGCACCATGGTGGCGGCGAGCGGCAACGTCGCCGGGTTCATCATCGTGGGCGCCCAGAACACCAATCGGGCCGCCCTGCCCCATGGCATCCCCGTGTACCCCGTCACCGGCTACGACGGCGAGTTCTACTACCGCCTGGCGCTCGACCCCCTCGCCTGGGGGTACCGGGCCTTCGGCATCAAGCTCGACGCGCCCTACCGGATCTCGCGCATCGGCTATCCGGCGCTGAGCTGGCTGGCCGCGGGCGGCCGCCACGCCCTGGTGCCCTACGCCCTCGTCGGCGTGAACGTGGTCGCGCTGGCGCTGGTCGCGGCGTGCGCCACCGCGCTGGCTCGCGACGCCGGGCGCCATGCCGCCTGGGGCCTGGCAGTCGCGGGCTACTGGGGGTTCCTGTGGACGCTGGGGCGCGACACGACTGAGATCGTGGCCGCCGCCGCGCTCATGGCCGGATTGCTCGCCATCCGGCGGGAGCGCTTCGTCGTGGCCGGTGCGGCCCTGGCCGTGGGGGCACTGGCGCGCGAGACCGTGCTCGTGCTGGTGGCGGCGGTGGTGGTGGCCCGGGCTGTGGGCTGGGCCCGGGCACTGCGTGGAGACGGCGTGCGCCCGCTGGTCGCCGGCCCGGGGGAGCTGACGCGCCTGGGGCCGGGGTGGGCCGACGCCCTCTGGGCACTGCCGGGACTGGCCTTCGTGGGCTGGCAGTCGGCGGTGTGGGTCCGCACCGGGTCGTTCCCGGCGGTGTCGTCGGGCAGCTCCAACAGCGGGGCGCCTTTCGTCGGGCTCGTCGACGGGATCCGCCACTACGTGCACGCCTTCCCGTCCCGCGCCGCGGTGGCGTGGGTGGTTGAGCTCGCCGTGCTGGCGGTGGTGATCCTGTCGGCGGCGTGGTCGTGGCGGTCGAGTCGCGCCCTGTTCCACGAGCGACTGGCCTGGATCGGCTACGGCGGGCTCTCCATCCTGCTCCAGGGGCCCATCTGGCTCGGTGACGTCGGCTTCCGCAGCCTCGATGAGGTCTTCCTGCTGAGCGGGGTGCTCTTGCTCTACTCCAAGCGCCGCATGGGCTGGCAGACGCTCCTCGTCGCCGGCACCTGGTGCGCCGTGTTCATCGAGACCGTGCTCTACATCTAGGCACCCCGTGCCCGCGGGTCGTCGAGGGGCGACGTTCGGGAGAGAGGGCCGGGCCATCGTCTCGTCGTAGGGGAGCCGGCCTCCAGGCGACCCTCGGTTCCGGCCATCGCAGGGGCGCCAGCGCGGGGGCGCCCGGTGGGCACGATCAATCCTCCCCGCCACGACCAGGGTACCGCGGGGTGGGGGTCTTGCCGCAAGGAGCCTCGGCGTGCTGACACTGCACCCCACATGCCGCATACGCACCCGCGCCGCCGCTGGCCGACGGGCAGAGGGCCGACGGGCCTCAGGGGGGAGGTGGACAGTGCACACCTACGTGCTCGGTCTCCGGGAGATCGACAGGACCCAGGTCGCGCTCGTCGGCGGCAAGGGTGCCCACCTGGGAGAGCTCTCACGGATCGACGGCGTCCGCGTGCCTGATGGCTTCTGTGTCACGACGGATGCGTTCCGGCGGGTCGTCTCGGGCGTGACGTCGATCGACGCACGGCTCGACCGGTTGTCGCGCCTGGACCCCGAGGACGGCGAGGCGATCCGCACGCGCAGTGCGGAGATCCGCAAGAGCATCGAGGGCCTCACCATTCCCGGCGACCTTGCCGAGGCCATCACCCGCTCACTCTCCGTGCTCGGCGAGCGAGCCTCCTACGCCGTCCGGTCGAGCGCCACGGCAGAGGACCTGCCGACGGCCTCCTTCGCCGGGCAGCAGGACACGTTCTTGAACGTGTTGGGGTGGGCGGCGGTCCTGCGCCACGTCCGCCGTTGCTGGGCCTCCCTGTTCACCGAACGGGCCGTCACCTACCGCCTGCGGAACGGATTCGACCACCGGACGGTCCGCATGGCCGTGGTCGTGCAGCAGATGGTCTTTCCGCAGGCGGCCGGCATCCTGTTCACGGCCGACCCCGTCACGTCCAATCGAAAGGTCGTCTCGGTGGAGGCTGCCTTCGGCCTCGGGGAGGCCCTGGTCGCCGGTCGGGTGAACGCCGACGTCTACAAGGTGCGGGACGGCGAGATCGTCGAGAAGACGGTTGGGATCAAAGAGGTCGCCGTTCTCGCCTCCCCCGAAGGCGGGACGCGGGAGCGGCCTGTCGAGCCGGAGGAACAGGGGCAGCCCACGCTCACGGACGGGCAGGTCCTGGAGCTTGCGCGTTTGGGCCGGACGATCGAAGCCCACTTCGGCCAACCCCAGGACGTCGAATGGTGTCTGGCGGACGATGCGTTCCACGTCGTCCAGAGCCGGCCGATCACGACGCTGTTTCCCGTCCCCGCGGCCCGCGACCGAGAGAACCACGTCTACGTGTCGGTCGGTCACCAGCAGATGATGACCGACGCCATGAGGCCGCTGGGGATCTCGTTCTGGCAGCTGACTGCCGCCCGGCCCATGTTCGAGGCTGGGGGGAGACTGTTCGTGGACGTGGCCCGGGCCCTGGGATCGCCCACGAGCCGCGCGGGCTATCTGGAGGCTCTGGGGAGATCCGATCCGCTCACCGGGGACGCCCTGCGGGCCATCGCCGGACGCGGCGACTTCATCCCGGCCCTCCCCGACGACGCCGGCGACGTGCCGCCCGGTGTCGGTGCGGTCGTCCCGATCGAGGTCGATCCGGCCGTCGTCCACGAGCTGATCGAGCGCAACCAGGCCTCCATCGCCACGCTCAAGGACGAGGTCCGCACCAAGTCCGGACCGGCCCTGCTCGACTTCATCCTGGCGGACATCGGCGAACTGAAGCGGATCTTGTTCGAGCCCCGGAGCCATCAGGTGTACATGTCGGCGATGCAAGCCACGTGGTGGCTCAACGAGCACCTCGAGCGGTGGCTGGGCGAGAAGAACGTGGCCGACACGCTCACGCAGTCCGTCCCCCACAACGTCACGTCGGAGATGGGACTGGCGCTCCTGGCCGTGGCGGACGCGGTCCGCCCGCATGCGGACGTGGTGGCGTTCTTGGAACAGGCCGTGGACGGAGACTTCCTGGATGAGATGAGCGCGCTTGACGGTGGGCCGGAGGCGCGGGACGCCGTGCAAGGCTTCCTCGACAAGTACGGCATGCGCTGTGTCGGCGAGATCGACATCACGAGGACGCGGTGGAGCGAGCGACCCATCACACTCGTGCCCCTGATCCTCAGCAACATCCACAACTTCGAACCGGGCGCCGGAGAGCGACGCTTCGAGCAAGGCCGGCAGGAAGCTCGGGCGAAGGAACAGGAGGTGCTCACCCGCCTTCGGGACTTGCCGGACGGTGCGCGCAAGGCCGAGGAGACCAAGCGGATGATTGACCGGGTGCGGACCTTCATCGGGTACCGGGAGTACCCGAAGTACGGCATGGTCAGCCGCTACTTCGTCTACAAGCAGGCCCTCCTGGAGGAGGCCGCCCGCCTCGTGCGGGCGCGTGTGCTCCGCCAGGAGCAAGACATCTTCTACCTGACATTCCCGGAGCTTCACGACGTCGTGCGCTCCGGCCGCGTGGACGACCGGCTCATCCACGAGCGCAAGGACGCGTTCAGGTCGTATCAGGCGCTGACGCCGCCCCGGGTGCTCACGTCAGAGGGAGAGGTCGTCACCGGGAGATATCAACGAGCCGAGGCTCCCGCCGGCGCGCTCGTCGGATTGCCGGTCTCCGGCGGGACCGTCGAAGGAAGGGCGCGCGTCATGCTCGACATGGCGGAAGCCGCTCTGGAGCCTGGCGACGTCCTTGTCACCGCCTACACGGACCCCAGCTGGACGCCCGTGTTCCTGGTCGTCGCAGGCCTGGTGACCGAGGTCGGGGGGCTCATGACCCATGGTGCGGTGATCGCCCGTGAATACGGATTGCCAGCCGTGGTCGGCGTGGAACAGGCCACACGGCTCATCCGGGACGGCCAACGGATCCGTGTGCACGGGACGGACGGGTACATCGAGATGCTGACGTAGGCCACGCCGAGCGACCGGAGCCGGAAGGTGTACCCGCCTGCGCCGACCGCTGCGGCCCGTGGGCCCTCCTCCCTGCGTTCACCGGGGACCATAGAACAGGAATGATTCGACGACGAGCTGCACGCCACGGTGGCCGGCCGGATGTCGGCCGTCGAACAGCGCTACACCCGAGGCCGTCGCCAGCTCGTCGACGTGCTGGCGGGCGCTCCCGTCCCCTCACCGCGGCCGAGCTCGTGGCCGAGTGCCGTTGCATACCGCAGAGCACCGCCTGCCGGAACCTGGCCGTCCTGGGCCAGGCCGGCGTCGTCCGCCGGGTGGTGGGATCCGACGACTTCATCCGTTACGAGCTGGCCGAAGAAGTGACCGGGCGCCACCACCACCATCTCGTCTGCCGCCTGTGTGGCGCGGTGGAGGATTTCGCCGTGTCGCCCAAGCTCGAACGCAGCGTCGACGCGCTCATGAACGAGATCGGGAGCAATCGCGGCTTTCGGGCCGAGGCGCACCGCCTCGACGTGCTCGGCACCTGCGCCACCTGCACCAGCTAAGAGCGCGCCGCCAGTGCGGCCTCGAGCTCCTCGCGGTGGGCGGTGGCATGGCGGGCGGCGATGTCGGCCAGCCGCGCGCTGCGCGCCCCGTCGGCGAGCTGGTCGTCGGCCAGCGACGCGATGAGCGCCGTCAGCGAGTCGCCGCTCGTCGTCAGGTGCGCGCACACACGGGCACACGAGGGGCCGGCGGCCTGGGCGGCGTGGCGCGCGTTGAGGCCGTCGATGACCTCGGGGGTGATCTCGGTCTCCTGGCCCGCGGCCAGGGCGCCGATCCAGCGCGCCAGGTACTCGTAGGCGTCGGCCACGTGGTCGACGATCACGGCCACGGGACGGGGGTCGGCCTCGCCCAGGGGGCAAGCCGCCCACTGCTCGTCGCTGCAGCCCCGGGCGAAGTCGATGAGGCGGCTGCGGGTGTCGAGCACCGCCTCGATGAGCGCCCCCGCCCGGTCCACTACGTGCGCCCGGCCTCGCCCCAGGCGGCCGGGCCGTCGGCGCCGGCCCTCCCCCCGGGGCCGCCCGCGGCGCGGGCCACGTCGTCGAGGGTGACGATGCCGGCCAGCCGGTTCTCGGCGTCGAGGACGACGGCGGGGCGACCGCCGGCGGCGTACATCCGGGCCAGGAGGGCCGTCATGGGCTCGTCGGGCCGGCCCACGGGCGTGCGCTCCACGGGCTCGGCCACGGCACCCAGGGTCGTGGTGGCCCGGGCGGGCTCGGGGACGTGGCGGATCCGGTCCACCGTCACGGTGCCCGCGATCCATCCCGTGGGGCCCACCACCACCGCCGTCTGTCGCCCGTACCACCAGGCGATGGGCCCGGCCAGCAGCTCGGCCACGGTCATGGCGTCGGGGGCCAGGGGCGGCTGGGGCGTCATCACGGCGCCCACGCGCAGGCCGGCCACGGCGTCGCGTTGGCGGGTGGCGCTCTCCTCGGCGCCGGCCGCCACGAACAGGAACCACCCCAGCACGGCGGGCCACAGGCCGATGGGGCTCCCGGTGAAGAACTCCAGCGCGCCGACGCCGATGAGCACGACGCCGAAGCCGCGCCCGGCGCGGGCGGCCACCACGGCGGCCCGGGTGCGGTCACCGGAGCGCTTCCACAACCCGGCCCGCAGGATCCTCCCGCCGTCGAGGGGCGCCGCGGGCACCAGGTTGAAGGCCGCCAGCAACAGGTTGATCTGCCACAGCCACGACGTGACGTCGAGGGGCAGGCCGCCCACGCCGGCCCGCTCCAGCACCAGCTGGGCGCCGGCGAAGAGACCCGCCAGGGCGACGGACATGCCCGGCCCCACGGCGGCGATGGCGAAGTCGGCGCCCGGCGTACGCGCCTCGCCCTCGAGCTCGGCCACCCCGCCGAAGAGCCACAGGGTGATCGAGCGCACCCCGATGCCGTAGTGCCGGGCCACCAGGGCGTGCGAGGACTCGTGGGCGAGCAGCGACGCCAAGAACAACGACGTGGCCACGACGGCCGCCACCCAGTACACCGGCCGGGTGCCCCCCCCGTACGCGCCGGGGAGCGCGGCGTCGGCGAGCTGCCACGTGACCAGGGCGAAGATGACGGCCAGGCTCCAGTGCGCGCCCACCGGGGCGCCCGCCACCCGTCCCAGCCGAATGCTCTGCCGCACCCCTCTATCTTGCCGTGGCCGGCCTGGGGCCGGGGTCGGGGGCGCGGGCCGGGCGCGGGCCGCCCGGGGCCCGCCCCGGCGGGTGTGTGCTAGGGATGGCCCGTGTCGCGTGGCGCCCGCCGCCCAGACCCCCCGCCCCAGTGGTCTGTGGGCCTCGTGGCGCAGGTCCGGGCCGGTCTCGAGCGCCACGTGCCCGGCGACGAGCGCGAGGCGCGTAGCAAAGTGGCCGTGCTCGACGCGCTGGCCCGCCTGCGGTCGCCCTTCGACGAGCACGCCGCCTCCGAGCACGTCACGGCGTCCGCCCTGGTGGTGGGGGCGCGGGGCACGGTCCTGCACATGCACAAGCGGCTGGGCCGGTGGCTGCAGCCCGGCGGCCACGTCGAGGCGGGCGAGGCGCCCTGGGAGGCGGCGTGGCGCGAGGCGACGGAGGAGACCGGCCTGGCCCTCGACCATCCGCCGGGCGGGCCCCGGCTCATCCACCTCGACGTCCACGAGGCGGCCCGCGGCCATGTCCATCTGGACCTGCGCTACCTGCTCCTCGGGGACGGGCGTGACCCTGTGCCCGGCCCCGGGGAGAGCCCCGAGGCGCGCTGGTTCGGCTGGGACCGCGCCCTGGCGGTGGCGGACGTCGCCCTCGTGGGGGCGCTCCGGTCGGCGGCCGCGCAACCCGAGGCCCGGTCCTGTGCCCCGCCGGGGCCGGGGCACAATGGTGTGCCCCCCGACATGATGGGAGCGTGACACCAGGCCGATGACCGAGCCCGAGAACGTGCCCCACGACGACGGCGCCGCCCCCGCGTCGACAGAAGCGCCCCTGGCCCTGTTGCTCGAGGTCCAGGGCCACGACACGGTCGTGGACCAGCTGCGGCACAGGCGCGCCACGCTGCCCGAGCGCGCCGCGCTGACCGGGGTGGACGCCCAGCTCGCCGTGCTGGCCACGCGTCTGAAGGAGCTGGGCGTGGCCCGCGACGACCACGGGTTGCGCCAGGCCGGCCTCGAGCAGCAGATCGAGTCGTCCAAGGAGCGCCGGGCCACGCTGGAGAAGCGGCTCTTCGGCGGCCAGGTCGCCGCCGCGCGCGAGCTCCAGGCCATGAGCGAGGAGGTCAAGCACCTCGGCCGCCACATAAGCGAGCTCGAGGACCGCGAGATCGAGGTGATGGAGCTGCTCGAGCCCATCGACGCCGAGCTCGAGGCGGGCGAGCGGACCCGCGGCGCGCTGGAGGCCGAGGCGGCCCGGCTGCGGGCGGCCATCGGCGAGGCGGAGGTCGACCTCGACACCCAGGTCGCCGCCGAGGAGCGCGCCCGGGCAGCGGTGGCGTCGGGCGTGCGCCCCGACCTGCTCGACCGCTACGAGAAGCTGCGGGCCAAGCTGGGAGGCACCGGCGCGGCCCCGCTCGTGGGGGGCTCGTGCGGGGGCTGTCACCTGGCGCTGCCCGCCATGGAGCTCGACCGCCTGCGCCGGGCCCCGGCCGACGCCGTGGTCACCTGCGAGCAGTGCGGCCGCATCCTCGTGCGCTGAGGGCGCCGTGCTCGTCCTCGTGCGCCACGGCGAGTCCGAGGGCAACGCCGCCCGCCAGCTCGTGGGGCGCCACGACTCCCCGCTCACCGAGCGGGGACGGGCCCAGGCGGCCGCCCTGGAGGGTGCCCTGCGCGGCGCGGGGCGCGTGGGCAGGCTGATCTCGAGCCCGCTGGCCCGGGCCCGCGACAGCGCGGCGGCGCTCGGCCTGGGGCTCCCCGTCGAGGTGGACGAGCGCTGGGTCGAGGTCGACTACGGCCGCTACGACGGCGAGGCGCTCGGCGCCGTTCCCGCCGAGGTGTGGGCCCGCTGGCGGGCCGACCCCGCCTTCCGCCCGCCGGGAGGCGAGACGCTCCTGGAGCTGGGCGCCCGGGTGCGCGCCGCCTGCGAGGAGCTGTTCGCCCACGACGGCCACGGCGGGCGGGCGGACGCCGATGTCGTCGTGGTGAGCCACGTGTCGCCCATCAAGGCCGCCGTGGCGTGGGCACTGGGCGTGGGCGACGAGGTGGCGTGGCGGCTGTTCTTGGCCACGGGCTCGGTCACCCGCATCGGCTGGGGGGCCGACGGCCCGGTGCTGCACCGCTACAACGAGGTCCCCCCCACCGAGGCCCCCGCCGGTGGGGCCCGCCCCTGAGCCCCCGGCCGCGGCGCCTCACACCGGCGCCTCCACCGCCAGCTTGGTGGGCCGCTCCGGGGGCAGGTTGTCGTAGAGGTCGGTGACGAGCTCGTCGCGCCGTGCCCGGTAGCCGGGGTCGTCCCACAGGTTGCGCTGCTGGAGGGGGTCCTCGGTCATGTCGTAGAGCTCGCCCTCGGTCCCCTCGTAGAGGGGGCCCGCCTCGTAGGCCGTGCACAGCCACCCGGGCCGGTAGATGGAACGCAGGCGCATGCCGATCTGCTCGAACTGCGAGTCCCACTCGGTGATGGCCCACTGGCGGTCCGAGCCCGGGGCGGCGGGCAGGGCGCGCCCCTGCGCCCAGTCGGGCGTGGCCGCCCCGGCGATGTCGCAGAACGTGGGCACCAGGTCGACGTGGGACACCGGCTCGTGCACGTGTGCGGGGGTGACCTGGGCGCGGGGCGCGGGGCGCCACACGAGGGGGACCCGCATGAGCGCGTCCACGTGGTACGGGCCCTTGAACAGCAGGCCGAAGTCCCCCTGGAGCTCGCCGTGGTCGGTGGTGAACACCACGTCGGTGTCGGCGTCCCAGCCCCGCTGCGCCACGCGGGCCATCACGCGGCCCAGCGCCTCGTCGATGAGCTCGTTCTCGACGTGCACCAACGCGTTGACCTCGCGCACCTGGTCGTGGGTCATGCGGCCCGGGACGAAGTGCCTCGGCCCCCCTTCGGCGTTCTGGAAGCGGCCCTCGTAGAAGTCGAGCCAGTGGTGCGGCTTGCCCGCCAGGATCTCGACGGCCTTGTCGTGGGAGCCGGGGTGCCCCGGCGGCAGCTCGAGGTCGCGCCAGTCCAGGCGCGTGCGCACCTCGTCGACGGGCGGGTCCCAGGGGTGGTGGGGGTCGGGGAAGCTCATCCAGCAGAACCAGTCGTCGTCGGCGTCGAGGGTGTCGAGCCAGGCGATGGTGCGGTCGGCCACCCAGTCGGTGTGGTACATGCCGCGCGGCATCGGGTTGTGCTTGACCTCGGGAGCGTCGGTGTCCCCGCCGCCCTCCTCGTTGAGGCCCGTGCTGACGAAGAGCGGGTAGTAGGCGTCGCACCACTGCGGCCCGTTGGCCTCGAGCCACTTGTCGTAGTGCCAGCTCCGCAGGTAGCCGTGCATGGCCAGCTCGAGGTGCTCGAAGCCCCGGTGCGGCCCGGTCGAGCCGGCCGAGGCCATGGTGTTCTCGATCCACTTGCCCTCGAGGTCGAAGCCGGGCTGGAAGTGCGCCTTGCCGATGAGGGCGGTGCGGTAGCCGGCGGTGTCGTGCAGGTGGGCGGCCACCGACGGGGCGTCGAGCGGCAGCGGGATGCCGTTGGACACCACGCCGTGGGTGCGCACGTACTGGCCGGTGAGCATGGTCGAGCGCGCCGGCATGCACACCGTGTTCTGATTGTGGGCCCGGTGGTACACGACGCCCTGGGCGGCCAGCGCGTCGATGACGGGGGTGCGGGCGACGGTGTTGCCCGTGCAGCCCAGCGCGTCGTAGCGCTGCTGGTCGGTGGTCACGAAGAGGATCTTGCGGGCCATGGGGCTCCTTGGTGGCGGGCGGGGGCGGCGCGCGCCGTTCAGGCGCTGCGGACGAAGCGGACGACGACCGCGGCGAGCTCCTCGCCCCGGTCCTCCTGGAGGAAGTGACCGCCGTCGGTGATGGTGGTGTGGGGCTGCCCCACGGCGCCGGGGACGGACTCGAGGAAGAGGCGGTCGGCGCCCTTGGTGATGGGGTCGCGGTCGGAGAAGGCGCACAGGAACGGCTTCTCCCAGTGGCGCAGCACCTCCCAGGCCCGCCGGTTGGCGCCGGCGGCGGGGTCGTCGGGGGTGGCCGGGACGAGCACGGGGAACTGGCGGGCCCCCTCCTTGAAGGAGTCGTCGGGGAAGGGGGCGTCGTAGGCCGCCACGACCTCGGGCGGGACGTCCGACACGCACCCGCCACCCACGATGCGCCCCACCGGCAGCGAGGGCACCTCCTGGGAGAAGGTCCGCCAGGCGGCGAAGGCCTCGCCCATGTCCGTGTCGCCGGTGGGCAGCCCGGTGTTGGCCGCCACCACCCGCCGGAAGCGGTCGGGGTGCTCGGCCACCAGGCGCAGGCCGATGAGCCCGCCCCAGTCCTGCCCGACGAGGGTGAGGCCCGACAGCTCCAGCCGGTCGAAGAGCGCGGCCCGCATCCACTCCACGTGGCGGGCGTAGGTGTAGTCCCCGCGCGCCGCCGGCTTGTCGGAGCGCCCGAAGCCGACGAGGTCGGGCGCCACGACGCGGAAGCCCGCGGCCACCAGCGGCGGGATCATCTTGCGGTACAGGTAGCACCACGAGGGCTCGCCGTGG
This sequence comes from Acidimicrobiales bacterium, assembly GCA_035515515.1. GTDB lineage: Bacteria > Actinomycetota > Acidimicrobiia > Acidimicrobiales > UBA8190 > DATJBC01. The sequence continues at coordinate 11,390 of DATJBC010000267.1, forward strand.
ATGAGGAGGATCACCTCGTCGGCCGACGACGGCCCCTCGTCGAGGTAGTGCACGCGCAGGGCGGCGTCACCCTCACCGCAGGGAACCTCGACGTAGTGGGGGTCGAACGCGAAGCCGGGTAGCCCGGCGAAGCGCTCGTCCGGGGTGCGCAGGACGTCCATGGTGGTCCTCCTCCGGGCTCAGGGGGACAGGGCCCCGGCGGCGAGCCGCGCCATGGTGCGGCGGCAGGCGGCCGGGGATCGTCCCAGTCGGTCGACCTGCTCCCAGGTCTCCCACGACAGCGCCACGTCGAGGGCGTCGAGCGCGCTGCGGGCGGCGGCCGCGGGGAGGCGGTCGAGCTCGGGTGCGAAGGTGACCCGCAGCTGCAGGCGCAGGGCGGTGCGCGCCCGCGCCGTCTCGCTCGCCACGGTCGCCGAGCTGTGCTCCAGCAGGCGGGCCGAGCGCCGCACGGGTGCCACGGCGCCGAACACGGCGACCCGCTGGCGCACGACCGTGGCGATGCGCTCGGCCAGGGGCAGCGCCGCCGGGACCGGCACCAGGCGGCGCCAGTGGCGCTGCTCCTGGATGGCGACCGCCTCCCGCAGGACCGACTCCAGGTCCTCGAAGTGGTGGAACACCAGGCGCAGCGACACCCCGGCGCGTGCAGCGATGCGCCGGGCCGTGGGCTGGGGGTCGCCCTCCTCGATGAGGCTGATCATCGCCTCGGCCAGGGCCAGGCGGGTGCGCGCCCCTCGGGCCACCCTGCCGTCAGCCGCCTCCGCGCCCCGCGCGCTCACCCTCGGCATCCTAAGAATATTGCACTCTAAATGCAAGAAGTTACGCGCGTGCCGGCCCGCCGAGGAGAGCGCGCCGGCGCGGCGCGTAGAGTCCCGGCGTGCGCGCCGTGGTCTGCACCGAGTTGGGCTCCCTCGACAACGTCGTGGTCGAGGAGCGCGACGCACCACGGCCGGGCCCGGGGCAGGTCGTCGTGGAGGTGCGGGCGGCCGGGGTCAACTACGTCGACGGCCTCATGTGCCAGGGCCGCTACCAGATGAAGCCGCCCACGCCCTACATCCCCGGCGGGGAGGTCGCCGGCGTGGTGCGGGCCGTGGGGGACGACGTCGCCGGCGTGGCCGTGGGCGACCGCGTGATGGCCATGACGGGCTTCGGCGCCTTCGTCGAGCAGGTGCTCGTCCCCGCGGCCTCGCTCTGCCCCGTTCCCGACGAGCTCGGCTTCGGACAGGCGGCCGCCTTCATCCAGAGCTACAGCACGGCGTGGTTCGCGCTCACGCGGCGCGTGACGCTGGGTGCGGGGGAGTGGGTACTCGTCCTCGGCGCCGGGGGCGGGATCGGGCTGGCGGCGGTGGACGCCGCCGTCGCCCTGGGCGGGCGGGTGGTGGCCGCGGCCTCGAGCGACGACAAGCTGGCCGCGGCTCGTGCCATGGGGGCGGAGCTCACCGTGGCCTACGAGCGTGACGACCTCAAGGCCACGGTGCGCGAGCTCATCGGGGGAGGCGTCGACGTGGTCATCGACCCCGTGGGCGGACGCCACAGCGAGCCCGCCCTGCGCGCCACCAGGAGCTTCGGGCGCCTGTGCGTCATCGGGTTCGCCTCGGGGCCCATCGCCACCGTCCCCCTCAACCAGGTGCTGCTGAACAACCGCACCGTGGTGGGCGTCGACTGGGGGGCGTGGGCCATGCGCAACCCCGGGGACAACCGCGTCCTCCTCGACGAGCTCGTGGCCCTGGTGCGCGCCGGCCGCCTGCACCCCGTGGCGCCCGAGGAGCGCCCCCTCGCCGACGCCGTGGCGGTGATGGCCGCCCTCCTGGAGCGGGCGGTGACCGGCAAGGTGGTGCTGGTGCCCTGAGCGGGCGGCGTCCCGCCGTGGGCGCGTGCGCAGGGCCGCGCCCCGTGCGTCGCGGGCCCTAGGCGAAGGTCGTGGTGCTGCCGCCCGCGGTGAGCGAGATCACCGCACCGGTCGAGTAACGCCGGCGCTCCTCGTAGATGCGCTGGTACCCGGTGTGGGCGATCTTCCAGGTGCCGTCGGCCTTGGTGTAGCGGTCGTCGTAGAGGGCCGTGCCGTGGAGGTCGAAGTCGTGCGCGGCGAAGATGACGCGATCCTCGAGGTACCAGCGGCCCGTGGCGCCGTCGTCGCCGGTCAGGGTGATCTCGGGGTGGTGCCCGTTGTGCATGGTCACGATGCCGGGGTCGCCCAGGGACTGCTCGAGGAAGGCCACCACCTCGTCCCGGCCGTTCTGGCACAGCTCACCGGACTGGTACGCGGTGGTGACGTCGTCGGTGAGGAGCGCTCCGAGCTCGGAGAAGCGCTTCAGGTCGAGCAGCCGGAAGTAGGCGTACTTGAGCTGGTGGATGGCTTCGATCTCGTGCGTGTCCACGGGGCTCCTCACGCAGGGGACGGCGTCCGCCAGGTCCGACGAGACGGGCGCCAGTGTACCGGGGTGCCCCGCGGGGCCCTCGGTACGCCACACCATGGCGGAGGGGCACCGGGAGGGGCGCGTACGCTGTGGCCATGCCACGCCGCACGGCGTTCCTCGGCATCGCCGCCGGGGTCGTCGTCGTGGGCGTGGCCGTGGGTCTGGCGGCGTCGGGTGGGCCGTCTCGCCCCCGCGGACCGGGGGCCGCCCCCGGGTCGGCGACGACGAGGCCGGCGCCACGCGTCGCCGCGGGCGGGGCCACCACCACGCCGCCCACGTCCGTGGCGCCCACCACGACGCCGTCGGCGCCGTCGGGCCGCGACACCACGGCGCCGACGACGTCTCCCGGCCGGCGGTCCCCGCCCCCGGGGACGCCGCGCTCCACGACGACGGCCCTGCCGCCCGCGCTGGGCGCGCCGGCCGGCTCCTACGGAGGCGTCACCACCACGGCCCCGCCCTCGACGGCCCCGCCCTCCACGGGCCCGTCCGCCACGACGAGCACGGTGAGCACCACGACGACGTCGCCCCCGCCCTGACCGCCCGCCGGGGGGACGTCAGGGCGCCCCCCAGGCGTAGGTCTCCTTGTGGATGCGCAGGTACACGAAGCTCTCGGTGTCGCGCACGCCGTCGATCGCCCGGATCTTGTCGTTGAGGAGCTCGAGCAGCTCCTCGTCGTCTTTCACCACCACCTCGATGAGCACGTCGAGGGAGCCCGCCGTGAGGACGACGTAGACGACCTCGTCCATGGCCGCCACGGCGTCGGCCACCTTGCGCGTGTCACCCTCGACGGTGAGGCCGATCATGGCCTGGCGGCCGAAGCCGAGCATCTTGGGGTCGGTCACACCCACGATCTGGATGACGCCGGCGTCCACGAGGCGCTGGACCCGCTGGCGCACGGCCGCCTCCGACAGCCCCACCACCGGCGCGATCTGCGTATAGGGCCGGCGGCCGTCCTCCTGGAGCTGCTCGACGATGCGCTTGTCGACGTCGTCGAGCGAGAACACCTCCTTGCGCGTCATGCCGCTAGCCGGACCGTCATTGCGCGACGGCGCGGCAGAACTCCTCGAAGACCTCGACGAAGCGGTCGACGTGTTGCGCGCCGTGCTGCACCGACAGCGTCCACTGCTCCTCGTTGCCCGGGGTCATGAAGATGCCCCGGTTCACGAGCCACGCCCACGAGGCGCTGAACAGGTCCGCGTCGGTCTCGAGGAAGCTCCGGTAGTCGACCAGGGGCTCGGGGCGGAAGGACACGCAGCCCTTGCAGCCCAAGTCGATGACGTGGGCGGGCACGTCGTGGGCAGCCACCGCCCGGGCGCACCCATCGGCGAGGCGGCTTCCGATCTCCTTGAAGTGGGCGTAGGCCTCCTCGGTGAGGACCTCGGTGAGCGCCGCCAACCCGGCCGCCGCCACCAGCGGGTTGCCGTTGAAGGTCCCCTGCTGGGCCACGCCGGCGCCGATCTCGTCCATGAGGTCGGCCCGTCCGCCGAAGGCGCCGCCCGGCACGCCGCCGGTGATGGACTTGGCGAAGCAGGCCAGGTCGGGCCGCACGCCGAAACGCTCGGTGGCGCCCCCCGCGGCGATGGTGGCGCCGCACTTCACCTCGTCGAAGACGAGGACCACGCCATGGCGGCGGCACAGGTCGCGCACCCCTTCCAGGTAGCCCGGGCGGGGGAGCGCGATGCCGATGTTCATCATCACCGGCTCGAGGATGAAGCAGGCGATGTCCCCGCCGTGCTCGGCCAGAAGCCGCTCCAGGGCGACGAGGTCGTTGTAGGGGACGGCGTAGGTCCACGCCCCCATGCCCGCCGGGATCCCCTTGGACGCCGGGGGGGCGAGGCCCACGCTCTCGCCGGCCTCGATCATGCTCATGCTGGGCGCCACCGAGAACATCACCGCGTCGTGATGGCCGTGGTACGAGCCTTCGATCTTGCAGATGGCGTCGCGCCCCGTGGCGCCGCGTGCCAGGCGGATGGCGTCCATGGTCGCCTCGGTGCCCGAGTTGGTGAACCGCACCCGGTCGAGGCGGAAACGACGGCACAGCTCCTCGGCCCACAGGACCGTGGCCTCGGTCGTCACCGCGAAGTGGGTGCCGGCCCGCGCGGCGCGCTCGATGGCAGCCACCACCGCGGGGTGGGCATGCCCCACCGCCGTCGAGCCGAACCCGTTGTGGAAGTCCACGTACCGGCGGCCGTCGACGTCCCACACCTCTGCGCCCGCCCCCCGCTCGAGGTAGACGGGGTAGGGGTCCGCCGCCTGGAACGACGACGCCACCCCGAGGGGCAGGCTGCGCCGGGCCCGCTCGTAGAGCCGGCGCGAGGCCGGGGTCGCCTCGGTGAGCGCGGCGCGCTCGGCGGCGAAGATCTCCCGGGCCCGCGCCCGCAGCCGCTCGTCGTCAGCGCCGGGAGCCCGGCTGCCCGTGGTGCTCATCGTGGTGCGGTCCCTCCGCGGCGGGCTCCGCCTCCTGCGCGTGTCCGGCTGCCTGTGGGCGGGTTACTGCTACGAATCTGCCACTTCTCGCCTCCTAACGCAACGACATCGCTTGTCGAGACCGGGTTCGTCTGCGAAAATGCGCGAACAGCTGCCCGGGGAAGGGGGTTGCCATGACGACGACGACCGCGGCGGTGGGCGAGGTCGGCCGCCTCGCCGTCCGAGAGACGGTGGCCGACAAGGGGCTCAAGAGCGGTGCGCTCGGCCTGGTCTCGAGCGTGGTGATGGGCGTCGCCTCCACCGCCCCGGCCTACAGCCTGGCGGCCACCTTGGGCCTGGTCGTCCTCGCCGTGGGCGTGCGGGCGCCGCTGGTGGCGCTGTTGGCCTTCATCCCGATGCTGTTCGTGTCGGTGGGCTACAGCGAGCTCAACAAGGCGGACCCCGACTGCGGCACGACGTTCACGTGGGCCACCCGCACCTTCGGGCCCCGCACGGGTTGGTTCGGGGGCTGGGGGATCGTGGCCGCCGACGTCCTCGTCATGGCCAGCCTGGCGCAGGTGGCCGGCCAGTACGTCTTCCTCTTCTTCAACAACAAGGCGATCGGGGAGAACCCGGCCAGCGGCTGGGTGCTCCTCGTGGGCCTGGCATGGCTCGTGGCCATGACCTACATCTGCTACCGGGGGATCGAGGTGTCGGCCGCCTTCCAGCGGGTGCTGCTGTCGATCGAGGTCGTCATGCTGCTCGTCCTGTCGGCCACGGCGCTGATCCGCGTGGGGCTGGGCGACGCGCCCAAGGGCCACCTCGCCCCGCGCTGGAGCTGGTTCAGCTTCTCCCACCTCCCCTTCAACACCTTCGTGAGCGGCCTCATCTTGATGCTGTTCATCTACTGGGGCTGGGACACCGCCGTGTCGGTGAACGAGGAGACCGCCGACACCCACCGGGTGCCCGGCCTGGCGGCGATCCTGTCCACGGTCATCCTCCTCGTGACCTACGTCGTCGTCATCCTGGCCGCCCTGTCGTTCGCCGGCCTGGGGACCTCGGGCATCGGCCTGGGCAACCCCGCCCACGTGTCGGACGTGCTGTCGGTCCTGGGCGGGGCCGTGTTCGGCTCCGCCTGGGTGGGCTCGCTGTTCACCAAGCTGCTCCTGCTCATGGTGCTCAGCTCGGCGGCGGCGTCGACGCAGACCACGATCCTGCCCACGGCCCGCACGACCCTGTCCATGGCGGCCTACAAGGCCCTGCCCGCGGCCTTCGCCCGGGTGCACCGCCGCTACCTCACCCCCACGGTGTCGACCCTCGCCATGGGGGGGATCTCCTTCGTGCTCTACCTGGCGTTCAACTACATGTCGGCGGGCAACGTGATCCCCGACGCGGTGACCGCCATCGGCGTGTGGATCGCCTTCTACTACGGCCTCACCGGGTTCACGTGCGCCTGGTACTACCGCAAGTCGCTCACCAACAGCGCCCGCGACCTGTGGATGAAGGGGATCATCCCGCTCCTCGGCGGGCTCATCCTCTACGGGGCCATGGGCTGGAGCCTGTGGCAGGACTGGAACTACAACCGCGACCAGAGCTTCACCTCGTGGCGCCTGCCCTTCCCCCCGCACTCGCAGGTGGGCGGGGTGTTCCTCATCGTGGTGGTGTCGGCCGCCGTGGGGCTGGTGCTGGGGGTGCTGTGGCGCCTGGTGGGTCCGTCGTTCTTCGGGGGGGAGACGCTCAACCGCACGACGCCGACGCTGGTGCCCGAGCCCGAGGGCGACATCTTCCACGTCCCGGTGCCCGGCGCGGGGACGGCCAGCACCGTGCCGGGCAGCTGACGCCGCCCGGTGCTCAGAGGCCCGAGAGCGCCTCGTCGATGATGCCCAGCCCCTCTTCGAGCAGGTCGTCGGGGATGACGAGCGGGGGCAGGAGGCGCAGCACGTTGCCGTAGGTCCCCGCCGTGAGGACGAGCAGGCCCCGGGCGTGACAGGCCCCGGCCAGGGCCTTGGTGGCCTCGGGGTTCGGCGTGACGCCGTCGTCGCGCACGAGCTCGATGGCCACCATGGCCCCGCGGCCCCGCGCCTCGCCCACCACGGCGTGGGCGGCGGCCATGGACTCGAGCTTCGCCAGCATGGTTTCGCCCATGGCGCCGGCGCGCTCGACGAGCCCGTCGGCCTCCATGGTGTCGATGGCGGCCAGCGCCGCCGCGCACGACAGCGGGTTGCCGCCGAAGGTGCCCCCCAGCCCGCCGGCGTGCACGGCGTCCATGATCTCGGCGCGGCCCGTCACGCCCCCGATGGGCAACCCGCCCCCCAGGCTCTTGGCCGTGGTGACGAGGTCGGGCACCACGCCCTCGTGCTCGCAGGCGAACCAGGCGCCCGTGCGCCCGAACCCGGATTGGATCTCGTCGGCCACCACGAGCGCGCCGTTGTCGCGGCACCACGCCGCCACCCCGGCCAGCCACCCGGGGGCGGGCACCACGAAGCCGCCTTCGCCGGCGACCGGCTCCACCACCACGCACGCCACCGGGTACCGGCTCGCCGCGGCGTCGAGGGCCTCGACCGTCTCGGCCAGGGTGCCCGTGCCCCGGAACGGGTCGCTGTAGGGGGCGCGCAGCACCTCGGGCGGGAAGGGGCCGAACCCCTCCTTGTAGGGCATCTCCTTGCCGGTGAGGCTCATGCCGAGCAGGGTGCGGCCGTGGAAGCCGTGGTCGAAGGCCACCACGCCGGGACGGCCCGTGGCGTAGCGGGCCACCTTCACGGCGTTCTCCACCGCCTCGGCGCCCGAGTTCACGAGCAAGCTGCGCTTGGCGTGGTCACCGGGCGTCAACGCGTTGAGGCGCTCGCACACCGCCACGTACCCCTCGTAGGGGACCACCTGGAAGCAGGTGTGCGTGAAGCACGCCACCTGCTCCTGCACGGCGTGCACCACCCGGGGGGCGCTGTTGCCGACGTTGGTGACCGAGATGCCCGAGGCGAAGTCGATCAGGCGGTTGCCGTCGACGTCCTCGACGATGCCACCTGCGGCGCGGGCCACGAAGATCCCCAGCGTGGTGCCCACACCCGCGGGGACGGCCGCGCGGCGGCGCTCCATGAGGGCGCGCGAGCGCGGACCGGGGATCTCGGTGCGCAGCTGGCGGCGCTGCTCCAGGCGTTCGGTGGTGGTGTCCATCGGGGCCCCCGCACTCGGCTCGCTGCGAGCTTACGGCCCCCGGTGCGTGCGGACCTGCGTGAAGACGTCGGCGCCGAACGTCGAGGTGACGGTGCGGGCCTCGCCCAGGCGCGCCACGCCGAAGAGGTCCTCGAGCGAGGCGAGCAGCGAGTAGTGGTTGTAGGCCAGCGCGCTCAGGGTGCCGGGGCGGATGAAGGGGGACACGAGGACGGCGCCGGTGCGGCCGCCTCCCGGTCCGGTCACCCCGGGGAGCGGGGAGTTGGGGCCGGGCAGCTCGCCGCAGCAGGCGCCGGCGTCGCCCGTGGGCGGGCCGTCGGCCTCGTCGAAGACCACCGCCAGCAGGCCGTCGTGGCGGAAGGCGGGGGAGTCGACGATGAGCGGGACCCAGGTGCGCAGGAACGTGTCGACGTCCCCGAGCGCGCTGGAGGCGGGCGACGCCTCGTTGGTGCACGGGTAGTCGTGGCCGTCCAGGCACAGGTTGGGCACGATGAACGACAGGTTGGGCGTGGTCCGCACCGAGCGCAGGTCTTGGACGAGGCCCGGTGCAAGGTGCCCCGGGGAGGCGGCGGCGGCCGGGTCCGTCGACGTGTCCGAAGACCCGCCGGGGCCCGCGCCTGGGGGGGGCGGGCCCAGCGCCACCACGTGCGCCGCGCAGTAGGCGGGGTTGGCGATGACGGAGTCGAAGTAGACGAAGGGGTCGTGGCGCGTGGCGTAGCCGTCCCCCGGCACGGCGCTCTGGGTGTCGTCCCGGGTGCCGGGGGCGGGGTGGGCACAGGCGGAGGGCTCCCGGCTGGGCACGTTGCCCATGTCCTGCATGTAGCCCTTCCAGGTGAGCCCGGCGGCGTCGAGCTGGCCGCCGATGGTGGGCACCGACGGCGGGAAGACGCAGCCCGTCCCCACCACCTGGCCGGGCGGGACCACCACGCCGGTCGGCGTGAAGTCGCTGTAGAGCTGGCAGTCGGCCTGGTTCTGCGGGTTGGGGGCCTGGCCGCTCACCATGGCGACGTAGTTGTCGTTGCTCTCGTGGCCGACGGCGTAGTACTGGGTCAGCAGGGCGCCCTCGTGGGGGAGCGTGGTCGCCAGGTAGGGATCGGCCGACGGGTCCTCGAAGGTGTCGGCGTACCCCTCGTTCTCGAGCACGATGACGAAGACGTGGCGCACGGGGGGCAGGGCTCCCCCGCTCAACCCGGTGCCGCTGCCCGCCAGGCCGTGCAGCGCCGTGCCCAGGAGCGCCAGCGCGACGACGGCCAGGGCGCCGCGTCGGGCGCCGCCCGCTCGCCCTGGCGGGCGCCGAGGAGGCCGCCGGGGCGTCACCGCCCGCTCCGGCGCATCAGGCCCAGCCCGCGGCGCGGGCCGCCGCGGCCAGCTGCGTCCACGTGTCGCGGTCCCCGCCGGGGGCGACGGGGGCGCCCCCGGGGAGCCCCACCGACGGCGTGCCCCGCCCCGGCAGGGTCGCCGGGCAGCCCGCCGACACGAAGGGCCCGAGCACCGGCAGGGCGGGCACCTCGGGGCGTGGCGTGGCGAGGTCCAGCACGGTGGCGAGGTTGCCGGGGTCGCCCGCCAGCGGTGACGCGTCGCGCTGGGTGAGCGGTGCCAGGCCCCAGCGCCACTCGATCATCTTGAGGACAGAGGTGTGGTCGAAGCGGGCGTGGGCCACGCGGGGGCGGGCGGCCGACCCGCGGGAGAAGGGGGACGCCACGATGCACGGCACCCGGAACCCGAGGAGGGCGCGGCCCTGGGCGTCGAGGTCCTTGTCCGGCCCGCTCGCCGGGCTGGCGCCGATGGGCACCGCCGCGGTGACCCTCGGGGGGGCCACGTGCTCGTAGAACCCGCCCCACTCGTCGTAGTTGACGACCAGCACCGTGCGCCCCCAGGCCGGTCCCGAGGCGAGCGCGTGGAAGATCTCGGACAGGAAGGCGTCCCCGGCGCGGATGTCGGCCAGCGGGTGGTCGTCGCCGGAGGTGCCGCTGCCCTCGTCCTCGAAGCGCGGGTCGACGAACGACACGTTGGGCAGCGCGCCCGTCGCCGCGTCCGCCAGGAACTGCGCGTAGGGCGCCGAGATCCCCAGGTACTTGGCACCCCACAGGGCGAGGAAGGGGACGTCGCTGAAGTAGTAGCGCCCGCTGGGCCCGCCCGGCCGGTTGAGCTGGTCCCAGATGGTCGGCAGCGACGACAGGGCCATGGTGTTGTCGAGACGGTCGGTCTGGGCGGCGTGCTGGTAGAAGCGGTTGGGGTAGGTCGGGCCCAGGATCGAGCAGAAGTAGCGGTCGCACGTCGTGTAGGCCAGCGCCAGGCTGCTCATGAAGGGGCGGTCGGCGGCGCGGTAGTAGCTGACGGCGTAGGAGTCGTTGGCGGCGTCGGCGAGGAAGCCGTCCATCTTCCCGCCGTTGTACTGGGTGCGCCCCCCGTCGTAGGAGTGGTCGGGGTCGCTGAAGCCGCACCCGTTGAGCTGCGTCTGGTGGTAGGTGGGGTGCGCGCCGCCCTGGGGGTCGCGGTACGACAGCCCGTCCTGGCGGCCGTCCGCGTTGGGGAGCCAGCCCAGGAAGTGGTCGAAGCTCCGGTTCTCCATCATGACCACCACCACGTGGTCGATCCCCGACGTCTCGGGGTCGGGCAGCGCCGCCGGGGCGTGGGCCCCCGCCGCACGGGTCGACGAGCGGCCCAGCTGTGACGCCAGCAGCACGGTGCCCGAGGCGCGCAGCGCGCTCGAGACGAATGCCCGCCTGCTCAGGTCCACGGTGCTCTCCTGTGGTGGTGACCGGGGCGCGCCGGCGCCCGGTATGTGAACGGTTGGTGACGAACTCGTGTGCTCGTGGTGACGCCGCCGCCGGGAACGAAGGAGCGCTTCGGGCGTGCCCGCGCGTTCCGCTCAGACAACGAACAACGAAGCGGCGAATCACGGGCCCGGCCGCCCCGCCGGGCGGGCGATCAGCGGCTGGCGGTGCGGGGGCGGCGCGCCCGGCGCCCCGACGGGGCGCCCCCGGTGGGGTGGACCTCGTAGGCGCACACGTGGGCGCCGTCCATGAGGTGGGCGACGCGCTCCACCCGGGCCCCGGGCAGCGCGTCGCGGATGAAGGCGAGCTCGCTGGAGCACGCCTGGCGGAACCCGGTGGCCACCGAGAGGATGGCGCAGTTGTGCTCGGTGATGCGCCACCCGCCGTCGTCGAGGCGCTCGACGTCGGCCAGGTACCCGTCCTCGTCGAGGATCCGCGTGAGCTCGGCCACCCGGTCCTCGAGGGGCCGCTCCCGCAGCCGCTCGCGTGCGTCGGCGAGGCGCCGCCGCCGCCGGCGCTCGAAGAGGCCGCCCACCTCGGCGCTGTCGGGGCCGCCCAGGTAGCCCAGCAACTCGGTGGTGAGGTCGCCGTAGCGCTTGGGGAACAGGCCGTCCGCCGCCGGCGTGAGCTCGTAGGAGTGCGACGGCCGCCCGCGCCCGTCGGGGTCGCGCCGGTGCGTCACGAGGCCGTCCTCACCGAGCCGGGCCAGTTGCTGGCGCACCGCCGCCACCGTCACGCCCAGGTGCCGGGCGAGGTCGTTGGCGTGCATGGTGCCGTTGCGCTTGAGCGCCATGAGGATGGCGCGCCGCGTGGTGGGCATGGTGGCGAGCGGTGGCTCGGGCGGTTGCTGGGTCATGGAAGGATCAGGTGCACGTCCCCGAACTCGTGCCAGAGGTACTTCTCGGTCAACGCCGCATCGTAGGAGCGCTCGAGCAGGTCGCGCCCTGCGATCGCCTCCAGCATGGCCAGATGCGAGGCCTCCGGCTCGTGCCACCCCGTGAGGAGCCCGTCGACCGCCGTCACGGGGTGCT
>DATJBC010000268.1:0-2852 GCA_035515515.1 Acidimicrobiales bacterium
GATGACCCCCGGCGCCCTAAGTTGGCCCCGACGGGCAGCTGAGCGGCTACGGGGAGCGTGGAACGCATGGCAATGGGCAATCGTCCGGACGTACCGACCGCACCGGCGCCGATCGCGGCGCTGGACGTGTCGCTGTTGGCGCAGCAGCTCGCGACGGCCCTGGCGCGGGTTCCCTTCCGGCGCCCCTTCGACGGCGAGTCCTCTCTCTTGTCCAACCTGGGGATCTCGGTCACCCGTGAGGTGATCCGCTCCTTCATGGGCTACGCCTCCTCCTTGCGCGTCCCCGAGTTCCGGTCGCTCGAGCTGGTGTTGGACGAGATCTGCCAGTGGATCATGCCGCCGTTCGTCCGCTCCCTCGATGTGGACAGCCACCCGACCGAATTCGGCGGCGTCCCGGGCATCCTCTACGTGCCGCGCCAGACCCGACCAGCCGGGGTGATCCTCTACCTCCACGGGGGAGGGTACATCGGCACGTCCCCGACGATGTACGCCTTCTTCACGGCGAGAGTCTGCCGGGAGACGGGGTGCGCGACCTTCGTCGCCGACTACCGGCTGGCGCCCGAGTTTCCCTACCCTGCGGGGGCCGAGGACGCCTCGGCCGTCTACGCCGAGCTCGTCGCCCTGGGTATCCCGCCCGAGCGCATCTTCCTCGCCGGGGACTCCGGTGGGGGCGGCCTGGCCAACACGCTGCTCTTGGAGCTCCCCGAGCACCTCGATCCGGTCCGGCCCGCAGGGCTCGTGCTGTTCTCGCCTGAGGTCGACCTCCGCCTGGACGAGGCATCCGTGACCGAGAACGCGGACCGCGACATCCTGCCGTGGAACATTCCGACCACCGCCTACCTCCATGGGACCGACGCCTCCAGCCAACCAGTTGCACCATTGAGCGCGGACTTGAGCGGGTTTCCCCCGACGTGCGTGACATGGGGGGGTGACGAGATGTTCCGTGACCCCATACGGCGCTATGTCCAGCGCCTCCGCGCCGCCGGTGTCCCGACCGACGCCCAGGAGTTCGAGGGGATGTTCCACGTCTTCCAGATCCTGATGCCCTGGGCCGAGGACAGCCGGGAGGCCTTCCGTCACGTGCGCGACTTCGTCAATCGTGTCGTCGACGACGCTCGCCCGGTGGCGATCTCGGACCTCACCGGCAGGCTGAATCTGCGCCCCTGAGCGGCGGGGCGCCGCTGGCCTCCTGCACGCCGATCCGCCAAGAGGCAGCATGTGCCTGGCAACCGGGCGACGAGGAGAGGCGATGAGGGACCCCAGCGACCCCAGTTCAGACGTGGGCATCGAGCAGCGGGACAGCGGGGCCCTCGACCCCATCACCGGCGAAACGTACCGTCCCGGCCCCAACCGGGAGCCCGCCTTCGTGGTCCCGGGCCGCGACGAGGCGGCGGCCGTCAAAATGGCGGAGTTTCGCTCCCGCTCGGGGCGGCGCCCCAACGTCGTGGTCATCCTGATGGACGACGTCGGGTGGGGTGACTTCGGCTGCTACGGCGGCGGGATCGCCGTGGGCGCACCGACACCCAACGTCGATCGCATCGCCCGGGGCGGGCTGCTTCTCACCTCCTGCTACAGCGAACCCTCGTGCACGCCCACAAGGGCATCCATCATGACGGGCCGCCTCCCGATGCGCCACGGCCTCCTGGTCCCGCCCATGTACGGCATGCCCGGCGGCCTGAGCGGGGAGGTCACCCTCCCCCAGTTGCTCTCGGACGCCGGCTACGTGACGCAGGCGGTGGGAAAGTGGCACATCGGCGAGAACAGCGAGAGTCAGCCACAGAACGTCGGTTTCGACGACTTCTATGGCTTCTTGTCCGTGTCGGACATGTACACGGAATGGCGGGATCCCTACTTCTTCCCCGAGATCGTCTACAGCGAGGCCCGCACGGAATGGGTGCGCAACATGCCGTTCAACAAGTGCTTCGTGCACGCGACGCGCAACGGCCCGCTCGAAGAGGTCGAGGAGGTCACGGTCCCCGTGCTCTCCCTGCTGGACGACAAGTGGTGCACCTACTCCGAGCAATTCATCGAGCGGATGGCGGGGTCGGCGGACCCCTGGTTCCTCTACCACTGCACCCGGGGGGCCCACTTCGACAACTACCCCCACCCCGACTTCCTGGGGCGCTCCCCGGCCCGGCACCCCTACAAGGACGCCATCGTCGAGCTGGACGACATCTGCGGCCGGCTGGTCGCCGCGCTCGAGCGCACCGGCCAGCTGGAGTCGACGTTGGTGCTGATCTCGTCCGACAACGGTCCGGAGATGGAGACATGGCCCGACTCCGCGTTCACGCCGTTCCGCTGCGCCAAGGGATCCACCTGGGAGGGTGGGGTGCGGGTGCCCGCCGTCGTGTCGTGGCCCGGGATGATCGAGCCGGGTCGGAGCAGCGACGGCCTCGTACACCTCCTCGACCTCTTCGCCACCTGCCTCTCGCTGGCGGGCGCGGCTGACCGGATGCCGACCGACCGCTACATCGACGCGGTCGATCAGCTGTCCTTCCTCCTCGCCGTCGACGATCGTGCGCCGCTGTCGAACCGCAAGTACCAGCACTACTGGCTCACGTCCCAGTTCTCGGCCCTGCGCGTCGGCGAGTACAAGTACCTGCTGACCTCGATCTCCGACCACGACACCGATGTCCTCAATCCCGGCGGGTTCACGGGCGTGGTGCAGCGCTACGGCTACGGCCGGCTCTACAACCTCTACCTGGATCCCAAGGAGACGCGCTCGTACATGATCCGCAAGCTCGTCTACATCGACGCCATCATGGCTGAGGTCGGTCGACACCACGCCACCTTCCGGCAATGGCCCAACAAGCCCGGGTGACGGGCTTACGCCGAGGGTGCTGTGGCGCCGT
>DATJBC010000269.1:0-27097 GCA_035515515.1 Acidimicrobiales bacterium
CATGGCGATCTTGATCATGGTCAGGCTGCGGGGAGGGGCCACCAGGCCGCTGCGGCGCCTGCGCTCGTCGCGCAGGAACATGTTCAGGCTCAGGAGCCCGACGATCGCCGCCACCGCGATCCAGCCCACCAGCGGCGTGACCTCGCCCCACATCAGGTCGTAGAGGACGTGCAGGTTGACCGAGCGGCCCGTGAGCGTCGGGTATCCCGAGAAGGGCCCGATGGCCAGGATGATGAGCAGCACCCCGTTCATGATGAGCAGGCCCGCCAGCGTGACGATGAACGAGGGGAGCCGCAGGCGCGTGATGAGCGTCCCCCAGATGGCGCCCACGAGCGCCATGGCGGCGAGGGCCACGACGATGGCCGCCCACCATGGCCAGTCGGAGGTGACGGGCTGCACCAGCTGCACGGCGATCACCCCGCCCACCGCGCCGCCGTAGCCGATGGAGAGGTCGATCTCGCCCAGGAGCAGGGCGAAGATCTCGGCCATCCCCAGCACCATGAACACGGCGCTCTGCTGGAACAGGTTCACGATGTTGCCGGCCGACAGGAAGATGTGGTGGGGGCTGATCGACTGGAAGACGATCACGATGGCGATGAGCCCCAGGAGCACCGGGAGCACGCCGCTGTCGCCGCTTTTCACCCGCGTGATCTGCGCCCGGATGTACTCGGGGAGGGTCTGGGCGACGATCGCCGCCGGCACCAGGGGGGCGGCCGCCTCGGTGGCCGCCGTGAGGTCGACGTCGGGGTTGATGACCGGTCCGTCGGTCACGGCCGGCGACGCCTCGGAGAGGTCGCGGTCAGTCACGGCGGGCTCCGTTCCCGGCCGTCGTCTGGCCGCCGGTGGTCATGTACTCCACCACGCTCTGGCGGTCGAAGGCGGCCACCGAATCCTGGACCACCAGGCGTCCCAGGTAGAGCACGGCGATGCGGTCGGCCACGGCGAGGACGTCGTTGAGGTTGTGGGAGATGACGATCACCGCTAGGCCGTGGTCACGGAGGCGCCGCACCAGATCGAGCACCATGGCCGTCTGGGTGACGCCCAGGGCGGCGGTCGGCTCGTCCATGATGACGAGCTTCGAGTTCCACATGACCGCCTTGGCCACCGCCACGGACTGGCGCTGTCCACCCGAGAGGGAGCCCACGGGCTGGCGGATCGAGCGGACGGTAGTCACGCCCAGGCTCGCCAGCGTCTCCGCTGCGGCCCGCTCCATGGAGTCCTCGTCGAGGACGCGGCGCCGGAGGCGCTCGCGCCCGAGGAACATGTTCTGGACGATGTCGAGGTTGTCGGACAGCGCCAGGTCCTGGTAGACGGTCTCGATCCCGAGGTCGGCGGCGTCTCGGGCGGTACGGATGCGGACGTGCTTCCCGTCCCAGAACATCCGGCCCCGCTCGGGCTCGTAGATCCCCGAGATGCACTTGATGAGGACCGACTTGCCGGCGCCGTTGTCGCCGCACAGGGCCGTCACCTGCCCCGCCGGCACGTCGAGGTTGACGTCGGCGAGCGCCTGCACGGCGCCGAAGCTCTTGAAGACGCCCTGCACCCTGAGCAGTGGCTCTGCGGTGTCGAGCGGGCTCATCGGAGCACCTCCATGCCGGGAGATTACGTCAGCCGGTGGCCAGACGCGGGACCGCCGCCCCGGAAGCAGGGCGGCGGTCCCGTCACGGCTGTCCTTCGCGCCGTTACGGCGTGATGCCGGCGCTCGAGCAGACGCTCGCGCCGACTGCGGCACACAGCGCCGAGGCCGAGATGAACTTGTCCTTGACCACCGTCGAGGCCATGTTCGTGGAGTTGACCCACGTCGGGGTGAGCAGCACGGCCGGCTGCGTCGAGCCCGTGACGTTCTTGGGCGGTGAGGTCGTGGAGTTCACCAGGGACGAGGGCGGGGTCTTGTGGGCCCGCAGGATCGTGGCCAGGGCCACGGTGGCCTGGGTCTCCTTGTAGATGGGCTTGTAGACCGAGCCGCACTGGTAGCCCTGGAGGATGTTCTCCATGCCCTGCAGCGTGGCGTCCTGCCCCGTGGTGGGGATCTTCTTGGCCCCCACGCCCTTGTTCTTCAGGTCGGTGATCACCGCCTGGGCCAGACCGTCGTTGGCCTCGACCGTGGCATTGATCTCGGGGTGCGCCGTGAACTGCTGCTGGAAGATCGAGCCACCGGTGGCGTTCACCCAGCCCGGGGTGATCTGGTCGCCCACCAGCGTGTAGCCCTTGCTGTTGGTCGTCCCCACCTTGATCGGCGTGGTCTGGCTGTTCCAGATGACCGAGTTGTAGCCCTGGGCGAACGACACCGCGTTGGGGTCGGTGTCCTCACCACCGTCGAGCTCGAACACCTTCGGGCTCGACACGTTCCAGTCGGACACGCACGACTCGAATCCCTGTCCGATGAGCTTGCCCACCTGCACGTTGTCGAAGCTCACGTAGTAGGTGTTGGTGCCCGTGAAGGTGGCGCGGTCGTAGCTGATGGTGGCCACGCCGCGGGACTGGGCGTACTGCTGCACCTGCGCGCCCACGGTGCTGTCGATGGGGTCGAAGATGAGCACCTTGGCGCCCAGCGAGATGTCGGCCTGGGCGTCGGCCAGCTCTGTGGCGTCGGACCCCTGCGCGTTGTCGATCTTGTAGTCACTCGACGAATACCCCGCGTCCTTGAGCGCCGTGCCGAAGTACGGCGCGTCGAAGTCCACGTACCGGGTCGACGACGTCGTGTCGGGGAGGATCACGCCCACGAGGCCGCTTCCCGCCGAGGTCAAGCCCTTGAGCTTCGCCATCGTCGCGAACGAGACGTCGAACGACGACACGCTCAGGCCAGCGGGGATCGACGAGGCTGACGTCGTCGTCGTCGACTTACTCGACGGAGTACTGGAGCAGGCGGCGGTGAGGGCGGCGATGGACAACACCGCGACGAACACCCCCAACGTCCGCATGCGCCCGATGGAGCGCACTTCATTCATGGGACGACCTCCCGGTCAGGTCATGTGGCTGTTGTGCTCACTGCTCGGCCACCCTACGACAGTTGGGGCGGCAGATGCAGGGACTTTGGTCCCGAAGCCCCCGGTCGGACCGGTGCCCGCTTGGCAAACCCCCCAGGCCCACAATCCCTCCGGCACCGTCGGGTAGCAACAAGCGCACGTTGGGCGGTTGCCCGTGCCCCCCGGGGACGCCCCTCGGCCCGGGTGCTTGGTCCGTAGGCCGCGCGCGGGGGACAGGCGCCACCGACGGCGACGCGCACCACCGTCCATGACCAGACGGGGACGACGAGCCGGCCCCCGTGATCGTGCGTGCGACGCGGTACACCGGGGTCACCGGGCGGTGCCTGTCGGCACGGCCGGAGGCTGCGGCCGGGGTCCCGGACACGACGGGTCACGGGCGCGACGATCCGCGCCACCCGGGGGCCGGACGTGCCAGGGTGGGGCGGTGGGCGCCCGTGGAGACGGTGGGCCGGCCATCCGCACCGCCGGCCTCTCCAAGCGCTACGGCGAGGTCTGGGCCCTCGCCGACCTCGACCTCGAGGTCGCGCCGGGAGAGGTGCTCGGGTATCTGGGGCCCAACGGCGCCGGCAAGACCACCACCATCCGGTTGCTGCTCGGCCTGGCCCGCGCCAGCGGGGGCCGGGCGGAGATCTTCGGCGTGGACTGCCAGCGGCGGCCGGTCGAGGCCCATCGCCGGGTGGCGTCGGTCCCGGGCGAGGCGAACCTGTGGCCGGGGCTCACCGGTGCCGAGACGCTCCATCTCCTCGGCCGGGTCCACGGCCGCGTCGACGAGGCCTACCGGGACGAGCTGATCGAGCGCTTCGCCCTGGACCCCGCGCAGAAGGTGCGGGCCTACTCGAGGGGGAACCGCCAGAAGGTCCTCCTCATCGGGGCCTTGCAGACCCGGGCGGACGTCCTCATCCTGGACGAGCCCACGAGCGGCCTGGACCCGCTCATGGAGCTGACCTTCCGTACGGCCATCCGCGAGGCGCGCGACCGGGGGCAGTCGGTCTTCCTGTCCTCGCACGTGCTGAGCGAGGTCGAGGCCCTGTGCGACCGCGTGGCCATCCTGCGCGCCGGTCGCCTCATCGAGAGCGGGACGCTCCGTGCGATGCGGCACCTCTCGGCGGTGACCGTCGACGTGACCTTCGCGGGCGCGGTGCCCGACGTGTCCGGCGTGGAGGGGGTGGACGCCGTGGTGGTCGACGGGCAGGCCCTGCGCTGCCAGGTACGGGGCTCCATCGAACCGCTGCTCGGCGTGCTCGCCACCGCCGGGGTCACCCGCCTGCTCAGCCGCGAGCCGTCGCTCGAGGAGCTCTTCCTCGCCCGCTACGGCCAGCGCGACGACGGCGCCGGGGTGCCGGGCGTTGACGGTTGACGCCCTGGCGGTGTCGCCGGCCGGCGAGGAACGCACGGCCCGCATCGTCGTCCTCCGCCTCACCGCGCGCCGGGCGATCCGTTCGGCGGTGGTGTGGGGATACGTGTTCGGCGTCACCGTGGCGTCGGCCGCCCTGAGCTACACCAGCATCTACAAGACCGCCCCCGAGCGCCGACAGCTGGCGCGGTCCTTCGGCGCCAACCGGGCGGCCAGCGCCCTCTTCGGGCCGGCGCCCAAGCTCCAGACCGTGGCCGGCTTCACCGTGTTCAAGGTGTCGATGACGTTGATGGTCGTGGGCGCGGTGTGGGGTCTGCTCACGAGCACACGTCTCCTGCGGGGCGACGAGGAGGCGGGGCGCTGGGAGCTCCTCACCAGCGGGCTCACCACCAAGGGCGGGGCGGCCGCGCAGGCCCTCGGCGGGCTGGTGGCGGCGGCGTCGGTCCTGTGGGTGGTCACGGCGTTGGTCACCGTCGTCGTGGGGCGCAGCTCCTCGGTGCGGATCGACGCGCCGGCCGGCCTCTACTTCGCCCTCGCCCTGGTGGCCAGTGCGCTCATGTTCCTCGCCGTGGGAGCGCTCACGAGCCAGCTGGTGCCGAGCCGCCGTACGGCCGCCGGGTACGCGGCCGTCGTGCTCGGGCTGAGCTACGGCGTGCGGATGGTGGGGGACTCGGGGTCGGGACTGCACTGCCTCGTGTGGGCCTCGCCCCTCGGATGGGTGGAGGCCCTGCGACCGCTCACCGACCCGCGTCCCTGGGCGCTCGCTCCCATCGGGGGCTTCACAGCCGCGCTGGTGCTGGCAGCGGTGGTGCTGGCGTCGCGTCGCGACGTGGGTGCGGGCACGTGGTCCGGCCGCAACTCGAGGGCGCCCCGCCTGCGTCTGCTGTCGGGGCCGGGCGCGCTCGCGCTGCGTCTGAGCGGTCCGTCGGTCCTGTGGTGGGCGGTGGCGAGCGCCCTCTCGGGGTTGCTCGTGGGGATCGTCGCCAAGGCGGCGGGCACCACCATCGTGGGGTCGTCGGTGCACGAGGTCTTCGCCCGGCTGGGCGCCCCCGGCACCGGGACCCGTGCCTTCCTGGGGGTCACCTTCGTGATCCTGGCCGTCGCCGTCGCCTTCGAGGCCGCCTCCCAGCTGAGCGCGGCCCGCGAGGAGGAGGCCGACGGGCGCCTGGACCACCTGCTGGCCAACACCGTGGGCCGGCGGCGGTGGCTCGCAGGGCGGCTGTCGGTCGGGACCGCCGGGCTCCTCGTGAGCGCGCTGGCCGCCGCCGGCTGCGCGTGGCTGGGGGCGGCCTCGCAGGGGGCAGGGGTGGGGGCGGGCAGCGTCCTCGCCGCCGGCCTCAACATGGTGGCGCCCGCCTTCTTCCTCCTCGGCGTGGGGGCCCTCGCCCTCGGGCTGTGGCCCGCGGGCGCGGTCGCCGTCGTCTACGTCGTGCTGGGATGGTCGGCGCTCATCGAGCTCGTCGGCGGGTTCTTCGCCCAGAACCACTGGGTGCTCGACACCTCGGTGTTCCACCAGATGGCGGCGGCTCCCGCCGTCGGGCCCGACTGGCGGACCGACGGCGTGCTGGGCGCCCTGGGGCTCGTGTCGATGGCGCTGGGGGCGGCGGGGATCGGGCGGCGGGACCTGCGCGCCGGCTGAAGGCCCGGCCCCCATGCGCCGCCTCGGCGGCGTCGGGCGTACCTCGGCGACGGCGCCGTGAGGCCGCTCAGCCGGGGGCTTCGGCGAGGCCCTCCCACGACCACCTCGGGATCTCGAGGTGGTCGGGCACGTCGTCGGCCGAGTCGTGGTAGCGGGCCATCGTCGTGGTCGTGGCCCACGCGAAGTAGTCGTGGAGGACCTGGCGGAGCCGCTCGTCACCGGCGAGGCCGGCGTCGGCGAGGGCCTCGTCGAAGCAGGCGACGGCGCGGCGGTCCATCTCCTCGTGGGGGCCGTTGCCGCTGTGGATGCGCACCACCGCGGTCTCCGTGCCGTAGCGCTCGGAGTACCGGGCCGGGCCGCCCAGCGCCTCGGCCCAGTACGCCGCCAGCCGCTCGGTGTGGTCGGGGTGGTAGCCGTGGCTGAAGGCGTGACGCACGATCTCGTCGGCCAGCACCCGGGCGTGCCACGCGGCGGCCAGGCGACGCAGTCCCTCGTCCTCCCCGGCCGCCTCGTACACGCTCGGCACCGCCCCACCATGCCACGACCCGCCGTGGCGCCTCGTGCCGGCACCCGGCGCCCGGAACGGCGGCACCGGGGTGTCAGGGTGCGGCGCGCACGGCCTCGGGCCGGGCCGGCACGGCGCAGAGGTTGTCCGAGCCGATGTTGAGCCCGATGTTGCTCATGTTGTAGAGGTGCTCGCTGGCCACCAACCAGGCCAGGTCGCAGATCTCGCGCTCGGACCAGAACCGGGTGAGGCGCTCGAATGTCGCCGGCGCCACGTCCTTGTTGCGGGTGAGCTCGCTGGCGAAGTCGAGCGCGGCGCGCTCGGCGTCGCTGAAGAGCGGGCTCGTGCGGTACTCCTCGAGGGCGTCGAAGCGTGCCGCGTCGTCCGGCGACTGCTGCAGGGCGTAGAAGCGGGCGGCGTCCATGCAGAACAGGCACATGTTGATGCTGGCCACGCGCTCGCGGACGATGACCGCCGTGCGCTGGGGGACGGCCAGCTTCTTGTCGAGCCTGGAGACCTTGCCGTAGAAGGTCGTGAAGGCCAGCGGCATGCGGGCCGAGAACACGGTGAAGGGGGTCATGACCTTGCCGAACCGGCGCCGCATGAACCCGTAGAGGATCTTCATCACCAGGTTGCGTGGCTTGTCGACGGGCGGGAGGTACGTCGTCATGATGGCCTCGTTTCTCGGGGACCCCGGGTCCGGGGTGTTGTGTTCGCGTGCCCACCCGGTATGACCCCCGGGGAGGCCTCAATGTGACCGGGGAGGTGTCGTTCCCGCCCCCCGGGCGGTTTGCCCGGAGGCCCGGCGGGGCAGTGCTGTGGCTGTCGTCACATCCGGGTGCGCCCACGGGTCATGGTCGTGGGCACCAGGCGAAGGGATGGCAGATGGGCGACATGGACTGGCTGGCGGCTCGCTTCGAGGAGCACCGGACCCACCTGCGGGCCGTCGCCTACCGCATGCTGGGCTCGGTCGCCGAGGCCGAGGACGCCGTACAGGACACCTGGCTGCGCCTGGCCGGATCCGACGCCGAGGCCATCGAGAACGTCGGCGGCTGGCTCACGACGGTGGTGGCCCGCCTGTGCCTCAACCGGCTCCGGGCCCGCAACGTCCGGCGCGAGGAGCCCCTCGAGGTGCACGTCCCCGACCCCGTCGTCCGCCCGCTGCGGTCCTTCGAGCCCGAGGAGGAGGCGGTCGTGGCGGACTCCGTCGGCCTCGCCCTCCTCGTCGTCCTGGACACCCTCAACCCGGCCGAGCGCATCGCCTTCGTGCTGCACGACATGTTCGATCTTCCCTTCGACGAGATCGCCCCCTTGGTGGGGCGCAGCTCGGCCGGCGCCCGGCAGCTCGCCAGCCGGGCACGTCGGCGCGTCCGCGGCGCGGCGGCGCAGCCCACCGAGGCGGACCTCGCCCGGCAGCGCACCGTGGTCGACGCCTTCTTCGCGGCCGCCCGGGCCGGGGACTTCGAGGCGCTGGTGGCCGCCCTCGACCCCGAGGTGGTGCTGCGGGTCGACGCCGGGGCGTCCACCCGGGCGCGGTCGATGGAGCTCCACGGCGTGGACGCCGTCGCCCGACAGTCGCGTGCCGGGCTGAAGACGTGGCTGGCGCGTCCCGACACCCACCTCCTGCCGCTTGTCGTGAACGGCGGCGCGGGGATGGCCGTCGTCATGGAGGGGGAGGTCGTCAACGTCATCGGCTTCACCGTGGTCGACGGGCGGATCCTCGAGATCGACGCCGTCGCCGATCCCGACCGCGTGCGGCGTGCCGTGGCCGGTGTGCTCGACCAGGGAGCGTGAGCGGGCCGGGGCGTGGCGCCGACCGGCGAACGGGGTCGGCGCCTGCCTACTCGATGGGCTGGTGGGCGATGGCCTGCGGTTCGCGGCCCGCCAACAGCCAGCCGACGACGGCCGCGAACGCAGGCATAGCCAGGAGGATGAAGAGCAGGTCCCCGACGGGGATGTTGCCGAGCGCGGAGATCCCGCCGTTGAGCGAGTTGCTCCGCAGGAAGCCGATGACGCCCAGGTAGCCCCCGACCACCCCGAGGAGGGCGCCGAGGAAGCCCAGCGCCCCCGCGGTCACCGCGGTCAGCGTGCGCCGCGTGTGGCTGGAGGCGCCCGTCGCCGCCAGCGTGCGGAGCTCGCTCGCCGTCTCGCTGCGGACCAGGCCGACCGACATCCCGAGCACGCCGAGGGCGATGACGATCCCGAAGATCGTCGCCCAGCTGATCACCGCCGACGAGGTCGGCTGGTCGTTCTTCGCCTCCACGGCGAGCTGGCTCGTCGACGCGGCGAGCTGCGCGCTGCTGATCTGGGCGGCGGTGAAGGGCTGCGATCCCTGCACCAGCCAGTCGTTGGTGCTCGACTGGATGTGGAACTCGCGCATGGCGTGCTCGGTGACCACCGTGTTGGGCGCGGAGGTCCCGGTGGGGAGCGCGCCGAGCTCCTGGATCACCGGGTGCGCCAGACAGCCGGTGGCGGCCGTGCAGCTCGGCGAGGACGGACCACCACCGGGCGCGCCCGGAGCGGACCCGCCCTTGTCCCCTGACGTGTAGTTGAGGACGAGCCCCGAGAATCCCGAGAGACCGGGACGTGAGGTCAGGATGTCGGCGTTCGGGTCGACCTGCGACGGTGCGATCCCGAAGGACCGCAGGAACCGGGGCGTGGCCACGTAGATCGGGCCGTTCCAGCTGCGACCCCCTTGGGTGCCGTTCAGATTGGCGTTCGGGGACTGGAGCGCGACGAGCTGCGCACCGAGTGCCCTGGCGATGGCGGCGGCGCTCGCCGACAGCTGCGACGGGGTGGCCACCGGCGTCGTCGGTGCCTTGGCGACCTGGCGGCCCTTCGGTGTGATCAAGACGGAGCCCGCTGGCGGGGGCGTGTTGGCGGTGAGCCAGAGCTGGTCGGAGGCGAGGTTCGGACCTGCGTAGTCGAGGACGTTGCCGTAGCGGGCGGACGCCACCAGCATCACGATGACCGCGAAGAGCACCCCGACGCTGATCGCCGCCAGAGCCGAGCCCGAGCGTGCCCGGTACCGGGCGAGGTCGCGCAGCGCCAGGCGGGTGGCGATCGGCGCGCGGCGGCCGAGGCGCGCCGCCAACGACAGGAAGAACGGCGCGAGGAGGATCAGTCCCGGGACGAGCAGGACGATCCCGAACACGAGTTCCGGCGCGCCGCCGCTCCCGCTCCCCTTGTTCGTCCCCCCGGCGTACCCGAGCAACAAGAAGGCGAGGACGAGGAGGACGACGCCGGGGACGACGGAGCGGTGGATCTCGCGGGGCGGTGCCGGCCGACCCGACAGTGCCTGGACGATGGGCACCTTGGTGACGGCCCGGGCCGGCCGTGACGCTGCGAAGAACGCTGCCACCACCGCCAGCACCATGGCGGCGACGACCACGGTCCACGACAGCGCCAGCACCCCGATGACGTGGTGCACGCTCTGTTCGAGGGTCGGGCGGTAGGCGAGCCACACCACCAGCCCCAGGCCGAACCCGAGGGCCGCGCCGACCACGCCGACCACGGTGCCGTTGGCGCTGATCACGAGGCGGACGTGGCCGTCGCTGGCCCCGGTCGCCTCGAGCATCCCGATCGAGCGGAGGCGACGCTGGGCGAGCACGGTGAAGCCGCCCACCGAGACGAGCATGATGAGCAGCATGCCGAGGACGAGGGCGGCGAGCGAGATCGTCTCAGGGTTGATCGGGTTCGACTGCGCGACCGACGCCGGGGTCTGCGCGTTGTTGCCGATCGAGCCGCGCGCCACCCCCCGCGCGTCGAAGAGGGCGACGACCTGCGTGGGACCGGTCACCTGTCCCGGCGTGACGAGCGCGAACTCGTCGAGGAGGCTCTGGGGGTTCTCGACGGTGCCGACCACACGGCGCTCGGCCCCGCCCACCCGCCAGGTGGACCCCACCCGCAGGTGGAACGTGGACGCCACCCCGTTGGTCACGGCGACCTCGTCGGCGCCCGACGGGTAGCGCCCCGAGACGAGCGAGAGCATCGGGCCGCCGAAGGGCCCGTGGGGGTCCTGGGCGCGGAGTTGGTACGTGCTGATCGACCCCGGGATCGACTGGGTCTCGCTCTCGATGACGTCGACGCGCCCGAAGCGGCGCTCCAGGGTGGCGATGACGCTCGCCGTGTGCGCGTCGTAGCTCGTGAAGGTCACGGAGTCCTGGGCCGTGCCGAAGCCCGCGTCCTTGGGCGGTGGCGTGTTGGTGGCAACGGCCGAACCCACGATCGTCGCCGCCACCGCCACCGTGATGAGGGCCAGGATCAGGAGCTGCTGGCGCCACTCACGGCGGAAGAGGCGCCAGGACCAACGGGTCACCGCCCGTCGTGCCGCCAGGCCGCTGCGTGGGACGGGGCCGGCGGGGGGACGGGCCCGCGGGGCGTCGACGACGGTGGCCGTCATGACGGGCGGGTCGACTGCACCAGCGCCTCGGGGCTGGGCGGGGGCTCGGTCTGGTCGATGACCTTCCCGTCGCGCAGGAAGACCACGCGATCGGCCCAGGCGGCGAGCTGTGCCTCGTGGGTGACGACGACGGCGCCGATGCCGCGCTTGCACGCCGCGAGGATCATGCGCATCACGGCCTCGCTGTTGGCGGAGTCGAGGGCGCCCGAGGGCTCGTCGGCCAGGAGCAGGCGGCGCTCGCCGACCACCGCCCGGGCGATGGCCACCCGCTGGCGTTCACCACCCGACAGCTGGTCGGGGAAGTGCGCGGCGCGGTCGGCGAGCCCCAGCTCCTCGAGGGTCTCGGTGGCGATGGCCTGCGCCTTGCGGCCGCCGATCCCGTCGAGCTCGAGAGGGAGCGACACGTTCTCGGCGGCGGTGAGCCCGGGCAGGAGGTTGAAGTCCTGGAAGACGTAGCCGATGGTGCGCCTGCGCAGGCGCGCCCGGTCGTTGCGGCTCATGGTGGGCAGCGAGACGCCGTCCACGAGGACCTCGCCCTCCGTCGGGTCCTCCAGGCTCCCGGCGATGGTGAGCAGCGTCGACTTGCCCGACCCGCTGGGGCCCATCACCGCCACCAGGGCGCCGGCGTCGACACGCAGGCTCACGTCGTCGATGGCCCGCACCTCGGTGGCGCCCTCGCCGTAGACCTTCGAGATGTTGCGCAGTTCGAGCAAGCTCATCGCTTCACCGCCAGTCTCAGTCGGATGCGGGGTGCGTCGGACGTGGGCCGGCCCGGTTCCACCGAGGCCCGCTTGAGGCGGCCGTCGGCGGCGTCCAGCCACCGGATCACCGAGTCGAGCCGACCCAGTTCGGCGTCGACCACGAGGGCCAGGGGCAGGTCGAGGTCGGCCTCGTCCTCCTTCAGCCGGGTCCACTGCTGCATGAGCTCCACCAGGTACCGGCGGTGCGCCTGCAGGACCTCGTGGACATCGACGTCGGGGATGGCCAGCGCCACCAGGATCTTGATGACGAGCTCGTCGCGCGGGGGCGTGGTGAGGTCGGGCGGCGTACGCAGCCACTCGGCCAGCTCGTGGCGGCCCTCGGCGGTGATGCGGAAGGCCTTCTGCGGGCCGTCGGCGGCTTCGTCGTCGGACACGACCAGGCCGTCGCGCTCCAGGCGCTGCAAGGTCGTGTACACCTGGCCGACGTTGAGCGCCCAGACGTCACCGGTCCGGGCCTCGAATTCCTGGCGGAGCTGGTGCCCGTACTTGGGGCCCTCGCTGAGCAGGCCCAACAGGGCGTGTCGGACGCTCATGATGTCGGCTCGTGCGTGAGCATACTGGGTATGCTACGGATTCTCGACGGCCCGTCAAGGGCCTCTGGTGGGCGGCGCCGGCGCCGGTCAGGCGGGCGAGGGCCCGCTGAACATCCACCGCACCCCGAAGCGGTCCAGCGTGCATCCCCAGTATCCCCAGGGCATGTCCTGGAGCCCGGTCGAGTCGGTCCCCCCTTCGCTGAGCGCGGCGTAGAGGCGCTCGGTCTCGGCCCGGGAGTCCGGCTCGAGGTTGATCGTCACGCTGTTGCCCGGGCGCAGCTCGTGTCCCATCGACTCCAGGATGTCGGTCCCCATGAGGACGTGGCCGGCCAGGATGGGGAGCTCCACGTGGGCCACGAGCGCCTTCTCGGCCTCGGGGAGGGGCGTCCCTCCGGGGCCGCCCGGCATGTCGCCCATGCGGACGACGGGACCGGCGAACTCCGTCCCGAAGACGCCCCGGTAGAAGGTGAAGGCCTCTTCCGTCGTGCCCATGAAGTTGAGATACGTGCTGACCCTGCTCACGGTGGGGCTCCGTTCGCTCTGGCGCCGGGCGTCGCCGGCTCCTTGTTCGGATGGCTGGCGAGGCGCCAGCTCATCGCCGGTCCCGTGGTGCGGCGTCCCGGTGAACCGCCCGTGGGCTCCGACCGCACCGTAGCGGGGCGTCGGGGGTCGGGCCGGTGGCGCCCGGCCCGGCCCCAGCGGGTCCGTGGCCTGGGGAATGGTCAAGGATGTTGACGATCTGGGGTCCCGTCCCTAGGGTCGGGGCGTGGACGGCACCGAGCGCACCGCGCACGGCACCCCCGCCCTGCTGCGCTCGGCCCGCGGGGCCTACGCCCAGTCCGTGCGGGCGCGCCTGCACGCCGCCGGCATCGATGACCTCCCTCGCAACGGGGTCTTCGTCCTGGCCGGCCTGGACGCCGCCGGGGGTCCGCGCCAGAACCTCCCCGCCGAGCTCGGCGTGACCAAGCAGGCGGTGAGCCAGGTGGTGGACGTCCTCGTGACCCGGGGCTACCTCGAGCGCCGGCCCGACGCCGGGGACCGCCGCCGGGTGGTGCTCGAGCTCCCCGCGCGCGGCCGCGCCGCGGTCGACGCTGCCGGGCGCGGCATCGAGGCCGTGGACCGCCGGCTCGAGACGCTGGTGTCCCCGGCGCAGATCGAGGCCATGCGGTCGGTGCTCGCCGCCCTGACCGAGATCAAGGCCACCGGCGCGGCGCGCGGCGCTATGCGGCGCCGGCCCGAGCGCCTCCTGCGCAGATTCTGCCCGATCTTCCCGGTGCGCGACCTCGGTGCCGCCCTGGGCCACTACCGCGCACTGGGATTCGACATCCTGGCCCACGTGGACGGCGACGACTACGGGTTCGCCAACCGCGACGGCGTGGGCCTGCACCTCAGCGTGCCGTCCGCGGGCGGTGCGCAGCATCCCGGTACGGCCTATCTGTACGTGCTCGACGCCGACGCGCTCTACGAGCAGTGGAGCCGGCCCGGCATCGCCGGCCACACACACCCGGTGGGGACGACGGGTTACGACATGCGCGAGGGCTCCCACGTGGACCCCGACGGCAACCTCATCCGCTTCGGCTCGCCGGTCGGGGACTGACGCCGTGGTACCCAGACCGTGGCGCGCCGGGTTGGCGGTGGGGGCGCTGGCCGTCATGGCGGCGGCCTGCGGGGCGACGAGCGGCTCCCCGGGCTCGACCACGAGCGCCCCCCGGGCGGCGCGGCGGCGGTGCGACCCGCTGCCGTGATCACCGCCCCCGTCGAGTTGGCCGACACCGCCGCCGGGGCGGTGGGCTACGCCGCGTGGGGCGCGGGTCGCCGCTTGTGCTCCTCATGGGCCGGGGCGGCTCCATCGACGACTGGCCGCCGTCGTTCGTGGCCACCCTCGCCGCCCGTCACGACGGGGTGGTGTCGGACAACGGAGGCCTGGGGCGCACGGCGTCGCCGGTCGCCGCTCACCGCGTCGGCCATGGCCGACGCGAGCACCCCGCCCAGGTGTCGAAGCTCGTCCTCGCCGCCACCCAGCCCGGCACGGGCAGGGCCGCGCTCATCGCCGCCGCGGCCGGCGCCGCCGCGGCCAGCGCCGATCCCGCCGCGGTGCTGTCGGTGCTCTTCCCCCCTCGGCGGCGACCGCCGAGCACGCCTACGTCGACGCCATCGTGCCGCTGCCCGGGCTTCTATGTGGCGCCGCGGGCCGCCGTGGCGGCGCAGGTGCACGCCGTCGGGCAGTGGATGGCCGGGGCCCCGGTTCGGCCGCTTCCGCCTCCCCACGTTGGTGGCCGACGGGGCGGCCGACGTGCTGGACCCGAGCGCCAACGCCCGCCTGCTGGCCGACTCCGTGCCCGGGGAGCGCCTGGCGCTCTACCCGGGCGCCGGCCACGGCTTTTTGTTCCAGGACGCCGCCCGCTTCCTGCGCGCCGTGAACGGATTCCTGGGGCAGGGGCTCGGCGCCCCGGGGCCCTCCGGGGGGTCAGGTGCCCAACAGGTCGTGCACGGCGTCGTGCAGCAGCCGTCCCATCTCGTCGTTGGACACCGCCGAGAAGGAGTCGCCGGCCATGAAGAGCCCGGCGAAGATCGCGCCGAACGACGCCGCCATGCGCACGCGGTCGCGCAGTGGCAGGCGCTCGTCGCT
This sequence comes from Acidimicrobiales bacterium, assembly GCA_035515515.1. GTDB lineage: Bacteria > Actinomycetota > Acidimicrobiia > Acidimicrobiales > UBA8190 > DATJBC01. The sequence continues at coordinate 14,811 of DATJBC010000269.1, forward strand.
CAACACCCTGCGGAAGCCGGTCTGCATGTCCTCGTGCTCGGCCTCGTGGTCCTCACGGTGCAGCTTCTCGAGGGCGGCCTGGTTGCGCTCGTGCATGAGGAAGATCTTGCGCTGGGCGAGCATCTGCGCCATCACCTCGTCGAGCAGCGCGCCCCACTGGGCCAGGGTGACGGGCTCGCCCTCGAGCACCTGCGCCAGCGCGTCCTTGCCGAATTCGTGCAGGCGCATGTGCAGCGCCATGAGGATGTCGTCCTTGGAGGCGAAGTGGTAGTAGAGCGCCGCCTTGGTGACGCCCAGGCGCTCGGCGATCTCCCGGAGCGAGGTGCCGTCGAATCCCTTCTCGATGAAGAGGTCGAGGGCCACGTCGAGGATGCGCTCGCGGGTGGAGGCCGCCTCGGCCGTCGCCTCGGGGGCGGGGCCGGGTGTCGCGCTGTCGGCCTGGGGCGGGGTCGTCGGGGTCATCGGTGTCTCAACAGTCATCATACCTACTTGACGACAGGTAAGTGATCCGTTACCATCACCCGGTGCGAGAAACTTACTGACCAACCGGTTAGGACGCAACGCATGAGCGGCAACCCCATGATGATCGAGGCCGAGGGCCTGACCAAGCGCTACGGCAAGACCCAGGCCCTGGCCGGGGTGAGCTTCGGGACGCCCGCCGGCACCGTCCTGGGGCTCCTCGGACCGAACGGCGCCGGGAAGACCACGGCGGTGCGCATCCTCACCACGCTGGCCCGCCCCGACGCCGGTCGGGCGGCGGTGGCCGGTGTCGAGGTGGTGCGCCATCCCGGCGAGGTGCGGCGCCACATCGGTGTGGCCGCCCAGGACGCCACCCTGGACCCCCTGCTCACCGGGCGCCAGAACCTGGTCCTGGTGGGCGAGCTCTCCGCCCTGGGGCGTGCTCCGGCGCGGGCCCGAGCCGGCGAGCTGCTCGAGCAGTTCGAGCTCACCGGGGCGGCCGACCGCGTCGTGAAGGGGTACTCGGGCGGGATGCGGCGCCGGCTCGACCTGGCCGCCAGCTTGATGACCCGGCCGCCGGTGCTCTTCCTCGACGAGCCCACCACGGGCCTCGACCCCACCAGCCGCCAGCGGGTGTGGGACGCCATCCGCGGGCTCATCGACGACGGCGTGACGGTGCTGCTCACCACCCAGTACCTCGACGAGGCGGACGCCCTGGCCGACCGCATCGTCGTCGTCGACCATGGGCAGGTCATCGCCGAGGGAACGCCGCTCGAGCTCAAGGAGGCGAGCCGCAGCGTCCACCTCGAGGTCACCCTGGCCGGCGCCCACCCCGGCGCGGCGCCTGCCATCGCGCCGCTGGTGGAGGGGAGCGTGCAGGTGAGCGGCGACGGGCGGCGGCTGAGCGCCGGCGCCGACAGCGCCAGCGGGCTCGCCACGGCCGTGGTGCGCGCCCTGGACGACGCCGGCGTGGAGGTCGACACCATCGTCGTGCGCCCGCCCTCGCTCGACGACGTCTTCTTTTCGCTCACCGGCGGGCACATCGCGGCCGAGGACGAAGGTCCCGACGGCCCCGTCGCCGAGCACCGCTCGCAACTCGAGGGAGCCCCCGCATGACCACGGTCACCGTCGCCTCGGCGCCCGCCACCACGGCCCCGGCCCGGGCCAGGCCGCCGGTCGGCCACCTGTCCGACGTGTGGGCCATGACCAGGCGCAACCTCGTGCACATCTCGCGCGAGCCCATGCAGCTGTCGGACGTCACCATCCAGCCCGTGCTGTTCACCGTGCTGTTCATCTACATCTTCGGGGGCGGCATCCCCATCCCCGGCGGCGGCAGCTACACCGACTTCGTCCTGGCCGGCCTCCTGGCGCTCAACCTGGTCACCTCGACCATGGGCACCGCCGTGGGGCTGAGCACCGACCTGCACGAGGGCATGATCGACCGCTTCCGGGCGCTGCCCATGTGGCGGGCGGCCGTGCTGGTGGGCCGGTCCATCGCGGACCTGCTGACGTCGTGTCTGTGCGCCCTGATCGTGGCGCTCACGGGGCTCGCCGTCGGGTGGCGCGCCGACGCGGCGTTGGTCTCGGTGGTGGGCGGCTTCGCGCTGGTGCTTCTCTTCTCCTACGCGCTGACGTGGGTCGCGGCGTGCGTGGGCCTCAACAGCAAGAGCCCGGAGTCCGCCGCCTCCTTCGGGTTCATCGTGCTGTTCCCCCTGGCGTTCGTGTCCAACGCCATGGTGCCCACCCAGCACATGCCGGGCTGGCTCCAGGCCGTGGCCGACTGGAACCCGGTGAGCGCGGTCACCGCCGGGGCGCGCCACCTGTGGGGCAACCCCAACCCCTCGGCGGCCGTCCACGCCTGGCCCATGCAGCATCCCGTGCTGGCGTCGCTGACGTGGTCGGTGGTCATCCTGGCCCTGGCCGCCCCCCTGGCGTCGTACTTCTTCCGCCGGCGCACCACCGAGTAGCGCCCGCCTCGGCGCCGGCCGGGCCGGTCGCCACCTCGGGTCGCCCGCGCCGGGCGTGCTCAGAGGGGGTGCACGGGACCCAGCCGGCTCGTGGGCCCGAACGTCCACACCCACGCGCCATCGGACCACCGGGGCGGGACGCCCAGGGTGGCCGTCGTGGCCGCCAGGGCGCCGGGCCGGGCGTCGCCCGGGATGAGCACGACGGTGAGGGGCCGCCACGCCGCCACCGCGGCGCGCACGGCGCGCTGCACCGCGGGGGTCACCCGCCGCGGGTCGCCGCTCAGGGCGCGCAGGGCCGCCACGGCTCCGCCCGGGGGGCTCATGAGCTCGTCGTCCACGCCGTTGGCGCCGGGCACGAAGGCCCACCCCCCGACGAGGTCGAAGGCGTCGCCCGTCTCGGCCTGCCACGCCATGGGTTGGGATTCCAGCGCGTAGGCGAAGGGGATGGTGAGCACCGCCGTGCCCCGGGCCAGCCGCGGGGCGTCGTGTGCGAACCAGGCGGGCACGCGCGCCGTGGTCACCGTGAAGGGGAGCGAGTAGGTCACGAGGAGCGGGACGAAGGCGCCCGCCGACAGGGCGACCACGGCGCCTCTCGCCGCGCCACGCCGGGCCGCGTCGCTCACCGTCCGCCATCGCCGGCCGACGGCCTCCCACCAGGCGTCGATGGAGGCGGCCAACAGCAGCCCGACGCACAGCGACACGGGCAGCGCGAAGCGGACCAGCTCGACGCTCGAGAGCACGGGCAGGCTGGCCCAGGCGCGGGCGGGGAAGAACTCGAGCACCCAGGCGAGCAGGCCGACACCGGCCACCAGGGCGCACGACGTCCGGCGCCGCCACAGGGGGGCCGACAGCACCACCGCCGCCAGGAGGCCGAAGCCGAGGAAGTCGGTGCTGGGCCCCTGCGGGCCCAGGTAGCCCACGGCCCGGAGGCTCGTGTGGGTGCTGTAGACGTTGGCGCCGGCATCGACGATGCGCCAGGGCGCCGACGACACCACCGGCCAGAATGGCCCCTGCACGTGCCGGGGCCCGTGCAGGAAGAACCACACGGGATAGGCCAGGCACGCCCCGGCGACGGCCGCCGCCACCGACCCGGCCACCAGCAGCGGGCCGAGCGCGGCCCGTACCAGCCGGGGGCGCCGCGCCACGACCAACAGCGCGCCCAGCGCCACCGTGACGGCCGTGATCGCCATGACCTCGACGCCCGTGAAGAACTGCAGGACGCTGAGGCCGCCCAGCACCAGCCCCGTGCGCACCGGGCGGACGCCCCGGGTGAGGAGCCCGAGGCCGAGCAGCACCACCACGGGGAGGTAGGCCGTGACGGTGAGGTCGATGTGGCCCAGGACGGTGTTGCGCAGCATGAAGGGCGAGAAGGCGTAGAGGCCGCCCGCCACCAGCCGGGGTGCGACGCGCCGTGAGAACCGCCCCGCCAGCACGAAGGCCGCCCATCCCGACACCACGGGCGCCAGCAGGTTGGCCACGTTGAACGAGGCCACCGGCCCGAAGAGGGCGGTGACCGGCCACAGCAGGGCGGCGGGGGCCATCCAGCTCGTGTTGGTGATGGCGTTGACCCCGCCCAGCCGGGCCCACATGGCATTGGTGAGCAAGGGGTCGTGGCCATGGGAGAGCGCCCAGGGGAACCACTCCAGCCACCACACCTGCTGGCTGGTGTCGCCGCAGTTGCAGGTGATCGTGTGGGCCGGGTCGCCCCCGAACCACACGTGGCTCCACATGGCCACGGCTGCGGCGAGGTACACGGCCACGGCCAGGACGTGGTGCGGCCCCGGGGTGCGGGGGGCGGGGGCGAGGAGCGCGTCGTGGCGGACGGGCCCTGCCGGCGCCGGGCCGGTGGCGGCGCGCTCGTCGTGGCGACGCTGTGTGTGGGGCTCGCGACGCCGGGCGACGTCCAGCCGCTGGACCATGTGATGCGCCCCTGTCGTCGGGATCAGCCATTGTCGCCCACCACCCACGGGCGGTGCTGGCAGGCCTCCGCTCAGGTCAGCGCGGCGTAGGCGGCGTCCTGCAGATCGCGGTGCACCTGCGGCACCTGCACGGTCTCGGAGAGGCGCTGGGTGAGCACGATGACGATCAGGTCCCGGACGGGGTCGACGAGCCACGAGGTGCCCAGCTCCCCGCCCCGGCCGGAGGCGCCCGCGCGGGCCCGGCGGTGGGCCTCGGGTCCCTGGTGCGGGCCCAGCTCGGCGCGGTGATCGGCGTGTTCGCCCGGGCGTTCTTCGTCGGGTCCATCGTCGGGGGCGGCGCCGTGGCCGCCACCACCGTGGCCCCGGCCGACGTCGCCTGACCAGCCCCACCACCCCACGGGCCTCCCGGCGCGTCGTCGCCGGGGCCGCCCGGGGAGGTGCCGCCCGGGTGCGCGGGGCCGGCGACCGACGGCGTCGCCCCACGTCAGAGGGCCAATGCTGGATCGATGCCGCATCGACGTCGATCGACCGATGAGGTTGGCAGCGCGGTGTCGTCTCCATGGTGTGACCATGACGGCGTCCCGGGTGCGGGAAGTACCATGTCGCGTCGTGAGCGTGCGAGCCGCCGCGCCGGAGGTCGAGGAGTTCGAGCTCCACCGGCGCGAGCTCACCGGCTACTGCTACCGCATGCTGGGCTCGGGATCCGAGGCCGAGGACGCCGTCCAGGAGACCATGCTGCGGGCGTGGCGGTCGGCCGAGGGGTTCGAGGGCCGGGCCAGCGTCCGGTCGTGGCTGTTCCGCATCGCCACTAACGTGTGTGTGGACATGCACCGCGGCGTCCAGCGCCGGGCCCGCCCCATGGAGCTCGGCCCCTCCTCGCCGCCCGACGAGGCGCTGCTCGGGCCCATGTTGGCCGAGAACGTGTGGGTGTCGCCGGTGCCCGACGCCCGCGTGCTCCCCATGGGAGCCGACCCCGCCGACATCAGCGCGGCGCGCGACAGCATCCGCCTGGCGTTCGTGACCGCCCTCCAGCACCTGCCCGCCCGCCAGCGGGCCGTGCTCATCCTGTGCGAGGTCCTGCGCTGGCACGCACAGGAGGTGGCCGAGCTCCTCGACACGAGCGTGGCCGCCGTGAACAGCGCCTTGCAGCGCGCCCGCGCCACGCTCGCCGTGCTGCCCGCCGAGGCGCGCCCGCCCGACGTGGACGCCGACAACGCCGCGCTGCTCGCCCGGTACGTGGACGCCTTCGAGCGCTACGACATCGACGCGCTGGTGGCGTTGCTGCACGAGGACGCCGTGCAGTCCATGCCCCCCTTCGCCATGTGGATCCAGGGTGCCCGCAACATCGGCGCCTGGATGGTCCAGCCCAGTCCCAGCGCGTGCCGGGGGTCCAAGCTCGTCGCCACCGCCGCCAACGGGTGCCCCGCCTTCGGCCAGTACCGGCGCGACCCCGCCGGCGGCCACCATCCCTGGGCGCTGCAGGTGCTCGAGATCTCAGGGGGCCGGATCGCGGCGTACCACGCCTTCCTCGACACCGAGCGCATCTTCCCCGTCTTCGGCCTGCCCGCCCACCTCGACGCCTAGGCCGGCCAGGGTCAGCAGGTCGGCCAACGGCGGCGACACGTCGTGGAGGACGAGGCGCCCCCCGCCCCGGCGGACGTGCAGCTGCAGCCGGGCGAGCCCGTCCACCACCACCAGGTCGGGGAGGCCCCGGCCCCACAGTGGGGCCGTGAACAGCGCCGTGCCGCCGGGGCTCACGATCGTGACGCGGCACCACGGCTCGTGCTCCATCACCACACCGACGACACGGCTGGCGGAAAGTCATCGGCGGGCGCGACGCGACGACGACGGTCCCGACACGCGCCGTTCAGCGATCCGCCAAGAGATTCACCGAACAGCAACGGTCGCCCCCTGGGTGTGGCCAGGGTGGCCGCCTGAGGCCCATGTGACGGGTGCGCGCCCTCTCGGTGGGGCTAGCACCACCGAGCGGTCACGAGGTACCACGGTTGAGCGTCACGCATGCAGCTGCGTCAATGGACGAGGCGTGTGCGGCGCGCCCCCCATGGGTACCGTGACGCGGGCCCGCCGGCGCAGGGGCGGCGGGTGCTCACGATCGAGAGAGGTGGAGAAGCATGCGGTCTCGCAGTGGACGGATCCGTCGGTGGCTCGTCGCCCCCGTACTCTTCGGTGCGCTGATCGCCGTGATGGCGTCACCGGCATCGGCCTCGCCGCACGGTGACGGCGGCCTCTTCTGGTCCCATCACTGGTCGTCGTGGAGGCACGGGCCGTCCAACGCCGGGCAGATCGACGTGGTGGCCACCGGGCTCAACCAGCCCAAGAAGATCACCATCGCCCCCGACGGCAGCCTGTTGGTGGCGCTCTCGGGTGACGGTGTGGCCCCGGCCAGCTGCACCGACGGCAGCCAGCCGTCGTGCGTCGACACCTCGGGCGCCATCGACCGCGTCACCCCGTGGGGGCACGTGAGCACGCTGATCGGCGGCCTGCCCTCGGTGTCGGGCGGCGGGGACATGGCCAGCGCCACCGGCCCGGCCGAGGCCCGCTACGGCGACGGCGGGCTGCAGGTGCTGTTCCAGGACACCGACATCGACCCCACCACGGGCGCCGAGAGCTTCGGGCCCGCCGGCACCCTCCTCGGTGACCTGGCCCGCTTCCACGGCAACGGCTCGGGCCAGGGGTCGGTCGAGGCCGCCTTCGGGCCCTTCGAGGCCGCCAACAACCCCGACAACGGCGCGGGCAGCGGCGTCACCCCGGCGGACGCCATCGACAGCGACCCGTACTCCTTCGTCCCCTACCGCGGCGGGTGGGCGGTGGCCGACGCGGCCGCCAACGACCTGCTGTGGGTGTCGCCCCGGGGCCACATCTCGGTGCTGGCCGTCTTCCCCACGATCTCCGAGACAGCCGCCCCCGGCACGCTCGGGCCCACGCAGACCACGGCCGTCCCCTTCGACGCCCAGGCCGTGCCCGACGCGGTGGCGGTCGGCCCCGACGGCGCGCTGTACGTGGGTGAGCTGGGCGGCTTCCCCTTCAACGTGGGCTCGTCGGACGTGTACCGGGTCGTCCCGGGCCACGCGCCCACCGTGTACGCCAGCGGCTTCACCGCCATCGGCGACATCGGCTTCGACCAGGCGGGGCACCTGCTCGTGCTCGAGATCGACCAGGCCGGCCTGAACGACCCGGCCCTGGCGGGCGGGGGGCTCCCCACGCCCGGCGCGCTCATCCGGGTGGGGCACAACGGGTCCCAGACGGTGATCGCCAGTACGGGCCTCTACTTCCCCACGGGCCTGGCCGTCGGCTGTGACGGCTGGGCCTACGTCTCGAACTTCGGCGTGGTCTCGGCCACGGGCGGCCCCGGCGGGGTGAGCGGCGAGATCGTCAAGGTGGGACTGGGTCGCTGACCCCGGCGCGACGCACCCGGGCCCGGCGCGCTGGCGCGCCGGGCCCGCTGCGCGCCCGTCCCTCCGACCGGGCGCGGCGCGGTCCCGGTGCGTTTCCCGGCCGGCGCCCCCCGGGCAGAATGGGCGCATGCCCGCCGACCTCGACGAGCTGCGTCGGCTGCGCCGGGCCCGGGACCGCATGGATCGCGAGTACGCGCAGCCGCTCGACGTGCCCGCCCTGGCCTGCACGGCGCTCATGTCGCCGGCGCACTTCAGCCGGCGCTTCCGCGAGGCGTACGGCGAGACCCCGTACTCCTATCTCATGACGCGGCGCATCGAGCGGGCCAAGGCGTTGCTGCGCCGCGGCGACCTGAGCGTGACCGACGTCTGCTTGGCGGTCGGGTGGACGAGCCCGGGGTCATTCTGCGCCCGCTTCACCGAGCTGGTGGGAGAGGCCCCCTCGGTGTACCGCACCCGCGACCACGACGAGATCCGCGCCATGGCTCCCTGCCAGGCGATGGTCCTGACCAGGCCGCGCCGGCGCGGGGGCCAGGGACGTCCCAAGAGAGCAGTTTCGGAGAAGCGCCCGTCGCGGGCACCCACCTAGAGTCGGTCCTATGACCGTCTCGCTCAGCACCGTGCACATCCACGTCGACGACCCCGACGCCGCCCTCGCCTTCTACCGCGACACCCTCGGCCTGACGGTGCGCTTCGAGGTCGCCAACGACGGCTTCCGCTGGATCACGCTCAGCACCGACAGCCAGCCCGAGATCGGGATCGTGTTGTCGCAGCCCCAGGCGGGGCGCTCGAAGGAGGACGGGGACGCCCTCGCCGCCATGCTCGCCAAGGGCGAGATGTACCCCGTCCACTTCCGCACCGACGACCTCGACGCCACCTTCGACAAGGTCGCCTCCACGCCCGGCGTCGAGGTGCTGCAGGAGCCCACGGCCCAGCCCTGGGGCGTGCGCGACGCCGCCGTGCGGGACCCGGCGGGCAACCGGCTGCGCATCGAGCAGGGATAGGCCGCGCCGGCGCGCCTCCCGCTCAGTGCAGGACGGCGCGCACCAGGAGGATGCCGGCGCCGAGGGCCACGCCCACCAGCACGTGCAAGGCACGCTGGGCGCCGCCGGCGCGGCTGCGGGCGGTGGCCACCACCTCGAAGAGGGCGAGCACCAGGGCGCAGGTCCACAGGGCGGCCACCACCGCGGTGTCGAGGGAGACGCCCGCCACCCACAGCGCACCCAGCACGGCGATGGGGATGGCCGCGCCCTTCACGATGGCCCCCTCGTGCACGAAGGCGTCCCACCAGCCCCGAGCCGAGAGGGTCTGGCGCGTGGTCAGACGGCGCCCGACCACCGTGGCGTAGGTGTGGGCCACCCAGTACAGCGCCAGCACGATGAGCGTGGCCACCACGGTGTCGGCGAAGGTCTCGCGCCGGGTGCTCTCGGCCGCCAGCACGGCCCCCACCGCGAGCGTGCCGTACACCACGCCCGACGGGTTGTCCTCGGGCTCGATCCAGCGCAGGACGGCCGCCGCCGCTCGGGCCACCCGCCGGGCCGGCCGGCGGACCGAGGGGCCAGCGTCGGCGGCGCGCATCACCGCATTGTGTCGTGCCCGGCCTCGACGGCCACCGCGCTCCCCGAGGCGGCGGCGCGGTAGGCGGCGTCCACGAGCGCATGCGCCCGGAGCGCGTCGGCGAAGCCGGGGGACCCGGGCTCGCCCGCCAGGACGCAGCGCACCCAGTGGCGGTCCGCCGGGTAGGTGTAGAAGATGAAGTCGCGCCGGGCGATCCCGAGGGCGGCGAAGTGCCGCTCGCGCAGCGCCACGAGGTCGACGTGCTCGGCGGGGGAGTCAGGGCGCTGCACGAGGAGCCCGTCCTCGCCGGCTCCCACGATGAAGTCGGTGGTGGCCTCCACGGCCCCGTGCTCGAAGAAGACCTCCAAGCGGCGCTCCTCGCGCCCCCGCACGCCGTTGAACACCGTCAGGACGTTGCCCACCACGCCCGAGGCGTGCTCCACCGTCAGGGCGGCCACGTCCTCGACGTCGAAGCCGAACACGCTGCGGGTGGTGGCCGACACCCGACGGACGGGGCCGAAGAGCCAGCACACGATGTCGGCGGCGTGGATCGAGTGCTCGAGCAGCGCGCCCCCCCCGGCCTCGTCTCGACGTGACCGCCACGAGCTGTGCCCCGGCACCACCGCGCCCGTGGGCCAGTACTGGTCGTCGCGCAGCGTGTAGCCCATGGGCGCACCGAGTTCGCCCGACAGGGCGTAGGACCGGATCTGCCCGACGATGGGGTGGAACCGGGAGTGGAACCCCACCTGCGCGGTGAGCTCCGACGCCGCCACCGCGTCGCACAGGGCGCGCACGTCGTCGAAGCTCGGGGCCAGCGGCTTCTCGCACAACAGGGGCTTGCCGGCGGCCAGCGTGGCCGTGACGAGCTCGCGGTGGGTGGACGTCGGCGCCGTGATCATCACCGCGTCCACAGCGGGATCCTCGATGACGCGCCGCGGGTCGTGGCTCAGGTACCCGAAGCGGCAGTTGCGGGCCACGGCCTCCCGGGCCTCCTCGGAAGGGTCGGCCGCCCCCACCGCCACAGCGTCGCCGTCGTCACAGAGCTTGGCGATGCCGTCCGCGTGGATCTGCCCGATCATGCCGCAGCCGACGAGCCCCACCCCGAGCGGTCGTCGCATGGCTGGCGGGCGGGCGCGGGGCCGGGCCCGTCAGGCGCCGGCCGCGCCGGCGCGCGCGCGGGCGCTCACCGCCCGGCGCCGCCGGGCGCGCCCGGGGGCGACCCCGACGGGGGTGGCCGGCTCGAGGCCGGCGGCGGCCAGGAGCTCCTCGAGGGCCTCGGGGACCAGGCGGGCCAGCTCGGCCACCTGCGGCACGGTCTCGGCGCACGCCATGAGGCCCCAGTTCAAGACGGTTCGGTAGCTCATCACGGTGATGTTGAGCGCCGCGCCGTCCATCACCGGGCCGAGGGGGAAGCCGGCCACCAGCTCCGCCCCCGCCAGGTAGAGGGGGAAGTCCGGGCCCGGGACGTTGGAGATCACCAGGCTGTGGATGGGCCGGTGCCGGTCGGCGAGCTTGAGGCGGGTGTAGGCGCGGGCCGCGGCGGAGAAGACGTTGGGCGTGGCGTGCTCCACCCAGTCGAGGAGCACGTTCGCGCCCAGCGCGTTGTGCTCCTCCTTGGCGCCCTTGGTGCCCTCGCGGATGGCGCGCAGTCGCTCGAGGGGGTCGTCGATCTGGCACGGCAGCGCCACGAACATGGCCGACACCTTGTTGGCCCCCCGGCGGTTGCCGAGGGTGGGGGCGACCGACACCGGCACGGTGGCCACGAGGGGGCCGTCGGGCAGCTCGTGGCGGTCGCGCAGGTAGCGGCGCAGTGCGCCGGTGCACACCGCCAGGACCACGTCGTTCACGGTCGTCCCGCACGCGCGCTTGACGCGCTTGGCGTCGTCGAGGGCGATGGACGAGAAGGCCACCTTGCGGTGGGGGGTGATCGCCGCGTTGAGCGACGTGCGAGGAGCGGTGAGCGGCAGCGCGGCCCGGCCGGTGCCCTGGGCGCGCACGCGGCGCACGTCCATGAGCGCCTTGCCCGTCCTCCAGGCCAGCTTGGTGATGCCGAACGGTCGGATGGCCCGCGTGAGGAGCGACCGCGCCACGAGCTGCAGCTCCGAGGGCAGCTGTCCCTCGCCCGTGGCCGGCGCGGGCTCGGAGCCGCTCGCGCCGGGCGCCGGCTCGAGGTCGAACAGCTGCGCCAGGAGCTCCGATCCCGAGACCCCGTCGATCGTGCAGTGGTGGATCTTGGTCACCATGGCGACACGCCCCCCGCGCAGGCCCTCGACGATGTACATCTCCCACAGCGGCTTGGTCCGGTCGAGCTGGCGGCTGCACACGTCCCCCACGAACTGGGCGAGCTCGTCGATGCCACCCGGGGCGGGGACCGCACAGCGGCGTATGTGGTAGTCGATGTCGAACGACGGGTCGTCGACCCAGTAGGGGTGGCCGAGGCGGAAGGGGACCTCCACCAGCCGCCGCCGGAAGATGGGCGCCAGCGCCAGGCGCGAGCTGACGAGGTCGCGCAGCTTCTCGAAGGAGTACCCCCCGGGCACCGTCGTGGGATCGAACAGCGCCGCCATGGAGACGTGCATGTGGAGGCTGGGGGTCTCCAGGTAGAGGAACGCAGCGTCCAGGCCGCTGAGCTGCTCCATGTGTCCGCCCTTCGCTCGTCGGTCCGCCTCGGCCCCCCGACGCCCCCGGGTGGTTCCGGCCCGGGGTGCGCCATCTTCGCGCCGTGAGCGAGGATGGTGCCATGGCGTGGTCATGGGTCTACCTGGCGGTCAGCCTGGTGGGTGCGCTGCTGGTGGTGAACGCGTTCCGGCCGGTGCGCCACCCCTGGGGCGCCGTCCCCAGCTTCTTCGCCGGCTGGTACACGGCGGAGATGCCGGTGTGGCACGTCGTCTGGCAGGTGGGCGCCACCGTGCTCTTCGCCTTCGAGGGGGCGTTCGGGGCGTGGCCGGGATGGGTCGCCCTCGGGGTCAACG
>DATJBC010000270.1:0-8226 GCA_035515515.1 Acidimicrobiales bacterium
CGAGTCGCTCAAGAGCCAGGCCAAAGAGACCGAGTCCAAGGCCCAGATCGCCCAGGTGGCCGCCATCTCCGCCGCCGACGGCGAGATCGGCGAGATGATCGCCGAGGCCATCGACAAGGTGGGCAAGGACGGAGTCATCACCGTCGAGGAGTCCCAGACCTTCGGCATGGAGATGGACCTGGTCGAGGGCATGCGCTTCGACAAGGGCTACATCTCGCCCTACTTCGTGACCGACCCCGAGCGCATGGAGGGCGTCCTCGAGGACCCGCAGCTGCTATTCGTGGGGTCGAAGATCTCGGCCGTGCGCGACCTGCTGCCCGTCCTCGAGAAGGTGATGCAGACGGGCAAGCCGCTCGTGATCGTGGCCGAGGACGTGGAGGGCGAGGCCCTGGCCACCCTGGTGGTCAACAAGATCCGCGGCACCTTCAAGTCGGTGGCCGTGAAGGCGCCGGGCTTCGGCGAGCGCCGCAAGGCCATGCTCCAGGACATGGCCATCCTCACCGGCGGCCAGGTGGTCACCGAGGAGGTCGGCCTGAAGCTCGAGAACGTCGGCCTCGACATGCTGGGCCGGGCCCGCAAGGTCGTCGTGACCAAGGACGAGACGACCATCGTGGAGGGCGCCGGCGAGGAGTCGGAGATCAAGGGCCGCATCAACCAGATCAAGGCCGAGATCGAGAACACCGACTCCGACTACGACCGGGAGAAGCTGCAGGAGCGCCTGGCCAAGCTGTCGGGCGGCGTGGCCGTCATCAAGGTGGGGGCGGCCACCGAGGTGGAGCTCAAGGAGAAGAAGCACCGCATCGAGGACGCCGTGTCCACCACCAAGGCGGCCATCGAGGAGGGCGTGGTGCCCGGGGGCGGCGTGGCGCTGTTGCGGTCCCAGGCGCAGATCCTCGACCGGGCCGAGAAGCTCGAGGGTGACGAGGCGACCGGGTGCCGCATGGTGGCCCGGGCCGTCGAGGAGCCCCTCAAGCAGATCGCCGTCAACGCCGGCCTCGAGGGCGGTGTGGTGGTGGAGAAGGTGCGCAACCTGAAGAAGCCGGCCGAGGGCCTGAACGCGGCGACCGGCGAGTACCAGGACCTGTTCGCGGCGGGCGTCATCGACGCCGTGAAGGTGACGCGCTCGGCCCTGCAGAACGCGGCGTCCATCGCCGCGCTGTTCCTCACCACCGAGGCCGTCATCGTGGACAAGCCCGAGAAGGAGGCGGCGCCCGCCATGCCCGGCGGGGGCATGGACGACTTCTAGGCGGCCGCCCCGCCGCCCCTGCGCCCCGGTGGCGCCGGGGGGCGGCCAGCACGACCACCGAGCACGAGCGACACCGGGGGGCGCCCACGAGGCGCCCCCCGGCCGTTTCCTACACTGGGCGGCGTGACACCCCCGCCTGACCCGGGCCGGCCCGAGCCGGTGTCCCCCACCGTGGGCTGGGGGGTGCTGCACCTCTTCCTGCGGGCGGGGCCGGGCGCCGACCGCGAGGCCGTGGTGCGCTCGGTCAAGGACGCCCGGGCCGGCGGGGTGCAGGTGGTCACGGCCGCCCTGTTGGGCCACAAGGCCGACGTCGGCGTCATGGCGCTCGCCCCCGACCTGTGGGCGCTGCGGTCGTTGCAGAGCGCCCTGCGCGGCGCGGGCCTCGACGCCACCGGGTCCTACGTGTCGCTCACCGAGCTGTCGGAGTACGCGCCGGGCATCCCCGAGGAGACCAAGCAGGCGCGCCTGTACCCGCAGCTCCCGCCGCCCGACAAGCCCGCCTTCTGCTTCTACCCCATGTCCAAGCGCCGGAGCGCCGGGCGCAACTGGTACGCGCTGGACTTCGAGGCGCGCAAGGAGCTCATGATGGGCCACGGCAGGGTGGGGCGGACCTTCCACGGCCGCATCCTGCAGCTCATCACGGGGTCGACGGGCCTCGACGACTGGGAGTGGGGCGTCACCCTGTTCGGCGCCCATCCCGACGACATCAAGGAGTGCGTCTACCAGATGCGCTTCGACGAGGCCTCGGCCCACTACGCCGAGTTCGGCCCCTTCTGGACGGGCATGGTGGCGGAGGTGGAGGAGGTGCTCGACCGTGCCGGCTGAGGCCGGCGCCGGTGCCGGTGCCGGGACCGCCCCCGAGGCGGGCCTCGAGGCCCTGCGCGCCGTGGTGGGGGCGCTCGGCCCCGCGGTGGTGGCCTTCAGCGGGGGGGCGGACTCCGCCCTCGTGGCGGCGGTGGCCACCGAGGTGCTCGGTCCCGGGCGCGCCCTGTGCGTCACCGCCGTGTCGCCCTCGCTGGCCCCCGAGGAGCTCGCCGACTGCCGGGCGCTGGCGGGCGAGTGGGGTCTGTCGTGGCAGACGGTGCGCACCGACGAGATCGACGACCCCCGCTACGTCGCCAACGGCACCGACCGCTGCTACCACTGCAAGGCGAGCCTCATGGAGGCGCTCGCGCCCCTGGCGGTGGCGCGCGGCGCCACCGTGGTGCTGGGGGTCAACGTCGACGACCTCGGCGAGCACCGCCCCGGCCAGCGCGCCGCCTCGGAGCGCGGGGCGCGGTTCCCGCTCGTGGAGGCCGGGCTCACCAAGGCGGACGTGCGCGCCCTGTCGCGGCGCCTGGGCCTGCGCACCTGGGACAAGCCCGCGGCCGCCTGCCTGGCGTCGCGCCTGCCCTACGGCACGCCGGTGTCGCTGTCCACCCTGGGCGCCGTGGCCGAGGCCGAGTCGGCGCTGCGGGCGCTGGGCTTCGGGCAGCTGCGGGTGCGCCACTACGGGGAGCTGGCCCGGGTGGAGCTCGACGGCGCCGAGCTCCAGACGGCGCTGGACCGGCGCCACGAGGTGGTGGCCGCGCTGCGCGGGGCCGGCTACCGCTACGTGACCCTCGACCTCGAGGGGTTCCGCTCGGGCAACCTCAACGACGCCGTGGCGGCGGCCGAGGGGGCGCCGTGATCGACGTGCGGGTGAAGCTCACCTTCCCTGGGGAGCTGGTGCGCCGGCCCTTCATGGCCCAGCTGGTGCGGGAGCACGGCGTGGAGCCCAACATCCGGCGCGCCAACGTGGACGAGCGCGAAGGCTGGATCGTGTGCGAGCTCGAGGGGGAGCCCACCGCCGTCGAGGGGGCCCTGGCGTGGCTGCGGGCCGAAGGGGTGCGCGTGGACCTCCTCGGCGACGTCGTCGAGGGGTGAGCGAGGCTCACGAGCCCGGTCCCGACGCCGCCCTGGCGACGCGGGGCGCGGCGCTGGCCGCGGCGGTGACGGCGGCCGTGGCCCCGTGGGTGCTGCGCTGCGTGGAGGAGCGCATGGCCGGGGCGGGCGGCCCGCCTCCCCCGGTGCGCGCCGCCGCGCTGGTGGCCGGCGCCGACGCCGCGGCCGACGTGGGAACCCGCCTCGAGGCCCTGCTGGCCATGGACGTGGACGCCCAGGGGGCCACGCCGCTCCAGGTGGTGCGGGACGCGGTGCGCTACCCCACCGCCGTGCTGCGGGGCGCCGGGGTGGCGCCCGTGGCGAGGGACCGCTTCGCCGCCGAGCGCTTCCCCGAGGACCCTTACGGCCTCACCCCGGCCACCCTGGAGGCCCTCGACCCCGCCCTGGCCGAGGACGCCCTGGCCTGGGGGGCGGCCAAGGCCCTGGCCCACCGGCGGCGCCACCGGAATTCCGATTAGTTCACTGAACGATCACCGTGACGTCGCTTGTTGTTCGCGAGGCGTTCACCTTCCCTGGGTAGCTTGCCCGGTGATGAGTTCGGGTTCCGGCTTCGCTCCGGAGGATGTGGGGACCCGCCGCGCGGCGGGAGAGCGCTCGTCCCAGGCGCACCCCGCACCGAGCCGGGCGCCCGGCGCCGTGGGCACCCTTGACCCCATCTTCGTGGCCCGTGACGTCAGCCTGGGCTTCGGGGACAAGACGGTGCTGAGCGACGTCGGCCTGTCCTTCGTTCCCCGCACCGTGACCGCCCTCATCGGGCCCACCGGGTGCGGCAAGTCGACGTTCCTGCGCTCGCTCAACCGCATGAACGACAAGGTGCGCGGCTACTGGCGCACGGGGTCCATCGAGCTCGAGGGCGCCGAGATCGCCGCCCGCGACATGGACCTGCTCGTGCTGCGGCGCCGGGTGGGCATGCTCTTCCAGCGGCCCAACCCCTTCCCCATGTCGATCCGCGACAACGTGGTCGCCGGGGTGAAAGCCCATCGCATGGCGCCCCGGGGCGAGCTGGGCGCGGTGGCCGAGAAGCACCTCAGAGAGGTCGGGCTGTGGAGCGCCGTGGCCGACCGCCTGGGTGAGTCGCCCTTCCGGCTGTCGGGTGGCCAGCAGCAGCTGCTGTGCCTGGCCCGGGCCCTGGCCGTCCAGCCCGAGGTGTTGCTGCTCGACGAGCCGACGTCGTCGTTGGACCCGGTGACCACCGAGATGGTCGAACAGCTGCTGCGGCGCCTGGCCGACCACCTCACCATCGTCATCGTCACCCACAACCTGGCCCAGGCCCGCCGGGTGGCGGACACCACCGCCTTCCTCTACAACGGCCGGCTGGTCGAGCACGGCGCCACCGAGAAGCTCTTCGAGGCTCCCCAGGAGCCCGAGACCGTCAGCTACGTGAGCGGGAGGATCGGATGATCGCCGGCTGACGGCACATGCGGCGACCGAGTGACCGGGCGCCCGACTGACGCACCCCCCAGGGGGACGACACCCGCCGTTCCCATCGAAAGGAGTTCCATCCGTCATGCCCACGCGCCCCCTCGCGGCAGAACGTCAGGTTCACAACCGGCGTCGTGCCCGCTTTGGCAGTGTCACCGTCCTGTCGGTGCTGGCGGCGTCGGCCGTCGCTCTGGCGGCGTGCAGCTCGTCCACGCCCTCCTCGTCGAACTCCACCGCGACCACGGCCGCTGCCGTGTCGCTGCAGAGCCTCGAGAACTGGCCGACGCAGTCGGTCGCCCTGCAGGAGACGGGATCGAGCCTCCTGTACCCGCTGTTCAACCTGTGGACGGCGCAGATCCAGAAGGAGTGGCCGAGCGTGGCGCTCACCACGGCCTCGACAGGGTCGGGCACGGGCATCTCGTCGGCCGCGGCGGGCACGGTGAACATCGGCGCCTCCGACGCCTACCTGTCTCCTGCGCAGGTGCAGCAGTACCCGGACCTGCTCAACATCCCCCTCGCCATCTCGGGCCAGGAGATCACCTACAACGTCCCGGGCGTGACGGGGCACCTCAAGCTGGACGGCCCCACGGTCGCCGACATCTACAACGGCAAGATCACCAAGTGGAACGACGCCAAGATCGCCTCCCTCAACCCGGGGGTCACGCTTCCCAACATCCCCATCGTGACGGTGCACCGCTCGGACAGCTCTGGTGACACGTTCCTCTTCAGCTCCTTCCTGACCGCGTCCGACCCCTCGGGCTGGACGCTGCCGCCCGGTACCACGGTGTCGTGGCCCAACGTCGCCGGTGCCGTGGCCGCCCAGGGCAACGGCGGCATGGTGCAGGCCTGCCAGAAGAGCACGGGCTGCATCGCGTACATCGGCGTCAGCTACCTCAACCAGGTGACCGCCGCCGGCCTCGGCTATGCAGCGCTCAAGAACAAGAAGGGGAACTTCGAGCTGCCCACGCAGGCGAGCATCGGCGCGGGCGCGGCGCAGTTCGCCACCTCCACGCCGACCTCCGGTGCGGTCTCGATGATCTACGGGTCGGCCAGCGACGGCTACCCCATCATCAACTACGAGTACGCCATCGTCCCCTCCAAGCAGCCGAGCGCCACGGCCGCCCAGGCGGTCAAGGCCGTGCTGGCATGGTCCATCGACGCCAACGGAGGCAACGCCCCCACCTACCTCGACCAGGTGAGCTTCGTGGCCCTGCCGAGCCCGGTGGTGACGATCTCCACCAAGCTCATCGCCAAGGTGCACTCCTAACCCACGGCGCCCAGGGAGTGGGATGACGCTCGCCATGACCGGCACCGGCGAGTTGGCCGTCACGGCCCACGAGGAGAGGAGGGAGGGGGATCCCGCCCTCCTCTCCACCGTGGCCGAGGGCGCCACCCCCGCCCCTGTTGCCGTGGCGCCCACGGTCTCCCCCGGGCGATCCGGCGACGGGGGCGACGGCGGTGACGCCGGCGCCGGCGGCGCCGGGCCGGGGGGTCGCGGCGACGGGGCGCAGCACCTCATGGCGTGGTGGCGGGGTGAGCGCCTCCTTCCCCGCGTGCTGCGCGTCTTCGCCTTCGTCCCGCTCGTGGCGCTCGTGGCGCTCGTGGTGCTCCTCATATGGAAGGCCCTGCCCGCCATCCGCTACAACGGCGGCGGGTTCTTCACGCGATCGCAGTGGAGCCTCGGCAACCTCTATGCCCCCCTCGTCAGCTCGGGCGGGGTCAAGCACCCGCCCGGCGCGTCCTACGGGGCCCTGCCCCTCATCGTGGGCACGCTCGTGTCCTCGGCGATCGCCGTGGTGCTGGCCGTGCCGGTGGCCCTCGGCACGGCGCTCATCGTGGTGGAAAAACTTCCCCCGCGACTGTCCTCGGCGGTGGGGTTCTGCATGGAGGTCCTGGCCGGCGTGCCCAGCGTCATCTACGGACTGTGGGGGTTCTTCACCCTGGGGCCCTTCCTGTCCCACGACGTGGCCCCCATCTGGGCCGACCACCTGCCCGACGTGCCCGTGCTGAGCTTCTTCCGTAGCCCGACGGGAGGCGGCCAGGGCCTGTTCACCGTGGGCGTCGTGCTCGCCATCATGATCCTGCCCATCATCGCGGCGACCTCCCGCGACCTGTTGCGCCAGGTCCCGCGCGCCAACGTGGAGGGCGCGGTGGCCCTTGGCATGACGGAGTCCGAGGCGCTGGGAGCGGTGACCATCCCCTGGGTGCGCAGCGGCGTCATCGGCGCCACCGTGCTGGGCCTGGGCCGCGCCCTGGGCGAGACCATCGCCGTCGCCATGGTGAGCGGCTCGTTGGTGGGGTCCAACGTCCACTCGTTCTATTCGTCGTTCGGGACGATCGCCGCCACCATCGTGAACCAGCTCGACAGCGCTCTCGACGACGTGAGCGGCCTGGCCACCGCCACGCTGGCGGAGTTGGCCCTCGTGCTCCTGGTCATCACGCTGCTGGCCAACATCGGCGCGCGGCTGCTCGTGCGGCGGGTGGCGACCACCGCGCTCCCCGTAGGCCGGGGGATCTGACGTGACCCTGGCGAGCGTGTCGCGGGCGCCGGCCGTGCCCGTCGGCCTGGGGCGGCGCCGGTCGCGCAATCGCGCCGTGTGGGTGCTGTGCGCCCTGGCCCTGGCCCTCGTCGTGGCGCCCGTCGTGTCCATCCTCGTGGGGGTCGTGGGGCGGGCGATCGCCCACTTCCACTGGAGCGTCCTCACCACCTACCCCGTGGGCAACGCGGGCGGGCTCCTCAACGCCATCGAGGGCACGGGCGTGATCGTGGTGGGCGTGCTGGCGGTGTCGGGCGTGATCGGCATCGCCGGCGGCATCTACCTCTCGGAGTACACCCGCGACGATCGCGGGAGCTTCCTGCGCAGCGCCTCCGAGGTGCTGTCGGGGGTGCCGTCCATCGTGTTGGGCTACGTGGGCTTCGTGGCCCTGGTGGAGAGCGGGCTCCACTGGGGCAACTCGCTGTACGCCGGCGTCATCGCCGTGTCGGTGCTGGTGCTCCCCTACGTCACCAAGACCACGGAGGTGGCGCTGCGCAGCGTGCCCACCGCCTACCGCGAGGGTGGCGAGGCGCTCGGCATGCGCAGCGGCTACGCGCTGCGCAAGCTCGTGCTGCGCCCCGCATTGCCCGGCATCGTCACCGGGCTCATCATCGCCCTGGCCATCGCCCTGGGGGAGACGGCACCGCTCCTGCTCACCGCCGGCTACAGCTCGCGCGGCCCCACCTTCGCCCTGCACAACTCGCCCGTGGGCTACCTCACCTACAACGTGTGGACCGACTTCAACGAGCCCAGCGTCCTGGCGCACCAACGGGCCAACGACGCCGCGCTGCTCCTCATCGTGCTCGTGGTGGTCCTCATCGCCGTCGCCCGTGTGGTGGTGATGACCACGCAGCGCCACTCACCGGACCGCCCCCAGCGCGTCGGCCGGGTCAGGCGGCGGTGAGCGAGGTCGCCTTGGCCCGCGACGACGAGGACCGCGCCAAGGAGCGAGTCCGTATCCTGGTGGTGGAGGACGAGGAGTCCTACCGCGAGGCGCTGCAGGCGGGGCTCACCAAGGAGGGCTACGACATCGAGCTGGCCGAGGACGGTCCCGGCGGCCTGGCCAGCTTCGCGGCGCACCCGCCCGACCTCGTGCTC
>DATJBC010000271.1:0-5443 GCA_035515515.1 Acidimicrobiales bacterium
AGGAGGGGGCCCAGCACGACGACCGACGCCCGCATGCGCTCGACGAGCTCGTAGGGGGCGGCGGGCACGAGGGCCTCCGGCGTCTCCACCACCAGCTCGCCGGGCCCCCCGTCGGGGGCGTCGGGCCGGCGCGCCACCCGGGCGCCGATGGCGCCCAGCACCTCGGCCATGATGTCGACGTCCACGATGCGGGGCACGCCGGCCAGCACGTGGCGCCCCGGCGCCAGCAGGCACGCCGCCATGAGCTTCAAGGCGGAGTTCTTGGCGCCCCCGGCGCGCACGGTGCCGTGCAGCTGTGCGCCGGGACGGACGATGAAGCGGTCCACCGCCGCCGGTCCGCTCAGAGGACCGGGTTCTCGGCCCAGCGCCCGAACACCGACGCCAGCGCGCCGACGATCTCGCCGACGGTGGCATAGGCGCGCACGGCGTGCAGGACCGCGGGCATGAGGTTCACGTCGGGCTGGCGGGCGTCGGCCGCCACCGCGCCCAGGGCGGCGTCCACGGCGCGGTGGTCGCGGCGCTGGCGCACGGCCGCCAACCGCTTGCGCTGGGCCTCGTCGACCTCGGGGCCGATGAGCAGCGTGGCCGGGGCGGGCTCCTCGTTCCCTTCGGTGAAGGCGTTCACCCCCACCACCACCCGCCGTCCCGTGGACAGCTTGCGCTGGAAGGCGTAGGCGGCGTCGGCGATCTCGCCCTGGAACCAGCCGTCCTCGATGCCGGCCAGCACACCCTCGAGGATCGAGCCGCCTCCCCACTCCTCGAGGCGGGCGAACACCGCCTCGGCCTGGCGCTCCATCTCGTCGGTGAGCGACTCGACGAACCAGGACCCGCCCAGCGGGTCGGCCACGGTGGCGACGCCGGTCTCGTAGGCCAGGACCTGCTGGGTGCGCAGCGCGATGCGGGCGGCCTTCTCGGTGGGGAGGGCGAGCACCTCGTCCATGGAGTTGGTGTGCAGGCTCTGGGTGCCCCCGAGCACGCCGGCCAGCGCCTCGACGGCGGTGCGGACGATGTTGACCTCGGGCTGCTGGGCCGTGAGCGACACGCCGGCCGTCTGCGTGTGGAAGCGGAGCTGGGCCGAGCGCGCCAGGCGGGCGCCGTAGCGGGCCGTCATCCAGCGGGCCCAGATGCGCCGGGCGGCGCGGTACTTGGCGATCTCCTCGAAGAAGTCGAGATGGGCGTTGAAGAAGAAGCTCAGCCGGGGCGCGAAGTCGTCCACCGCCAGGCCGGCGGCCACGGCCGCCTCCACGTAGGCGAAGCCGTTGGCGAGGGTGAAGGCCAGCTCCTGGGCGGCCGTCGACCCGGCTTCGCGGATGTGGTACCCGGACACCGACACCGGGTGGAAGCGGGGCATCTCGGACGCGCAGAACCGGATGACGTCGACGACGAGGCGCATGGAGGGGCGGGGCGGGAAGATGTACTCCTTCTGCGCCTGGTACTCCTTGAGCATGTCGTTCTGGAGCGTGCCCCCCAGGCGCTCGGCGGGCACCCCTGCCTGGGCGGCGGCGGCGACGTACATGGCGAGGAGGATGGGGGCGGGCGAGTTGATCGTCATGGAGGTGGTCACCGACCCCAGGTCGATGCCGGCGAACAGGTCCTCGGCGTCGGCCAGGGTGTCGACGGCCACGCCGCAGCGGCCCACCTCGCCCTCGCTGTGGGGGTCGTCGGAGTCGCGCCCCATCAAGGTGGGCAGGTCGAAGGCCACCGACAGGCCCCCGCCCCCCGCCCGCAGCAGCTCGCGGAAGCGCACGTTGGTGTCCTCGGCCGTCCCGAAGCCGGCGAAGAGGCGCATGGTCCACAGCTTCGAGCGGTACATCGACGCATGCGGGCCGCGCGTGTAGGGGGCGAGGCCCGGCCAGCCCACGTTGTCGGCCACGCGGTCCTCGGGCCAGTCGCCCGGCCCGTACACGGGCCGGAGCTCGATGCCCGACATCGTCTCGAAGTCGGCGTCCCGGAGCTCCGACGCGTCGTAGGCCTCCTGCCAGCGCGCGCGCCCGTCACCCGATGCGCCGCGGTCCTCGCCGTGCGTGGAGGTCACCGCACCAGCCTAACGGCCGTCCCGCGCCCGTCTCGGACGCCGCGCCGTCCGCGCCACGAGGCGCCACCACCGCGCGTGGCGCCCGCGGGCAGTGGGGGCTGACACGCCGGGCGGGACCGCCGCCGCCGACCAGGAACGATCCCGCGAGCACCGGGGAAGCGGCCCGGGAATTGCGCCGCCGGGGGCTGTCCACACGCACGGGCCGCGTTATGGTCGAGGCGTGGCACCCAACCCCCGCGCCCCTGACCGCAACCTGGCCATGGAGCTGGTGCGCGTCACCGAAGTGGCCGCCATGGCCGCCGGCCGGTGGATGGGCCGGGGAGACAAGGAAGGGGCCGACGGCGCCGCCGTGCAGGCCATGCGCGTGGTGCTGCACACCGTGGCCATGGACGGTGTGGTCGTCATCGGTGAGGGCGAGAAGGACAACGCGCCCATGCTGTTCAACGGCGAGCGCATCGGGGACGGCTCGCCGCCCGCCACCGACATCGCCGTCGACCCCATCGACGGGACCAACCTCACGTCCCTGGGCCGGGGTGGCGCGCTGTCGGTCATCGCCGTGTCCGACCGGGGGACGATGTTCAACCCCGGCCCGTGCGTGTACATGGAGAAGCTGGCCGTGGGGCCGAGAGCCGTGGGCTCGGTCGACCTGCGCCGCTCCCCGGGCGAGAACCTGGAGGCGGTGGCGAAGGCCCTCGGCAAGTCGGTGCCCGACGTCACGGTGGTCATCTTGGACCGGCCCCGGCACGCCGAGCTCATCGAGGAGGTGCGCGCCAGCGGCGCGCGCATCAAGCTCATCTCCGACGGCGACGTGGCCGGCGCCATCTCCGTGGCGTGGCCCGACTCGGGCGTGGACGTCCTCTACGGCACGGGGGGCACCCCCGAGGGCGTGATCGGCGCCGCCGCCCTCAAGTGCATGGGCGGCGAGATCCAGGGGCGCCTGTGGCCCCGCGACGAGCAGGAGCGCGCCGCCGCCGTCGAGGCGGGCTACGACCTGGACGCCGTGCTCACCACCGACGACCTCGTGCAGGGTGACAACTGCTTCTTCGCCGCCACCGCGGTCACCGACGGCGAGCTCCTCCAGGGTGTGCGCTACCACGACTTCGGGGCCACGACGCAGTCCATGGTGATGCGGTCGCGTTCGGGGACGGTCCGGTTCGTGAGCGCCCGCCACGCCCTCAACAAGCTCCGCGAGTTCAGCCAGATCGAGTTCGGCTGACGGGAGCGGGGTCCGACCGCTGACGTCGACACCGGTCCCCTACCCGCTGCGCAACGGCGAGCCGGCCGAGGCCGCCCGGCTCGGGTCGCTGCAGTCGCTGCACGACGCCTCCACCGCCCGCCACCTCGAGCGCCTCGGGGTGGGGCCGGGGTGGGACTGCGTCGAGCTGGGCGCCGGTGCCGGCTCGGTGGCGCGCTGGCTGCTCGACCGGGTGGGCGAGGCCGGGTCGGTGACCGCCGTCGACCAGGACACCGCCCTCCTCGCCGATGTGGCCACCCGGCCCAACGCCCGCGTGGTGCAGGGCGACCTCGCCACGCTCGACTACGGCGCGGCGTGCTTCGACCTGGCCCACTCGCGCTCGGTGCTCATGCACGTGCCGGCGGCCGACACCGTGCTCGAGCACCTCGTGCCGGCCCTGCGGCCGGGGGCGGCGGTCCTGTTCGAGGAGGTCGACGGGTCGCCCGCCGTCGAGGCGGCTGCACCCGGCTCGGGGTGGGACCTGCCCGCCGCCTTCCGGGCCGTGATGCTGCCGTGGGCCACGTCGTGGAGCTGGGCGCGCCGTCTCCCCGGGCGCCTCGAGGCGCTCGGGTTCGTGGACGTCGAGGACGACGTGCGCGAGGACCTGCTGCGGGGGGCGTCACCGGCGGCGGCGTTCTGGCAGCAGA
This sequence comes from Acidimicrobiales bacterium, assembly GCA_035515515.1. Lineage (GTDB taxonomy): Bacteria > Actinomycetota > Acidimicrobiia > Acidimicrobiales > UBA8190 > DATJBC01. Next base: position 3,917 of record DATJBC010000271.1, read on the forward strand.
CGCTGCGGACCGTTCGCCCCACGGTCACCGAGGCCGCCCGCGCCGGGGCGCGCCGCCGGCACGGGGGGATCGCCGACGACGGGGCCTACGACGCCATGATCGCCCTGCTCGACGACCCGGATTTCGCCGTGCCCTATGCGGCGCGCCACCGCGTCTCGGCGCGCTGGCCCGGCTGGGGCGCCCACGACGGAGCGGGGCCCGCCCCGAAGGGCTGACCCCGCGGGCCGGGCGGACGGCGTCAGGCGCGGCCGTCGCCGGCGCCGGCCACCTCGAGGCGCACCTCGGCCCGGCGCTGGGCGGCCTCGGCCTCGGTGACGGCGTGGGCGGGCGCCGCGTCACCGCTGTCGGAGGGTCCGGCGCGTGCCGCGCCGAGCTCGGTGATGCGCTGGCCGGCGGCGTCCAGGGCCCGGCGGGCCCGCTCGACGTCGATCTCGCCGGCCAGCTCGGCCACCGGTGCCAGCACGGTCACCGTGTCGCCGGCCACCTGCACGAACCCGCCGTGCACCGCGGCGCGCTCCTCGGTGCCGTCCTCGTGCTGGAAGCGCACCATGCCGGGGGCGACCGAGCCCACCAGGGGCGTGTGCCCGGGGAGGAAGGCGGCCTCGCCCAGGCCGGTGCGCAGGAACACCGCCTGGAAGGCGGCGTCCACGAGCACGCGCTCGGGGGTGACGAGACTGCAGGCGAAGGTGGCCACGAGCCCCCCTTCGCCTACGAGTCGCCCGCTTGCAGCGAGCGGGCCTTCTCGAGGACCGAGTCGACGCCGCCCACGTTGAGGAAGGCCTGCTCGGGCACGTCGTCGAGGTCGCCGTTGAGGAGGACCTCGAAGGACTCCACCGTCTCGGCGACCGGGACGGTGACACCCTTGAGCCCGGTGAAGACCTCGCCCACGTTGAACGGCTGCGACAGGAAGCGCTGGATCTTGCGCGCCCGGTTCACCGTCAGGCGGTCCTCCTCGGAGAGCTCGTCGAGGCCCAGGATGGCGATGATGTCCTGGAGTTCGCGGTAGCGCTGGAGCACGCCCTGCACGCGGCGGGCCACGTCGTAGTGACGCTCGCCCACGATCTCGGGGGCGAGGATGTTGGACGTGGACGCCAGCGGGTCCACCGCCGGGTAGATGCCCAGCGACGCGATCTGGCGCGACAGCTCGGTGGTGGCGTCGAGGTGGGTGAAGGTCGTGAACGGCGCCGGGTCGGTGTAGTCGTCGGCGGGCACGTAGACGGCCTGCAGCGACGTGATCGAGCGGCCCCTCGTCGAGGTGATGCGCTCCTGCAGCTCGCCCATCTCGTCGGCCAGCGTGGGCTGGTACCCCACCGCCGAGGGCATGCGGCCGAGGAGCGTGGACACCTCGGACCCCGCCTGGACGAAGCGGAAGATGTTGTCCACGAACAACAGCACGTCCTGGTTCTTCACGTCACGGAAGTACTCGGCCATGGTGAGCGCCGCCAGGCCGACGCGCAGGCGCACGCCGGGCGGCTCGTCCATCTGGCCGTACACCAGGGCGGCCTTGGAGATGACGCCGGACTCCTG